>CAZXYF010000183.1:0-3995 GCA_964644705.1 uncultured candidatus Brocadiaceae bacterium | reverse complement strand
GGATTGGGGTCCACTGTATTTTCCAACGGATCAGGAGTTCTGAATCTCGCCCGCGGACAGCCGTGAAATAGATCAGCCCGGAGTTGCCGGGATGATGGAACATGCGATGTTGCCAGATAAAACGTTTGAGGGTTGGTCCGGCCTGTTATTCTCCCCGATTCCGGGTTCATTTTGTCCAGACAGGAATGTCCTCGGCGGAGAAGTTGTTGCCCAGGGCTTCAAACTTGCTCTTTTTCATGTAATGCACCCGGGGCAAATACTCTTTCAGGACACCATCATGATCGTTTTCGCCAATCAGGCCTGGATCATAGTTGGCCCCCGACCATGACGTTTCCGACCACTTGAGAAGTTCTTCGTCCGGCGACAATTTAAATGCCCATTTCGGTTCGACGCTCATCCATCGCAGGGTCCAGCTGTATTCCGCGCCGGGGCCCCAGGCCCTCCAGGTACATCCGTTTTCTGCGGTTGCGTTGGATGGCCGATTGTTTTTGCGGGACATGACGATGATGTACCTGCGATTCTCATCGAGGATCAGTTCATCATCCCTGATTGACTGCACCGCGCCGCCGGCAATACCTTCCAGAATTTTTGAGTTGTCGTAGCCGGTTAAAGACCAGTATCTCATCTGCGCACCGGTCATGCGATCGGCCCCTTCATAGGTGTCGGGGAAGGTCGGTAGTTTCCCGGTGAGGACCACGACTTTTCCCCAGCCCAGGCTCATTCCTCGCAACAGGTAATTGATATGGGGAACGGCCGTCTTGTGCGCCTCAGTTCCCCGGTTTTTCGGTAATCCGGCGCCGCGTCCGGTGATACCGTGATAGAGTTTTCGGAGTTGTTGCTTGTCCCCGGAGCCGTGAATCCGCGAGATGGCCTCGAAACCGGCGAGCATGATGCCGAACTGTTTGGTCCACCCTTCGTCCGCATCGTGATAGGGTTTAGGGTCCTGTGGGAATGCGCGCGGTGCTCTGTAAGTGGTATTCAGATGTTTGGACATCGCATGCTTGACATCTTTCCGGATAAAATATTTCCGCCCGTCCGGCAACTCATACCAGGTTTTCGGAAGCGGCACCCCGGCTTTCCAGCCGGTGAAAAATTGCGGGGAAATCACATGTATGCTGGATCGTCGACATTATGTTCTGGATTCGCATGCGCATGGGTCTGGTCGTCTCCAAATTGTGTTAGTGTGTGTGCCGGCCGGGCGCGGGAATACGCCAACAGAGTTCAGCCATCCATTTGCATTGTTTCCAGCCAGGCGACGATTCGGTTCTGTTGTTTTCTCAGCAGTTGATTCGATACGGGCGGGGTGTGCACGGTCAGTCCCTCCGAACCAGCGGCGCCATCCCAGCACTCCCGCGCTCGGTCGATGCATCCCAGAACGGCTCCGTGATCGGCCGTTCGGTCGTAGCGGGGCGCTTCGATCAGGCACGGGCGTGGTGCAATCATGGCCAGCAGATCATCGAAATCACAGGGTATCTCGTCTTCGCGTCCACGGAAAAGCCCCAGCCTGGGGAGCAGAGCGTGCCACTGCCACCAGCGTCGTATGCCGCCGGTGGGTCGATCTTCGCCGTCGCCGCGCCATGGGGTGACACCACAGATCGATGCCAGCGCCCCGATGCGATCATCGAGCGCGGCGGAAAACAATCCCACCGTACCGCCGACACCATACCCAACGACTGCAATGCGCCCGGAATCCATCGGCGGCGGATCACCGGCTACCTCGCCATCGCCGCCTCCGACAAAATCAACAGCACGATGAACGTCATGCACCATCCGTCCCAAACGGGACCACTGCGGGAACTGATCGTAGAAGTCCCGTCCCTCAAGCAGTCGCAGGCCGAATCCGCACTGATCGAACGCCAGCACGACATATCCCGCGGCGGCAAGCCAGTGGTAGATCGTGGTGCGCCCGCGACCGTCTTCCGGCATCGACCAACCGCCGGGATAGCCCTCGTTGTAGCCGCTGTGATACGAAAGCGGATGCAGCCAGATGACCACCGGCGCGGCCGCGGATATGTTTTTCCCGAAATACAGGTTTCCCCGCACATTCTCGCCGAAACTCACCGGCATCCGTCTCGTCCCGTCCAGCGCCCACCGGTCGTGGGACATCAGCTCCGATTCTTCTTCGTGTAAAAAACTGTATTCGCCGCGCTCCACCCGTTCGGGGGGCTCCAGTCCCAGAGCCCGGTGCGTGCCGCGCGCCTGCTCGCTCTGGCGGTCATCCCAGGGGATGGTTTCTGGCGCTTTGCCCAGCATCCACCTCACTCGTTTTCGCCGATGGGTCTGTTCTTCGGGCGGAGACAGACTTTCGGATTTCTGTTTTCGTCGCCAGACGTCCCAGTCAAAGCGATGGATGAAGGTTTCCGGAAAATCTTCGCGTGTCACCTCCCCGCGTCCGAAACTGAGATCAAACCAGTCGAAGTAGCTATCAACCATCTCCCGGTCCAGAGTGCTGTGATGACCTCCGGGACGCCACCGGATGCGCAGCCGTTCGGGATGATTCATCCATTCATACACCTCGCGTCCTGCCCGGTAGCCACGTTCCACCGCAAAAGTGGGTTCGCATCCGTCGTTGAAAGCCGTGCTGATCAGCACGGGTCGTGGGGCGATCAGCCCGTACCAGCCGTGGGCGTCAATGGGCAGTTCGTGTTCGCGACCGGTGTAGTGGCGCAGTTCCGGCCGGAACCACTCGCCGAAAAAATCGGCCGGAGCTTCGGCGAAGGTCTCGCGGGAAGTAAAGCGATAGGGAGCGGCACCGGGAGAACCGGAGCTGCTCGATACCACTGCCTTAATGCGCTCGTCGAAGGCGGCGGCAATCAATGTCTGTTTTCCGTTGCGTGAGTGGCCGGTCATGCATACCTCATCTTCAATCACGTCCTCACGCGTGAGCATATAATCAAGTGCCCGGCTGCCCAGCCAGGCCCGGCGGAGGAGCAGACTCCAGGTGGCGTCGGGGTAGGCTTCCGCAAAAACATCCGTGGCATCATTACCATCCGCGCCGGGATATATACATGCCATGTAGCCATGCTCCAGCGCCACCTCATGCCACCAGGCATACGGACCGGGCATGATGAACAGCGGGAACGGCCCATCGCCCGCCGGGCTGTGTATTTCGATCTCAAAAGTCGCGTTGTTGGTGGTATCAAAACACAGCTCCACCCGTTCGCGTCGCGTTCCATCGTCTTCGCCTGCATCCTCCATCGTCCGCGCGTTCAGCAGCTCCGGTGATTCCACCGGCGGCCAGCCCACGAACGTCTCGCACATGAGGGTGCGGATTTCCTCCCGGCGTCGTAACCAGTCCTCCCGGGTCCGCACGGTCCGACCGTCGGCAAAACGCAGCAATGGTGGCAGAGCGGCGCAGGGCGGTTGAGTGTTCATTTCGGGGTGAGATGATGTCATTATCCTGTTTGAATTTGTTCGCTGAATTCATAACCTTTTGCATTCACAACACTCACGTTCCAATTTCGCCAACTGGTTCATCCCCTGTGATTTCAGGAATGGTGGCCCCACGGGTCCTGTTCGGCGTACGGCGAATGGCTTGCATGACTGGCGACAAGACACACCTCTCACGCCACATTTTACACTCCACCCTGAGCGTGGTATATACCGCTCCTTCGGAGCCATCAAACGGCACAAAAACCATCGTTATCTGTAAGCTAAGCGGATCGGAAAAATGTTTTACGGATTTCAGTTTGAGCCATCACCGAGCTCCTCTCGGTGGGGCCTTGTAACAAGGTGAGTGATATCAACAATCTGAAAACCGGAACAGATTCAGAACTCCTGATCCGTTGGAAAATACAATGAACCCCAATTCGCCAAATAGCTGGAAATAACATCCGGTGTGCCCCTGGGGACAATTCGCTGCAGTTTGACCCCTCCGGGCCTGCCCCGGGGGTCCAGATGATTAGCCACTACGTGCGCCGACGCACCAACCAGCCCTCCATCGGCCCTGTGCCGATGGAGGCAACGGATAGATCGGAACATTGTTTGAGAACCCT
>CAZXYF010000182.1:0-6506 GCA_964644705.1 uncultured candidatus Brocadiaceae bacterium | reverse complement strand
AGATCGCTCCATGTCGGGCTAGTATGAATCCGCCCCGATGGGGCTCATGGAAATACAATCGGAACGCATTTTTGAACGTTTTGGACAGCACTGCCCCAAACCTTACCATCCACCTGTGTCGGGCTCGTCACGCGGCTATCTGGGGCATTTTGACGCTTGACTCTGGGCATCTCGTTTTGCTAACCTGAACGTAACAGGGTTGAGCCCTGTTTTTTCTATATACGGACTTAATTTACCTGTTTAGCGCTTACCTGAGGATGAATTGATGGCTGAAGATACTGAAGATACGGAACAGGCGATGGCTTCCGCGGATACTGAGACGACGGAGCAGGAAAACGAGGACATTCGCACCGAGGTCTCCTGGGACGGCGAATGCAAATGTACCATTCACGCCCACATCGATGCTGAGTTCCTTGAGAACCGATTCGAGGAGGAACTCAAACGACTGCAGAAAAATGCCCAGGTCCCCGGATTCCGCCCCGGCAACGCACCTCTCGGGCTGGTCAAAAAACGGTATGGAAGCCGGCTGACCGATGACCTGGTCGGCTCCGTCCTGCAGGAGGCGTATGACGCCGCAGTGCAGGAACATGACCTCTCAGTTGTTGCAACCGAGGACGGACCGGATCCTGACGAGATGGACTGGGAAGTTGGCGAACCCATTGAATGTGATTTCACGGTCCAGGTCCTGCCACAGGTCGAGATCGAGGAAGAACAATACAAGGGCCTTGAAATTGAAGTCCCGGCCCAGGAAGTTAGCGAAGAGATGATCGACCAGGAAATGGAGCGTTTTGCCCAGCAAATGGCCAGCTGGGAGGAGGTTGAAGAAGGTGGCATCGACATTGAGGATTACATCACTGCCCAACTCCACGTTCCGGGCGACGAGGAAGCCCAGTGGAGCAACGAAGTGGAATTCGTTCCCGAGGAGAAACAGATCGGACCGTTCAAGGTCGAGGGGATCAAAGGCGCCATAACAGGTGCGGAGGCCGGCGACACCATTGAAATCGAGGGCGAACTGCTGGAAGACAACCTGCCCGAAGACGGTGATCTACTGGAAGACATGACCGACGAACCGGTGGAGCTGGTCGTTGAAATCGAGGAAGTTTACCGCCGCGAATCCCCTGAAATCAATGATGAACTCGCGGAAACGATGAACATGGACAGCGTGGATGAGCTCCGGGAGTTCATTGCCGACCGTCTCGAACGTAATGTTGAGGAGCAGGAGCAGAACATCACCCGTCAGATGTTGACCGACAAGCTGCTGGAGCAGGTTGATATGGAGATGCCCGATGCCCTCGTGCAAAAGGCAACGCAAGATGAGATGCAGCGGTTGCTGACCCGAGCGCTGCGCGAAGGGCAATCCCGCGAAGAGGCCGAACAATTCGCCCGGAGCCAGGCACATCGGTCCCGCGAGATGGCAAAGCGGAACCTGAAAAGCACATTCCTCCTGCGGCAGATTGCCGATAAAGAACGCATCTACGTGCTTGATGATGAGGTGCAGGAACAGGTCCGTGCTCTCGCCGGACGTCAGGACTGGTCCGTGGAGCAAGCCCGGAAGTATCTGGAGAAAAACGATATGATGAGCTCGCTGCGATCCGATCTGCGCAGTGAAAAAACGGTGGAGCACCTCCTCGAACACGCGAATGTCACGAAGGTCTCTCCGGAAGAGTTCAGCCAGGAGGGGCAGGAGGAAGCGGAGGCAACCGCCGGGGATCTGGAAGTCGAATCCGAGACGGATGAGACGGCGGAACCCGAATCTGAAACAGATGTCGACAATGAAGAGTCCGCAACCGAAGAATCCGACAACGAATAAACTGCATACTTACCAGGACAACATAAACAGTGACACACGAGGAAGCAGAACATCCGATGTCTGAGCAAACCGCCTCGCCGAAAGGTCAAGGTGGTGGTGGCATGGTGCCCATGGTCGTGAAGAAAACCGCTCACGGAGAACGGGGCTATGATATTTTTTCCCGTCTTCTTGAGGACCGCATCATTTTTATTGGTTCGGTCATCAACGACTCGGTTGCCAACACCGTAATTGCCCAACTTTTATACCTTCAGAATGAGAATAAAAATCAGGATATCCACATTTATATCCACTCAATGGGAGGCATGGTCACCAGCGGTTTAGCCATTTACGACACCATGCAGCTTATTGAACCCGACGTTTCGACCTACGTGGTCGGACAGGCCTATAGCGTAGCGGCCGTTCTGCTGGCCGGTGGCGCTCCCGAGAAACGTTTCAGCCTCCCCCACTCCCGTGTTATGCTGCATCAACCATGGGGTGGCATGGAAGGAACGGCGGCGGACATTAGCATTCATGCCGATGAAATGGTTAAACTAGAGAAGTGGATCAATCAGATTCTGGCGGATCACACAGATCAGCCGCTGGACAAGATCTCGCGCGATACCGATCGGGAGTTCTATCTCTCGGCATCGGAAGCACGAGATTACGGACTTGTGGATGAAATACTGTCGTCACCTGGGGACCGTCCTCAGGACGACTGAGTTTTCCGTTCCCGGTCACGACAGAACCATACTACTAACTACAGGAGTTCAAGATGCCCGGTAATCAGGACAACGAGGATTACCACCGCGAAGCATGCTCATTTTGTGGCAAAAGCTACGACGACGTGCAGCGCCTTATTCGAGGCAGTCAGGATACTTTTATCTGCGATGAATGCGTCGAGCTCTGCCATTCAATCGTACAGCAGGAGACCGCCTATGACGGTGATACGACGCCTGTCGAACGGATTCCTGCCCCTCCTGAAATAAAAGATATGCTCGATGAATATGTGGTCGGCCAGGAACAGGCCAAGAAGACGGTCTCCGTGGCCGTGCACAATCACTATAAACGCATCGCCAACAAAATGTCCGACGATGTCGAACTTGATAAAAGCAACGTTCTTCTCGTCGGACCGTCTGGATGCGGTAAAACGCTCATCGCCCAGGTCCTGGCGCGGACATTGAATGTGCCGTTTGCCATCGCGGACGCCACGACCCTGACGGAAGCGGGCTACGTGGGCGAAGATGTCGAAAATGTGCTCCTGAAGCTGATTCAGGCCGCGGAATTCGATGTTGAACGCGCGCAACAGGGCATCATCTACGTCGATGAAATCGACAAGATCGGCAAGACCAGCCAGAATACCAGTATCACCCGCGACGTCAGTGGTGAAGGAGTCCAGCAGGCACTGCTGAAAATGCTGGAAGGTACCACCGCCAACGTTCCCACCCACGCGGGACGTAAGCATCCCGAAGAGCAGTATATCCAGATCGACACCACCGATATTCTGTTCATCTGTGGCGGGAGTTTTTCCGGCATCGAGGAAGTGGTTCAAAAACGAACGAATCAACAGCAAATCGGCTTTGGCGCCGGCGGCGATGACAACGAGGTCGAGGACGAGACTGATGAACTGGCCAGGGCATTGAGCCTGGTGACCGATGATGACCTGATCAAATTCGGGCTCATCCCGGAAATCGTGGGCCGTATGCCGGTTATCGCTCCCCTGATGCCCCTGGGTGAAGAAGAACTTGTTCAGGTTCTGCTGGAACCCCGAAACGCCCTGGTGCAGCAGTATAAGAAGTTCTTTGAATTCGAGGATTCCCATCTTGAATTCAGCGAGGAAGCGCTGGCCGAGATCGCCCGCAATGCCAAGGACAAAGGCACCGGCGCGCGTGGCCTGCGCACGGTGATGGAGAAAGTTATGCTTGATCCGCTGTTCCATCTGCCCTCGCAACCCAAAGGCCAAACCTATGTGGTGGGACCGGAAGTGGTCCGGGGTGAACGCAGTCTCTTCGAACAAAAACACCGCAAGAGCGCCTAACCAGCCTCCCCCCTCTCTCCGAGAGGGCCCGCTGCAATTCGTGTGCGTGCCCTCTTGAGTTTTACTCCCTGCACATGGATCCGCAAAGCATCCAATGACCCCACACCGGGACATCCCGGGGGTTAGGCTCCGTCTGAAAAAGCGGATCTGGATTCGAACGGCCCAATTCCGTACTGGCGCCGACCCATCGGACTTGATGTCCAGATTTCGATATTTATTTTTCCTACAATTCCTACGGAGGACCAGACGTGGTACGCGACATCTCCGTTTACCCCGATTTTGAAGCCCGAACGCTGGAATTCCCCTCTATTCCCGCGTTCCAGTATGACAAGTCCCTCAACGACGAACTGAGCGGCGGGACGCTGGATTCAGATGATGCTATGGACATGCTGGAGTGGATGCTCAGCATCCGCGCTTTCGAGCAGATGATACTGGCGCTGCGCCATCAACAGTTCGCTCCTTTGCGCAAGATGAACTTCCAGTACCGTGGCCCCACCCATCTGTCCATCGGCCAGGAGGCCACCAGCGTTGGGGCGTGCGCAAGTATTGGGCTGCACGATCTGATCACAAGCACGCATCGCGGACACGGCGATGGCATAGCTAAAGGCTATTCGGCCATACGTGAACGCGACGAGGAACAAATTCGCGACTGGCTGGACACCGAGGATGCTCAATCGCTCAGCGGAGCAGAGCTACGGGAGAAGGCCAAGGACGAGCACATTTACCGCACCATCGCCGAACTGTTCGGCAAGGAAGACGGATACTGCCGGGGACGCGGCGGCGGAATGCACATCGCCGACTTTGCCTCCGGCCACCTTGGTGCTAACGCTATCGTGGGCGGATCCACCCCACTCGCCACGGGAGCGGGCTACAGCTGCCGCTACATGGACGACGATCAGGTGGTTGTTTGTTTTGCGGGAGACGGCGCTTATTCCAACGGTGTGGTCCTCGAATCACTCAACATGGCCTCCATGGCGCAGTTCACCAATGACCTGTCCGAAAACGACTCCGGCGTTCCCACCATCTTCGTCATCATCAACAACCACTATGGCATGACCGGACAGCAGAGAGGCGAGGTCACCAATGTGGATTATCTCTCGCGCCGGGCCGCTGGTTTCCATCCGGAAGCGATGAATGCGGAAGTCGTCAACGGTATGGACGTTCTGGCGGTGAGGGATTCGATGAATCGCGCTGCACAACTCGCCCGCGAAGGCAACGGTCCCGTCCTCCGGGAACTCATGTGTTACCGCTACCAGGGGCATAGCCTGAGTGATCCCCGAACGGAGTATCGCAAGAAAGACGAAGAAAAAGCCTGGCGGGATATCGATCCCATCGATACGTTCAAATCGGCCATCCTTGAGACGGGAGTCGCCGAGGAGGATGAGGTCGAGGACCTGGAAGAGACCGTCCAGAACCGGCATGAAGAGGCGGCCATTCGCGCGGCCAAAGCAGCGGACCCACCGGCCGATGAAGTGACTAAGTACGTCTTCACCGACTCCTTTGCCGATGATGTACCGCCGGAACATTCCGATGCGAGGACGTATGAAGAGCCACCGCGTCCCAAGCGCAAGGACGGCACCATCACGCTCAAAGAAGCTTTGCGCGAAGCAATGATTGAAGAGATGGAACGAGACGATCGCGTGGTGATCTACGGTGAAGATGTAGCCGATTACGGAGGAGCCTTCAAGGTCACCAAAGGCCTGCTCGAAGCTTTTGGTCGCGAACGCGTTTTCAACACGAGTATCAGTGAAGCGGCTATCGTCGGCACGGGCGTCGGCGCCGCGATGACCGGCATGCGACCAGTCGTCGAGCTCATGTACAGCGATTTTGAGTTCATGGCCGGTGATCAACTCTATAACCAGGGAGCCAAATGGCACTACATGAGCGGCGGCCGGAACAACATCCCCATGGTCCTGCGAACCTCCACCGGCGCGGGCAAGGGCTACGGCGGACAACATTCCCAGGCCCTGGAGTCGCATTCAACCCACACACCCGGCCTGAAAGTGGTCTATCCCTCCACCGCATACGATGCGAAAGGCCTGCTGAAGACGGCTATTCGCGACGATAACCCGGTGGTGTTTGTGGAATCCCAGCAGCTGTATAACCGCCGATCCGAGGTCCCCGAGGAGGAGTATCTCATTCCCTTCGGTGAAGCAGCCGTGCGCCGCAAAGGGGAGGATGTTACGATCGTTGCCTGGGGATTTGTGGCCGATTTCATACCGGAGGTGGCCGAAACGCTCTCCGAGGAACACGACGTCGAGGCGGAAGTTATCGATCCGCGTTCGCTCATGCCGCTGGATATGGAAACGATTCTGGAATCCATCAAAAAAACCGGAAGCTGCGTGGTTGCCAGCCAGGCGTGCAAAACGGGAAGCTACACGGCGGAGATCGCATCACAGATCCAGACCAAAGCATTTGATTACCTGGATGCCCCCATCGAACGAATTGGTTCGGCTGATTCGATCTCACCGCAGTCGGAGGTCCTTGAAAAGGCTTTCCTTCCGCAGGTGGATGACGTCGTGCAGGCGGCACTCCGTTCGTGCTACGCGGAGTAAAGCGCAACTCCTGAAACGTACTCACTACCCGGATGATGCCCGCGGGCGTCATCCGGTTTTTTTATGTACGTTTCAGAACTCCTGATCCGGAAACATGGATGCCGTAATGAGTAATCTGCATAACTCT
>CAZXYF010000181.1:0-6573 GCA_964644705.1 uncultured candidatus Brocadiaceae bacterium | reverse complement strand
CATGCGTTTTAGGAGGCGCTGTCGCACTCGTCTTGGTAATTCAAATCAAAACAGGAACGGACTTTATTCGGCCCGCTTAGTGGGGTAACACGGCGGCTGAAAATGAAACGCGCGCTGCCGTTTTCCCCGAAGGGGATACCTATTTAGAGCCCGGGGTTGGATTGGCGTCGTTTGCCAATCCTACCCCGGGAAGGGTTCCGGGCCCAAAGATTTTCCCTGAAAGGGATATATAATCGTCACAATCCGCAATACACGGTGGGAAACACATTGATGATCCGACGCCGGGCAATCGCCCCTTCGGTATCCGGTCGATGTGCCCGCCATGGCGGTGACCGCAATGAAATGTCAACGGTTATACATCCCCGTTGGAGAAGACCGTCTCGTGCGTCGGCCTTCCCGGGGTAGGGCCAAGAAACGGCGTTCGGCCCAACCCCGGGCTCTAAGAATATATCCCCGTTGGGGAAAACGGCAAACGGCGCCGGTGGATGCCATGGTGACGTGATCTTTACCGCAATCCCAGACAAAACCTTGCCAGAAATGCTATCATGGGATAGTATCTCAATAGAGTGCCGTCGTTCGGACAGGTAAGGAGGCGATTATGAACAAATTTTGTCCCAGATGTGAACGATATCGCGGGACGCGAATTCGGGAACGCGAAGAAACATACGAGATCCGGCATTCCAAAATCACTGTGCCCGTCAAAGTCGAAGTATGTGATAGATGTGGTGCGGAGATCGGAGAGGATGAAAAAGACGAGCAAATAGTCGATGCAGCCCGTCATAAATACAGGGAAGAGAATGGTCTGCTTGCGCCCGGTCAGATAAAGGCCGTTCGTGAGGCTTACAATTTGAGCCAGAAATCCTTCGCTGCTCTTCTGGGCATGAGTGAGGCAACGATCAACCGCTATGAAAATGGAGCTCTTCAGGATGAAGCCCATGATGCGCTTATACGTGCCTGTCAGCATCCTGATTTCGTGCAGGAACGATTGCAGAAAAACGGTCACCGATTGTCCGAATGGCAGCGGGAGCGTGTAGAGCAGGCCATCGGGGGGATGTCATCAATGGACAGAATCTCCTCGTGTGGGGACGGCGGCCGTTCCGCCGAAAGGATTATGAGTTTCGCAGGAAACTGGGATAAAATGCCTGAGGAGGATTTTAGCGCCTTTCTCCGGGAGACACGCCGTCGACGTGAAGATTCGTTTGGGTCGAGGAGGCGACCGTGAAACCCGCGCTTCTTGATACGGATACGGTGTCGTATTTCTTGCGTGGTGAGCCGGCGGTGCGTGACCGGGTGGCGGCCTATCTGGATGATTACGACTGTTTGAATATGAGCATCCTGACGTACTACGAGATACAGAGCGGATTGGCGTATCGCGATAATGCTAATTTGTTGTCTGATTTCCAGCAGTTTGCCGACTTGAATCGTGTGTTCCCGCTCACACGAGAAGCCGCCAACACGTCTGCTCGGTGGTATGCACAGCTCAGAAAACGCGGTCGGCTTATAGATGACGTTGACCTGCTTATAGCGGGAATTGCCGAAACCAACGACTTGCTCATTGTGACCCACAACCGCAGTCATTTTGACCGAATCCCCGAACTCGAAGTTGAAGACTGGATGGACGTCTGAGGTTTTCCCCGAAGGGGATACATATTTAGAGCCCAGGGTTGGATTGACGCCGTTTGCCAATCCTACCCTGGAGACGATTGCAGCAATAATCATTTTCCCTGAAAGGGATATATAATCGTGAATTCCGGGTAAAACGGCTCCACCCGCGGTAATGGAAGCATTGTTTTCCCATTCTGATTTTTGCAGCATGATTGGATTGACGTAAAAATAAATATGCGCACGATACTGTGAACGGAGATTACATACATGCCGGTTACTTCTGTTTCTGATCAACACGCGTGGTTCACCGAACTGCGGCAGAACGGGCTCCTGATCGCCCCGACGGTGCTTGACGAGATGTTCCCCGACGGTCCCGATCAACCCTCATATCGCCGGTACATGCAGCTACGGGATCAATATAATCGGTTTGCTACCTGGCTGGATGAACGCGATGAAGATCTGTCGGGTGCCACTCCGGAGCTTCACCGGTGGGTCGATGCGGTGCTGGAGGATTTCCTGGGGCACAGCGGCAATCTCTGGCTCAAAGGCCCCAATGTGCCCGATAAATACGCCACCGATTCGATGACCGGACAACGTCTGCGGGCCAGTCGTGTCCTGCTCCGAAGTGACGACCCGGGTGCCGATGCCAACATGCTGGTGTGGATCTCGGAATCCGCGAAAGTGGGGATGGGGCGTGGACGCAAAGAATATGGACGGTTCCTGGAACTGCTCCGTGATACCGATTGCCGGCTGGGGCTCATGACCAACGGGTCGCAGTTTCGGCTGTGCTTCGCGGGACTGGATCACGATTGCTGGGTGGAATGGGAGACCGAGGATTGGTTTGAGCAGAAAAACCTGCGTCCCCGGCTGCATGGATTCCTCACACTTCTCGGCCCATCCGGCATGCGGCCCAGGGAGGACGTTGATTTCCCACTTTTGGAGGCCATCGAGCTCTCCAGAAAACGCCAGAGTGATCTTTCCGCCGTTCTCGGTGAACGTGTGCGCGAGGCGGTGGAGGCGCTTCTTGAACCGGTGGAGAATGCCTGCCGACGCGATCCCGATTACCGCGAACCACTGCGAAAAGCCCCCGATGGATCGACACTTGATGGTCGCGATCAACTGGATGCCCTTTATCAGGCGGCGTCGCGATTGGTCATGCGGATGGTCGTCATTCTCTTTGCAGAAGCGCGGGGGATGTTGCCGCGGGACGTGGAGGCGTATAACGCCAGTTACGGGCTTGAAGGCCTTTTTGAAGAACTCCAGCGTGCGCGGAGCCATGAAGGTGTGGATCAGCTGCGGCAGCAACAATCCGCCTGGCCGCGCCTCCTCGGTCTGTTCTCCCTCGTCTACAGAGGGGCATCCCATCCGGATTTGAATATTCCGCGCTACGGAGGGCTGCTGTTTCGACCCGGCGATCCCGACGCAAAAGATCCGGTGATACGGGCATTGACGTTGCTGGAAAACACCGACCTCAACGTCTCTGATTTCATGGTGTACCGGATTTTGCGCATGCTGAAGATCGCCCCGGTTCAGGTGAAACGGGGGCGGACGAACACGTGGGCCAGCGGGCCGGTTGATTTTGGTCAGCTCCGCGTTGAATACGTCGGCATCATCTACGAGGCCCTGCTGGATTACGGGCTCCGCGAGGCCGGTGAACCCACCGTCTTCCTCAACATCGGTCGCGAACCCATTCTTCCCCTGTCGCTTCTGGAGGATATGGGGGACGATGCACTGGCGGATCTCATTTCCGAACTCTCCGGGGAGAGCGTTGAGGGGACGGATGTGGATACCGAGGAGATTGAGGAGGAAACCGGCGAAGATGAGATTCTGGAGGATACGGATGAGGACGCCGCGGCGGATGAGGGGGAACCGGAGGAAGCGGCCCTGTCTCGGGATGAGAAACTGAAACGGCGAGCTCACCGCTGGGCTATGCGGGCGGTCGAGGTCGCCGGGCTCATCAGCCAGCGATCCGACGAGGCCGATTACTATTATCAACAGCGCAAAGCGGAGAAGGCCGAGGATCTCGTTCGTCGTATCGTGCCCGCCGGCGGTTTCTATCTCTCCCGTGCGGGCGGCACCCGGAAGGGCACCGGCACGTTCTACACCATTCCCCAGCTCGCCGTTCCCACCGTGCGCCGGACGTTGGAACCATTGTTGTATGATGAATCCGACGAGGAGAAACGGGTTGCGAAAGAACCGGCGGAAATCCTGTCGGTGAAGGCCTGTGATCCCGCGTGCGGGTCCGGATCATTCCTGGTGGGTGCCCTCGATTGCATCACCGAAGCTCTCTACCGATCGGTCATGCAGCGGGCGGAGATACGCGAGAACCGCGGCGAATCGGTGATCACTCTCCCCATGGGAAAGGAATCGGCGGGAGAACTGGAAGAGGAAACCATCCCCGTTCCGCCCGACCATGAACGGTTTGAGGAGCGCACCCGGGCCGTGCTGAAACGCCACGTCGTCGAACGGTGCATATACGGCGTCGATATCAACGAGATGGCCGTGGAACTGTGCCGGCTGTCGCTCTGGATCGAGACCATGGATCCGGAACTTCCGTTCGAGTTTCTCGATCATAAAATCAAGGTGGGCAACTCGCTGGTGGGCTGCTGGTTCGACTATTTCCAGGACTACCCGGTGATGGCGTGGGATCGGGACGGTGGCGATTCCAAACACAGGAATGGGGTGCATTTTGATAAAGGCGAGTGGACCGACGCGATTGACGATACGCTGGATGAACGGGTGAAACCCCAGCTGCGGCAGCTTATTCAATCGGCCGACCGGCCGCTCTTTGAGACTTTCACCGGCACCGCACCGGAAGCCCTCCACGACGAGGCGCTCGCGGTGTTTGAAAAACTCCACGATCAGCCCGTCTCGGTGGATGGTATTGAACGACGGGAGCGGATTTACCGGGAGGAGATTGAAGGGAATGAGGCGCTCAACCGTCTGCGGGAGGCCTTTGACCTGTGGTGCGCGGTGTGGTTCTGGCCCGCCGACCGCCTGGGGGAGGAGGCGCCCACCCCCGCCAACTTCTTCGACCCCGCCGAGGAGACGCGCGAGGTCGCCCGGGAAGTGGCCTCGGAGTTAAAATTTTTCCACTGGGAGCTGGAGTTCCCGGACGTCTTCGTGGCAAAGAATTCCGGGTTCGACGCCATGCTGGGCAACCCGCCGTGGGACATAATCAAGCCCAACAGCAAAGAATTTTTCTCCAACTACGATCCCATCTACCGTACCCGCGGCAAGCAGGAGGCGCTGAAGGAGCAGACTCGCCTTTTTGAGGCCGAACGACGTATTGAACGCGAGTGGTTGACCTACCGTTCGCGTTTCAAGGGCTATTCCAACTGGGTGCGCAACGCCGCCAATCCCTGGGGCTACGTGCCGCGCGCGGAGGCGGATTCGCGGAATAAACCCTTCAACCTGATGAACGTCGGCGCCCGCTGGCGCACGAGCGACAAACTTCACGAGCAGTGGGCGCGCCGGCGGCAGGACCAGACCAGCTATGCGACATCGGAGCATCCCTTCCGACACCAGGGTTCAGCGGACCGCAACTCCTACAAAATGTTTTTGGAATCTGTGCATTCACTTCTCAAAGAAGCCGGAAGGATGGGGATGATAGTGCCATCGGGATTGTACACCGATAAAGGCACTCAGGAACTTCGGCAGGTTTTTTTGGACGAGTGCGCCTGGGAATGGCTGTTCGGGTTCGAGAACAAACGGGGCATTTTTGACATTCATCGGTCATTCAAATTTTGTCCGATCGTGGTGGAGAAGGGCGGTCGCACGGACAGTATCAGCACGGCCTTCATGCAGCACGACCCGGCGAGTTGGGAGGAGGCCGAGAGCCACGCCTTCTCCTTCCCCAAGGAGCAGGCCGACCGTTTCAGCCCCAACAGTCGTTCCATCCTGGAGATTCGCACCCGCCGGGACCTGGAGATTTTGGAGAAGATCTACGACGGCTCGGTGCTGCTGGGCGACCAGTCGGAGGACGGCTGGGGGATCCAGTATGCGACCGAGTTCGACATGACCAACGACAGCGACCTGTTCGTCCCCCGTCCGGAGGCGGAGGAGGACGGCTACGTGCCGGACATCTACGGCCGGTGGCTCAAGGGCGGCTGGCGCGACGCCCGCACCGAACCCCCGCCCGATTCCACCATCCGCTGCCGCGCCGCCGGGGAGCAGGTCCAGGTCGGCGAAGGCATCATCCCCTCGCGGGACGGGACCCGGTGGATCCGGGAGGAGGACGTGGAGGATGTGATGCTGCCGTTGTACGAGGGGCGGATGATCGGCCAGTTTGATTTCAGCGAGAAGGGGTGGGTGAGGGGACGGGGCCGGAGCGCTGTGTGGACAGACGTAGACTGGAATGCGAAATGTGTCAGGCCGCAGTTCCTTATAGACGCCGAAGAGGCACGAGCAAGGGGTGAACAGCGGTTATTGCAGGCGAAGGTGGGAATAATGGACATCGCCTCTGCCACGAATGCGCGTACGATGTACGCCGCTTACATTCAGCACTTGCCCTGCGGACATTCCGCTCCTAACTTCCGGTTGGAGAGCGGAGGCGCGCAAACAGCTCTGCGTTATTCAGCCGTTCTCTCTTCTCTGGCCTATGACTTTTGTTTGCGGCTCCGGGTTGGCGGCCTCCACCTCACCATGCATTATCTGGAGGAGACGGCACTTCCGACCAGGGGGAAAACAGAAGTTGCGGATCCCGGCGTGCCGGCCGCAAGATTATCCGCTGGCAGTGTCATGTTCGCTCCGTCGTGGGTGACGTTGGCGGAAGATTCACCTGCCGTGCCCTGGAAGGCACTCTGGGCTGTTTCTCCACACGAGCGGCTGCGTCTCCGGGCGCTCACGGATTGCATTGTGGCTGCATTGTATGGCCTCGGCTATGAAGATTTTTGCTGGATGCTGCGCCAGGATGACACCGATCCAAAAGGTCTTTGGCGGATCGACAAGGACAAGCCCCTGGAACTG
>CAZXYF010000180.1:0-6591 GCA_964644705.1 uncultured candidatus Brocadiaceae bacterium | reverse complement strand
TGGGCACCGTGAGCACGTTTCCTTCCAGTGTCGGGCGGTTACGCCGCTTCTTCCGCGCCTCCTTCTCGTCCTTCAGCGGATCAAGCTCGACGTCCAGATCCGATTCCTCCGGGCCATCATCTTCCAGGCTCATGTCGTTGGCCTCGGGGCGTTCAGCTTCAGCCTGCCAGGGATCGACCCCGTCCGGCCGCTGGTAGGCGCCTTTGATCACTTTCATAGTGGGGTCATCGCCCAGCCCGAGCTTGTCGAAATCAAGAGTTACTTTGATCCGGCGCTTCTTTTTCTCCAGGTTCGATACGATCATCAGAATGCGGTTTGTGTCGGGGTCGCGATAGTAAGAGACCAGCGTTGATTGACCCTGATGTGGCACGTCAATGCCCGTGTCCTTTTTGTAATACGGGACGAATTCAACCGATCGATCAAGAGCCCCCCACTTTTGCAGAACTTTCGCATACCCCGAATAGACCATTCCGCCTTCATCGACGAACGTGGTCCCGTTCTCGAGGTGGGCCAGCAGCGATTGTGCACCGCGGGCCATCCGCCACTGCCATGCTATCGCATCGCCCTGACCTTTCTTCTGCCAGCCGAGTTGCCAGATGCTCGGCATGTAGAAGGACGCTGTTCCCCACAGATGCGGGTTGTTGATCACTTCCAGACGATCCAGGTTGACTTTATCCACGAAATCGCGCCGGCCGTGCACCGTCACCATGGGGAAACCTTCCCCGTCCAGAGTTGAGGTGCAGAACACCATGCCGGGATACATCCAGTTGCGGGAATGGTGGCTCAGTATCATCGGGCGTCGATCATATTTGACGAACAGCTGGTACCAGCGTTTCATCAGCTGACGGAACGGGAAAAGCCGCATTCCCGGCTGGATGCTTCCGTCGGGCAGGCGGATGGCCTGGCCCGCTTTCACGGCGTTCTCGCCCTCAACCCGCCACGCGTAGCATTCATCAAAATAAATGGCGTTGTAGATGCCACGCTTGAGCCACTCGTCCATCTCCCAGCAGAGATATTCGATGAAGCTATCGCAGAGGGAAACCTGACCGTTGTAACCGTTGCGCCACTTCCAATGATCGTAACCACCCGCCCGACAGCTCAGCCAGGGGAGCGTGAGATACATCGTCCGGTAATGCGGCGCCATCATGTCCAGATACGGCCGCGCCTTCTCCGCCGCCTCCCAGCTGCCTTTACGGGGAAAAACCTTCGTGTTGCCTGCTTTGGGCGAACGTGGTACGGGTGCAAAGGTCGAACCGTAAACGTCCTGGATGTGTTCGTCACGGGGAGAAGGAGCCCGCTGGATATAGCGATAATCCGAAGGAAGTGGTTTGGCCGGATGCGGCAGCATGCCGAAAACGATGGGGCGGTCGTGCTCGTATTTCATCTCTTTCGGCACCAGATTCAGCACCATGGTGTGTTCACCATTCTGACGACGGAATTCCTGGGCGGGATGCCGGTCGGTCTGCGCCCAGCCAGCCGCGTTATCGGCAAACCAGTAGAGACCCCGCTGGCGGCTGCACAGGTCCATGATACTCCAGAAATCCCAGGTGCGGAACGTCTTCTCCGTGGGCTCTTCGTTGTTGCGGCGACGCGCTCGCCATCTGGCGCGACGCAGGCGTCGCGTCCGGCTGGTGAATACGTCCGGTCCGCCTTCAGAAACTTTAATGCGACCTTGCGTGATCTGCGTGAAAAGGCGATTACCTGCGTGTTTTTCTTTGAGCGGGATCTCAAATCGAATCGGCGCCACTTTGCCGTTCTCATCCCGAGGCTGGATATCAATCTCATATCGCGTGAGCCCGTCGAACTCGATGCGCGTTTTGAGATCAATATTGCACGTCTGACCGGTGAACCGCACCGACCATACCGCACGTGTGTTCTCCGAATCCCCAATATTCACCTCCGTCGCTTTCATCGGCTGGCCGTCCTCCAGAAGCTGAACCGGGCGCGCGAGCAGGTTCTCGCCCTTTGCCACGATGCGGGCGGGCAGCCCGTTCTCGCCCAGCTCGTAGGAGGTCATCCGCGTCGTCAGCGTCCGCCCCTCCACCTTCACCGGCGTCCACGGTGGCGGTGCTTTCTTCGGCACGCCCAGAGTGTTGCCGCGCCACTGGCGTCGTGTGTAGGTCCAGGTCTGGCTATCATCCCGCGCCACAACCTCACCCTGAGGATTTTTGACGGTGATATCGAAGGTCAGTGGCGTGTTGGGCGGTTGTTTTCCGGTGGATAACAGAAACCTGGCGTTCCCCACCGCATCATCCTCCTCATACGTTATCTCGCTGGTGACCGGCTCGGCAAACACCGACCCATCCTCCTTGAGCACGGTGACGGTCGCCGTGGCCGGATCAACATTCCCCGGGAAAAGACAGCGCAGGGATCCGGTCAACTCGTCCAGCCCGTATTTGTACCTCACGCTCATCTTGAGGGATTTGAACCGTTCGAGTCGGCCCTGCACGCGTTTCCGGGCCTGGTACACCTCTATCGGCGAGAGGGCATAATCGTGGCCCACGATTTCATCGACCTGGATGATCGGTTGCCGACCATCGGCGGCGATGGTCTTCTTTTTGACACCGATTTCCAGATGCTTGAGTTTCAGTCGGCCGTGAGAGCCACTTTTAAGCGGAGACTTGATTCTGTGTGTGTCTCCACTGGCGCGGGGACTCGTGGGATCTCTATATATGCGGTAGTTCAGAGACGATCTGGGCGGTTGTGAATGATCCCAGGTCATACAGAAGAACGACCATTTGCCCGGTCTGAATTCGGCGGGACCTCCCTCACCGCGTCGTGGTAATCCATTTATCGGTAACACCACCTTTTTCCCGTCCGCTGTTTCACAATGCAGCCGCATAAGATGGATGCGGTAGGTGGGCAGTTGGGGGCGGTCTCCCGCATTATCCCAGTTGACCGGACGCAGCCAGAACTCAAGGGAACCTTCATCCGTATCCAGCACATCATTTATCGGGATATTGATGCGGGAAATCCGGGGATCGATGGTTATGCACTGTCCCCGGATGCCATCGGTGAATAGCCGGTTCCGTTCCTTCAGAGGGTGGGTGAGTTCGGCCCGAAAATCATTCCCGTCAAACACGTTGGCCGTGAGGTTTTTCTCAAATCCGATATGGAACACATGCCCGTTACGATAGAAAAACGGTTTTCCAAAATCCAGAGGTCGCGAACAATCCGCGTCGCGCCACTCGTAGTCCGGCGGCGGCGGATTGATGGGGCGGACGGGGCCGGCCACCGCCTCCCCTCCGACGATCAGCAGCTCGTCGATTTTGCCTTTGAACGGGTGCTTCCCCTGGTGGTCGTTGCCGATTTTGAAGGATTGGTCATCGGTCGAGTGCCCATAGAACATGTTATAATGATTGTGCGGGAGGCCCATCCTTCGGGCCGCCTGTCGCCCGTTGACGTAGATGTGGTTGATCGGCATATTGATCTGGAGGGTTCGCATGCGCCAGACGGTCACATGAGTCCACTTTCCGGTGGGGATGGGGTTTTCTGTGACGAGATCGGTTGGCATTTTGAAGATCTTCTTGTAACTCTCTATGCCGCCTCTTCTCACGTAGTATCTCTTCACCGGAAAACCATGAGGGGTCAGCCGTATCATCTCCAGCCGACCGTCAGGACGCAACATGAGCCGTCCCTCTCCGCCGCCCGCGGAGAATATGCAGGCGTTTTTCTCCGGATAGGATGGCACCTTCATCCAGAGCTCCACCATATTGATACCGCGGTCCCAGTGTCCGAAGGCGTAGCTGTGTTCCAGCACCTGCTTTTTAAAGGTTTTGATGCCCGGGCTGGCGCCGTCGAACTGGATGGCGCCGCCGAATCTGCCGTCCGGGGTGGCCCTCACGCCGGGCACATTCTTGATGGGGATCTTGCGCCGTGCCGGGCTGTAGTCATAAATTACGTCGGTGGGGACGCGGGGTTCCTGGACCGGCTTCAGGTCAAGTTTCATGCGAAGGCTTTTGATCGTGCTGTCGGCCATTTTACCGGCCTGTTTTTCGGCCTCTTCGGCAATTTCTCCCCCAATACCTTCCCCTTCCAGGTTGGTACCTTCTACACCGACCCCTTCATCCATCATTTCATGAAAGCGTTCCTTCTTCTTCTCTTTCTTCTGTCGTTTCAACCCCTGACGGGAGAGATCGTCGAGACGATATGGCTGAGGGCGACCGAAATGCAACAACAGGGCAGTAAAAGGCCCCTGGTAATGTTCCTTCCACCACGTGCTTCCGTATTTGAAGCGCCCGACTTCGCCGAATTGGTCGAGCCAGTATTGTTGGCGTTCTTTATCTTTTTTGCTGAAGGCATGTAATGACGTGCTCAGAGCTGCGAATGCCAGGACGATGAACAAAATGTTTTTTATCGGGGATGTCTGCATTGTTTCACGAATCTCGGGCGATGAAGCGATGAAAGGGGGAACTCTGGAGGATTTGTCGTATTCGTTGGTATTGAGACCTTTGCTTTAAAGGCGGCGAAGATCATTTATCGGGCGTGAGTGTGCCGTGTTTTTGGGCCAGACCTGCAAATTGGAGTTTGCGGAATCAAAGCTCTTGTTTGTCATCCAGTCTGGATGGTTTTTTGCTCTTCTGACTCTCAGAAACCTTAGGACATTTTTGCAAGAGCGCTCAGTCGTCCCAGCTCAGTTCCATCTGGTTGTTGAAGTTTGCGTTGTACCAAGAACCGGTTGGGGCGTAAAATTCACCGGGGCCGTCCCTATATGGTACGGGAATATATTTGACATTCCCCGCCAGCATGAGAGCGTTTGCACCCCCGCTGTGACGCCGTGTTACGTTGGCGCCGTGGCCATAGCCCGTCCAGTTGTCGTTCGGAGTGGTGATCCTTCCCGTTCCGTCACCGCCCATGATCAAGATGGCGTTTTCGGGATTGCTCACGCGTCGAAAGAGCACATTTTTACCGTTGGGATTCCATGGGTCATAGCTGGGCAGACCGGCCGGAATTTCCTGATCCCGGTTACCGTTACTGAGTGAGCTGTAATCAAGGGCATTCCCCTGCCCATTACTGTCCCAGTTGTGTTCCTGGGATGGGCAGTGCAAAACCGTGCTCATATGGAACGGACGGTAATTGGCCACCCGGTTGTGGCACCACCTGGCCGAACCGTGGATATTCGGGCCCGGGGCCGTCATTCGGGAAAAACCCACATACCGGCCGATAAGTTTCCCGCTACCATCGCCCGGAATGGTTTCTGGCGGATCACTGAAAGCCATATCGGCAAGGCGCGCATTCAGGCCCGCTTCAGCCATCAGATATTCCTGCCAGCCCCACTTGTATTTTGCCCTGTTGTGCCATTCCTGATCACTGCTTTCGTATCCGTCGAGTGATCCTATAATTTTGGATGGTGCCGGTGGCAGCACGCCATCAAAGTTATTTTTGAAGACGTTGAAGCCGATGTTTATTTGCCTTTGATTGTTGGCGCATGTAATCTGTCGTGCTTTTTCCCGCGCAGCCTCCAGCGCCGGCAGCAGCATGGCCGCCAGGATGGCGATGATGGCGATCACCACAAGCAACTCGATCAACGTAAAACGTTGTCGAGCTGGCCTTCGCCGAGGCTTCGGCTGGCAGGCGGCCGGCGGCTCGGGCAATGTGGAATTAGGATGTGTTTTCTGTTGGACCGACATAAGATAGTTCTTTGGTGTTATATTCGTATGCATCTGTTTTCCCTTGCAAACGGCAATGATGAATCTCGTCACGGCGCGCTGACGGTCAGCTCTTTCATTACGAAATTGTCCATTCCGCACGAATGCAGATTGTCGTTATATATATTGCCACCGCCTTCTTCTATTTCCTCTTTAGATATCCAGCGGGCTGAACCATCGTAGAAAATACCATTCACACCGCGCTTGTCATGGCATAGGAAATTCTGTCCGGCGTTCCATGAATCGTTTGCACAGGCGAACATTAGCGGGGAATAATCGGATTGTTTCCAGCGGGTTGACATTGTTACCAAACTTAGCCTCGCCGCTTTATCACGGATTAAATTACGATCCTTGTAATACTGGATAGATTGACTGAACCATTTAACGGTGCCGCCTCCATAAAGGAAATTGCTGACCCCCAAGTGGACTCCCTTGTCCCCACACTTTGGCAAACCATTGTCGCCGTCGACGAGTTCGTTCCAGTAATTTTGAGCATAATTGGCGTTATACTGGTATCCGGCCGGCCGGTGGAGGAAGTACAGGGCTCGATAATTCGACGCGTCGGTCATACTGGGGCCGGGTTTCCATCCCGCGCAATACATCACTTTGGGCGTTTCGATGTAGCCGAGAGCGGGCAATACCCCGGTTGTGGCAAGATGATCACCTGCGGCCGTCTTCGTAAACGTTGAGTTGCACAGGTCAAATACCTGCCGTTGGAAAGCAGCATAATCCGCCATTTCACGATTACCGCTTGTGTAGTGATTGATCCCACGGGGCACGCGTCCACTGTAGTCATTGGCAAAATATGTGGAGCATTGCCCGATCTGACGTTTGGAACTCAGACAACTGACCTTCCATGCCTGGAAACGGGCCTCCTCCAGCGCCGGAAGCAGCATGGCCGCCAGGATGGCGATGATGGAGATCACCACAAGCAACTCGATCA
>CAZXYF010000179.1:0-6653 GCA_964644705.1 uncultured candidatus Brocadiaceae bacterium | reverse complement strand
GCTGGAGCCTTCGTCGAGCTTCTTTGTCGGCCGTTTCCCGGGGCTACGCTCTAACGGCCGACGAAGGTGAACGATAACGCGTATGGAATCACAGCCCCTTATTTTGCCCCATAATCCTTCGCCATCATCTGCCCTTTTTGGAACCCCTATGGGCCGGCAGATTAGGGCGCAAGATCTGGGTGAGCATTAGGTTCTAAGGCCTATCGGGTCGTTTGGGCATCTTCGGGTCAGTATTGCATTGGACTGTTGAGCCCCGTAGAATGCTGTCCAACGTAGTCATTTTTCGCCTGTATCTGTCGGTGCCCGATCTATGCTTCTGACTTATCTCATATCGCTGCTGGTCATATATCTCCCTCTACCCGTCTCACCGGGGCAGGGGCCGGGCTGGTGGGTTCCACTGGCCGTCTCCGGGATAATGCTGTTGAATGGTGTCGCCTGTTGGGTTGGTTCCCGGTGGGCGACACGGATGCGGGCATCCCGGGCGGGACACCTGCGTTCGGTCCGCGTTTTTAAAATGTTGAAAATGGGCATCGTGGGATTTGTGTTTGTTGATGTTATGGCGTTTAACTGGCCGGGATATGTCCTCGAAATATTCAGTTCCGCGAGCATTCCGGTTCTCCCGGACCTTTTGCTGATAGCTCCGCTCCTGATCATGATCGGGACCTATATGGCGTTTCGGTACCGTCATGAATGCGCCAGCCATGAAGACACACGCGCGGCACGGCTGTCCGTCTGGGGATATATCCTGCTGCGCTTTCGCATGGAACTGGCTATTTTGATCATTCCCTGGTTCCTCATCGTTCTGGTGTCCGATATCACCGCCCTGATGTGGCTGGAGTCTCCATATTATGCCTGGATTGATGGGGGGGTATCGGTTGTTTTGATGGTGGGTTTGGTCACACTTGGGCCGGCGGCGCTGAAATACGTCTGGTCAACGTCTCGACTGCCGGAGGGGCCACTTCGCACACGACTGGAAGGGATATCGGAAGAACATGGATTCGGGTGTCGGGAAATCCTGGTCTGGCATACCCAGAAGCACATTCCCAATGCAGCGGTGATTGGCCCGTTGCCGTTCATGCGGTACGTTCTTGTGACTGATGCACTGTTGGACAACTGCACAGATGAGGAAATAGCGGGGATCTTTGCACACGAGGTCGCCCATATCGTGCAACACCATATGCGGTTTTACCTGGTTTTTGCTATTATGTATGCGCTCATCGTGACCAATGCGGCGGAGGTACTCGAACAACTGGGGATTGTGAGGTCACTGACCGGATTCTTGTCGGAGAGCACCGGCCAGACGACCGCTCTCATGATGCTGGGTTTCACGTTTCTGTACTGGGTTTTTGGATTTGGGTATGTGTCGCGCCGGATGGAACAACAGGCGGATCTTTTTGCATTAAGGGATTTGGCCGACCCGGAGACGTTTGTCCGGGCTTTGAACAAATTATCCATGCTGAGTGGTCGTCCAACTCAGGCGGGATCCTGGCGCCATTTCAGCATCGCACGCCGGACGGACTTTCTGCGACGCGTGATGGAAAATCCGGAGATTGGTGAGAATGTTGAGAAGAAAGCTTATTGGTTGCGTATTGCCGTAGCTGGGGTTTTTGTGGCGAACTTGCTGGCCCTCGTGGTGATGTGACCGGTCAGCCGGTTTCCCCCGAATTTTGCGTAAATCCTGCGGAGTGTGATGTCTCGGACGGAGCCCAAACTGGTCCTGTGCTGAGGAATCGCCCGGCTTGACGGTGTGTTCGGACCTTGTATAACATCCCTATGTCTCCCAAACTCATTCTCTGGAACAGGTGATCCTGATGACACTTCTCGACAAACTTGAACAGAAAGCGTGCCAGCGGTGTCCTGTTATCGTTTACCCCGAACCCGCCGACGAACGGATTGTGCGGGCGGCGGGAGAGATTGCACAGCGAGGGATTGCGCGTCCGCTGCTGGTGTTTGAAGAAGAGGCTGAGCGAGACACACTGCCGTCGGGGGTGAAGGCCGTTTCGATGGAGCACACTTCTAATCTGCAGATTTACGTGGAGGCCTACGCTGAGCGACGGGATACAAGCGAAAGAATAGCGAAACGTCTTGTCCAGCGTCCCCTGGTTTACGCGGGCATGATGGTTGCCTGTGGGGATGCCGATGGGATGGTGGCGGGAATCGCCAACCCGACCGCGGGGGTGTTGCAGGCGGCGGGGCTGTCCATCGGATATGAGGAGGGTGTGAGCAACGCTTCGAGTTGCTTCATCATGGTTGTCCCTGAACTGAATGGGGAATCGGATGTGCCCCTCATCTTTGCGGACTGTGCGGTGAGTATCGATCCGGATGCGGATGAACTTGCTGGCATCGCCGTGGCGAGTGCCGGCAGTGCCCGCCGATTCCTCGGGCTGACGCCCCGCATTGCCATGCTGTCCTTTTCAACCGCCGGCAGTGCCAGTCATGAAATGGTTGAGCGCGTCCGCGAAGCCACCGGTCTGGTCGAAGACCGATTGGACGACGGCTGGGTGGAAGGGGAGATGCAGTTCGATGCGGCGATGAATCCAGATGTCGCCCGGAAAAAAGGAGTGGGGGACGGAGAGGTTGGCGGACAGGCGAATGTGCTTGTCTTCCCGGATTTGAACGCTGGCAACATCTGCTACAAGGCGGTGCGCGAGCTGGGCGGTGCCCGGGCCATCGGTCCCGTTCTGCAGGGCTTCGCCCACCCGGTCAATGACCTGTCCAGGAGTGCAAGTGTGGAGGATGTTATCGGCACGACGGTGATTACTGCGCTGCAGGCCTCGACCGAGTGAAGTGATCCTGACATTTATTTTTTGTGAAGTGATAAATAATGCCAAAGATACTTGTCATCAATAGCGGCAGTTCATCGCTGAAATGCAGCTTGTTCAGTTTTTCCGACGGTGATGCGTCCGGTGAGCAATCCCCTCAGAGACTTGCCAGTGGTAGTGTGGACCGGATAGGGGAGGAAAAAGCGGGCCTGTCGCTGGAGACTGAACAGTCCACCGTTGAACGGGGCTGCCGGGCTCCGGACCACGGGGCCGCGCTGGAGGGCTTGCTCAAGGCCCTGGTGGCGGAGATGAGCTCGCTGGAGAGTCTGGACGAAATTTCGGCTGTCGGGCACAGGGTGGTGCACGGGGGAGAGGATATATCGGAGTCCGTGGCCGTGGACGATGGCGTGATCGATGCCATCGAGGAAAATGCCGAGCTGGCTCCGCTTCATAATCCTCCGAACCTGACCGGGCTGAGAGCTGCCCGAGAACGCCTGCCGGAACGTCTCCAGGTAGCGGTGTTCGATACGGCCTTTCACCAGTCAATGCCGCCCAGAGCCTATTTGTATGCGATACCGTACGAAATGTATGAGGATAAGGACGTGCGGCGGTACGGATTTCACGGGACGTCGCATCGATACGTTGCCGAGCGGGGGGCGGAAATGCTGGGACAGCCGCTGGGGGAAACCAATCTCATCACTCTGCATTTAGGAAACGGATGCAGCGCCACGGCGGTTCGCAATGGGCAGTCAGTGGATACCAGCATGGGATTGACGCCGCTGGAGGGACTGGTGATGGGGACCCGGTCGGGCGATATAGACCCCTCGCTGCCGTATCTGATGACTCAGCTGGCGGAGATGTCTCCCGAAGAAGTGTATGAGATGTTGAATCGACAGAGTGGGCTTCTCGGATTGAGCGGGATCAGTAACGATATGCGGGAGATCATAAGCAGCATGGAGGCTCAGGACGATGGGGCCGAACGGGCGAAGAAAGCGCTGGAGGTGTTCTCCTATGCGGTAAAAAAATATATCGGTTCCTACTGGGCAATTCTCGGCGATCTCCACGGAATTGTCTTCACCGCCGGAATCGGTGAAAATTGTCCCCGGGTGCGACGGATGGCCTGTTCGGGGATGGAAAAAATGGGATTGAAATTGGATGCTGACAGGAATAAACGAGCGATCGGCAGCGAGTCGATGGTGAGCACTCCGGATTCGGATGTCCCGGTCATGGTGGTGCCAACTGACGAGGAGCTCAAAATCGCAATGGATACCTTTGAAATTTATTGCGCGGAGAAATAGTTATGAAGATCGTCCTGTTTGAGGAAGAGGATGTTTCCCCCCTGTATCCACTGGTTTACCTCCGGCCGGTTTTTGATCTCCGGTGTGGCGTTTACACGCTGAAAGAGAAAATCCAGAATCTGTTTCCCGACGCCCGATTGTATCTGGAAACGCGCGATGAACTTGACGGGGTGACCGCGGAGAAGCACGGTCATGATGTGGTGAACAGCTATGAGGCCGTCAGCGCGGACGACGATATCCTGCTGGTTAACGCCGGCGCGATCCTGACGGGCAACCCCGAAGACTATATTGAGAAAGAACAGGTTGGGATCGACGATGAGGGACGTTTCGTCTGGGCATACCTCCGGCGAGACACGGTGGAGAAGCTGGACAGTCCGGCGTCCATCGGTCTGGCACAGGAAGCCACGGAAAGCATTCCCTGCCGCGAGGTGGCGGACAATCTAATTCAGTATCCGTGGGATTTGATTGCTCATAATCCGGCACAAATCATGAGCGATTACGAACACGCCTACACTCCCGAACGACTGAGCGATCCTATTGCTGGTGCGAAAATGATGGGCCCCGGTGAGAATTTGTATATCGGGCAAGATGTGGAGGTCCAACCATTTTCGTGGATTGACTGCCGGAAAGGCCCGGTCATCCTGGAGGATGGGGTGACCATTCATGCCCATACAAGCCTGGAAGGGCCCTGTTACGTGGGACGGGAGACGCAGGTGTTTGAGGGTAAAATCCGGGAAGGCGCCTCCATCGGGCCCGTCTGCCGCGTGGGAGGTGAAGTCGAGGAAAGTATAATTCATGGATACTCCAATAAATATCATACGGGTTTTCTCGGACATAGCTATGTTGGCGAATGGGTCAATCTTGGAGCGATGACAAGCAACAGCGATTTGAAAAACGATTACAGCACAGTAAAAGTCCGTCTGCCGGGGCGCCGGCCCATGGACAGCGGGAGTATGAAGGTTGGTTCGTTTATCGGCGACCACACGAAAACCAGCGTGGGCACTTTATTGAACACGGGCAGCGTGATCGGCATCATGTGTAATCTGGTGGCCGGTTCCAGCGTGCTGCCGAAACGTATTCCTTCTTTCTGCTGGTATGTGCAGGACAGGATATCCAAAGGAATGGGTTTGGATTACGCGATTGAGACGGCGAAGAAGGCTATGGGTCGCCGTGACCGGCAGCTGACGGAAGCGATGATCGATTTGATTGAACATACGGTGGAGATAACTAAAGATGAGAAAATGACGGCGGTTAAACGCGCCCGCCGCAAAATGTGAGATGCATGTATCTAACTGGATTACTGTTACTGGAAAGGACGAAGAAAAATGGACAGAGAGGAAATTGTCAGTCGGGTGAAGGATGTGGTGAGCGATGTTCTGGGTGTTCCGGTCGATAACATCTCTGAAGACGATGATTTCGTGGTCGATCTCGGAGCGGAATCCATCCAGAGCCTGGAACTTGTGGCCGCGTTTGAGGAGGAGTTTGAGATTGAGATGGATGAACAGGAAGCTCTTGAAGTCCAAACCGTTGGCGACTCCGTCGATTTTATCGTGGGTTATCTCGACTGAAGTTGATGGCCGCAGTATCGACGTTGTGGGTGTTTGAGCGGGAGAGGCGTTTCCGGATCCCTCTATCATTTTGCAGGGAGGTGTGTAATGGAGGTAATCATTACCGAAGACTATGAGGAAATGAGCGACCAGGCCGCGCAATACGTCCTGTCTTATCTTCAGCAAAAACCCGACATGGTTCTGGGATTGGCTACCGGGAGCACGCCCGTGGGCACGTATGAACGCATGATCCGGGCTTGCTCTGAGGATAAGGCCGACTTCTCGCAGGTTACGACCTTCAACCTCGATGAATACGTCGGGTTGCCGCCGGATCACGAACAGAGTTATCGCTATTTCATGGATGATAATCTGTTCAACCACATCAACGTCCCGGAGGAAAACACCCACGTGCCCGATGGCCAGGCGGATGATCTCAAGGGATACTGCCAGAAATACGAGAAAATGATCCAGAACGCCGGGGGGATTGATCTGCAGGTGCTGGGTATTGGTCGCGATGGGCATCTTGGGTTCAACGAACCCGGTTCCTCGTTGGGCGGCCGCACTCAGATTGTGGCTCTGGCACCGGAAACGATTGAGGACAACTCGCGTTTCTTTGAGGATGCGGACGATGTCCCACGATTTGCCATCACCATGGGAATCAAAACCATTCTCGACGCACGGATGTGCCTGATGCTCGCCAGCGGTGAGAGCAAGGCCGAGGCCGTGAAAAACTGCGTTGAAGGGCCCGTCAGTGCGTCCTGCACCGCGAGTTCGTTGCAGATGCATCCCAATGCCGTGGTGGTGCTGGATGAGGCAGCAGCGTCGCAGCTGGACCGCGCAGAATATTACCGCTGGGCCCAGGAGGCCAAACAGGAGATTGCACAATAGATCCGCGGAGGCTGGGTCGTGGCCAGTAGCATGCCTTTTCTCGATAAACTGACACTGGGCTCAACCCGGGTTGAGACCCCGATGGCCCAGGCCTGTCCAAAACAGCGTTTCGAGAAGCATGAATCTTTGTCTTTATCATCGTCTTTACCATAATCTGC
>CAZXYF010000178.1:0-6670 GCA_964644705.1 uncultured candidatus Brocadiaceae bacterium | reverse complement strand
ATCCAGCAAAGGTTCCTGAAATCACCAGTTAGCCGTAGGGGCGAACACCCTTTTCAGATGGCGAGGTCCCGTTTTTTTCCTTATGATGCCATGCATGTAACATGTGCCAATGTTTCTCGTTACTCTGGATATTCCATAACCCCCAGAATAAGATGGCGATAACACCTATCTGAACCGGACCTTACCAGCAATATTGCCAGCAAGATCTGTGTTTGCGCTGTACCAAGTTCTGCCAGAACCCTGCTGCAGGAATTTATCCTATCGGGAGCGCCATGGCTGAAAACACGGAAAATACGATAACCCAGGAACTTCTGGACTTCTCTCTGCACGTTGCCCAAACAACCCCCGCTCACACCATCCTCGTCTATGCGGAGGTCTTCTCCTCAAGGGAAGCAATACGGCAATTCCTTGAAAAAGCGGAGGGCGTAAAGATTGTACTCGTGGCGCGGGAACGCGATCCGGATCTGCAAAGTCTGGACACACAGATTGTCAAGGTCCCCGATATCAAACTCACCCGCGTCGGTCAGATTAAAATAGGAATCCTGATTGGACTGGCTCGCGGGATTTTCACCGAGGGAGAACTGCTGGTGTGCCTGACCGGGATGGCCGAATCACATCAGATTGACGGATTATTGTTCATGGAAATTGGCGAGGAATTCGAACTATTCGCCGGCTCAGAGGCCGAGCAGCTCTCCGAGGACACACGCCCCCAGGTTCTCGAACAGGTGTTGGACCTGGCCATTTCTCTGGGAACGGAAGGGCGTGAGGGCAAACCCGTTGGAACCTGTTTCGTGGTGGGCAATCCGGACGATATCCGGGCCCATTCGGAGCCCATGGTGCTCAATCCATTTAAGGGCTATACTGAATCGGAGAGGAACATCCTCGATCCCGATATCGAGGAGACGGTAAAGGAATTTTCCACCATTGACGGTGCCTTCCTCATCAACACGGATGGAACGGTTGAAGCGGCCGGCATTTATCTTGCCACCAGCGACCAAAAAGTGGAAATCCCCCGGGGGCTGGGAGCTCGCCACCGAAGCGCAGCCGCCATCACGGCAATCACTGACAGTATCGCCATTACGGTGAGCGAGACCACCGGAAACGTCACAATATTCCGGGACGGACGCGTAATTATGGAGATTGAGAAGCCCCGTCCAATTGGTCCAGAAACGGCCCCCCGGCAGCAGTTTTTTGAGGAGGAGGAGGAAGGGATCGATTACGAGGCCGAAAACTCAGATATCGACAATTAATCGATGTATCACTGAGATTCGCCGGCGTCATCGGCGGAATAAAAAAGGCTTTCTCCGCGATTCTCTTCCACAAGATGCTCGCGATGCTGGCGATACCCATTTTTCATCGCGGCATACGGAGCAAGCTGGTTCCGGATCTCATCGATGTCTTCAATGCGGAGAGATATTCTGTTGACCCGGTCGTAAGCCCCAATCCCGGCTCTAAGAAGGGTATCCTCCGGATAATATGTGAGAGGATCTGCCAGAATATCTCCTACCTTCCCCACAACCCCGCGCAGAGACGAGGGACCGAATACCGGTAGCACCAGGTAGATCCCCTGCCCGAGGCCATACATTGCCAGAGTCTGATCAAAATCCTCCTGGCGTTCCTTCAATCCCCACTCCCCGGCAGGATTACCAAAACCCAGAACACCCACTGTGGTATTGATGCCGAAGCGGCTGATTTCAACTCCAGTCCCCTTAAGATTCAATTGTAACAGGCAATTAGCCACACGAACGGGTGTAGTGACGTTATCGAAGAAGTTTCTTACTCCTGTCCTTCCCGCTTCCGGGACAACCGTCCGATACCCTTTCGCCGCAGGCCGAAGAACCCAAAAATACAGCCCGTCATTGAACTCAAACATAACTTCATTCACGGGCCGCAGAGGGTCAGCCAGCTGTTGAGAAGATTGATTTGGGGCGGATCCGCCCCTGGAATGCTGGGAACTCGCACAGCCGGTTGCCACCAGCAGAAACGCCCCGAGCAGAATAAATGTTGCGCATCGCGTTACTTTTGTTTTCATGTGGTTTTTAGTTCCTAAAGTTTTTCTTATGTCCGTGGGAAGGCCGTCCCCGCACATCAATTCTTTTCTGATTCCACCTTCTTGCGCAATTTCGCGATCAGTTCATCGATCGAGTGTCCCAGAAGAATGTCTCTGAACTGAGATCGGTAATTGTTGACAAGGCTCACACCCTCAATTTTGACGTCATATATGAGCCAGTGATGTTCTGCATCTTTTTTCTTCTTTTCTTTTTCGCTGAGGGTATACATCTTGTAAGTAATGGGCACCTCTTTGTTATCACTGGAGATCGCAACAATTTTTACTGTCCAGTATCCCTCATCCTCCTCGGCACCAAGATAGTTTACCGTTGCATCAGCATTATTTTCGATCCGTTTGAGGTAGGTATTTTCCAGCAGTTGCCGGAACAGTTTCACAAATTCTTTTTTTTGTTTCTCCGAAAAATCCCACCATTTACGTCCCACAGCACGCTTGGATATTTCAGCCCAATCAAATACATCCTCAACCGCTTCCCGCACTTTGCGGCGGCGTTCTTCTCGTTTTTTCTCCCCCTTCAGATCCGGGTCGCGAAATATAGCCAGCACTCTTTCCGTATTCTGTCGAATCAGTTGCATGGGTTTCGCCGATTGTCCGGGCTTACCTCCACCATCGGCACGAGCATCATAAGGGGCATTGAACACCCCTAATACACATATCGCGCCCAGCGTCACAAACCATTGCAGCGACTTTTTACTCGCTCTCATCTTCACACCTCCTGCAACATATTCCGCAAAAGTGAGTCTGGCACATGCTGACCACACTAGAAGGATACCCGATATCACACCGAATACGACATAAAATCCAGGTTCACTTCGCCTCACCGAACGCGTATTTCGCAATCAGGGAATGCAGATCTATAGCCGGTTCCGTTTCGCGAATTGTCCCCCCGGATGCAATAGTCTCGCGGGCAGCACCGGGACTGAGGGTGATATATTGTTCGCCGATTAATCCACGGGTCCGAATGGAGGCAATAGTATCTTTCGGCAGTTCAACGTCGGAACGTATTAAAAGATCCACCTGCGCCGCGTAGTCTTTCAGCTGAACCGTTTCCACCTGACCAACGCGTACTCCCGCAATCACCACCGATGCTCCCGACCGCAAGCCACCAATCTGACTGAACGTTGCCCGGACTTCGTAGGTTTCCGCACCGTGCATATCAACCACGCCCATACGAACGCTCAAATATCCCAGACACAACAACCCCAACACAACAAAAATGCCTGCAGTCATTTCTATATAAAACCTTTGCATCGTAATTTTCTCTCCTGTCGCTGCTGTTAAGTTGGGCGTCGATGAATACAAAACTCCCGCGGACAGACACTTTTCTGCGTAAACTCTTCCACCACAGGGTCATCTGTCTCCATAATTTCCATCGGAGTGCCGCTGAAGCGAGTAACTCCTTCGTGAAGCATAACCACCTTGTCCACAATTTCAAATATGGCGGGAATCTCGTGGGTGACGATCACCGCCGTCAGATCCAATCGTTCTCGCACGGACCGAATAAGCTCATGAATCGAGCGGGCAATAACAGGATCCAGACCGGTTGTGGGTTCATCAAATAACATGATCTTCGGTGATTGCACCAGCGCCCGTGCCAGCGCCACACGTTTCGCCATCCCCCCACTGATCTCGGCGGGATACTTGGCCGATGATCCGTCAAGCCCCACGCTATCAAGCTCTCCCCGAACACGTTCGTCGATTTCAGCTTCACTCAGATCGGTCCGTTCGCGGAGCGGGAACGCCACATTGTCGTAAACGGTCATCGACTCAAATAAGGCACCGCCCTGAAACAAAAACCCGATATGGCGTCTCAGGTTCTCTAATTCCTTGCCCCGCAGGCAACACAGATCTTCCCCGTCAAGCAGTACCCGGCCCTCATCGGGCTGCATCAAACCGGCCAGATGTTTGAGGAAAACGGTCTTGCCCGTCCCACTTCCGCCGATAATTGCCACAGACTCTCCCTCGTCAACCTCAATTGACGCTCCCTTCAAGACCTGAAGATCATTGAGTTTCTTGTAGAGGCTATCCGCAACAATCATAGTCTCACTCATCAGAACAAAAAGGACGTAAGCACGTAGTCGGACATAAGTATCAGAACCGACGTTAGCACGACGCACTGGGTGGTTGATTTACTGACGCCTTCCGCGCCAAAACCGGTGTAATACCCTTTATAGCAAGCGATCCAGGCAATCAGCCCACCAAACACCAATGATTTATAAATGGAATTCAGCATATCGGACAATTGCACGTAATCGGCCATTTCACCAAAATACGTGCTGCTGCCGACTCCGAGCAATTTCACGCCCACCAGGAATCCTCCCCCGATGCCCACTGCGTTAAAAATCATCGTCAATAAGGGCACGCAAACGAGAGATGCCAGCAACACCGGAACGAAATGGTAACGGAAAGGATTCAATCCCATCAGCTTGAGCGCATCGATCTCCTCATTGATCTGCATGATCCCTATCTCCGCGCTGATGGCCGATCCCGCTCGCGCCGTTACCATCAACGCACTCAACACCGGCCCCATCTCCCGGAATAACGACAAACCCACCATAGGACCCAAAAAGGCGGTTGTTCCCACGCGATGTAAAACGTAATGTCCCTGATACGCCAGAACCATACCGGTAAACAGCCCGGTGAGTAGAATAACAACCAGTGACTGGTATCCGATAAACTGGATCCGTTTCACCACCCGGCCGAGTTTTAAAGGGGGCATACATGTAATGAACACCGTGCGCAAAAGGAACATCAACATCCGTCCCATTGAGCACAGGGGATTCAGTACGGCACGGCCTAAACGAGCAAGGCTGTGGGCCACCATATTTTCAGAAATATCAGGCAAGGTTAATAGTCCTCTTGCAAACGTTCCGAAACCCCGAACTCCCATCTCTGTCCGCTGAAACAACTATTGTCGAATCTCACCCAAAACGAACATCATCCCTATCCGACACCCGCTCAGAATACTGGACTTCTCCCAGATGCGTCAACCCTGACGCAACCCGCGACCTGCTAAAATTTTAATCCGTCCTCAGGGCAATCATCAACCCACAACTATCTTGCCCGTTTGATTTTAACAACTGACGGATTGTCCAGCCTGAAATGCCCAAACACATGCCCTCTTCTGCCAGCTGGACATTCCCTTTCACTCAAATCAGACCACGAATATCTCTGCCCTGATCACTGGACCGGGAAAGGAACCACAGGCTTTTACGATGTTTTTGACATCACCTGCAGGCGATTATATGCTCACCTCCCAATTCCGATGGTCTCAGTTTTTGTCTTTTTCATCAGATCCCACATCATGAATTCGCGCGAAAGATTACTCACCGTCCTCCACGACAATATCCCGGACTGTGTTCCCGTCATGCCGGACACCTCCAACATGATTCCGGCACGCCTCACCGGCAAACCGTTCTGGAATATCTACCTCTACAACGATCCACCCATCTGGGAGGCCTACATTGAATGCGCCAAACACTTCGATATCGATGCGCTGATGGACGGCTATTTCCCGTTCCAATACCCCTGGCAGTCCACCGACCAACGGGATCGGTTCATCGTTCGGCGCACGGACGATCGCATTGTGACCCGGCGTTCCTGGATCGAAGACGGCGAACGGCAATGGGCTTCCACCGTGAACGTGTACTATGTGGCGGATTCTCCCACGACCGGCGTTCCGATTGAAAAACTGGATTTACCTGAGATCCCGAAGAATCCAGAACCACTGGAAGGCGTAAAATCGGTCGATCTCGGCCCGGAGGGGCTATCCCGCATAAAAGACATGATGGGCGATCAGGGTCTGGTCGGAGTGTCCGTCGCCAGCACCAACGCCCTGGGCAGCACAGAGGCCATCTATAACTATTACGACCATCCCGAAAAACACGAGCAGTGGGCCCAGGAGCGGATTGAAGAAGCCGAACGACGCTTCCATTATCTGATGGAGCTCGACGACAGACCAGATTTTCTGTGCGTTGGGGGATCAGGTTCCCTCATTTTCCAGACGGTCGAGATCCTGCGACAACTCGCCCTACCGGCCGTCAAACGGGTCATCGAACTGGCGGAGGAAGCGGGCATCCCCACACACGTGCATAGCTGTGGACCGGAAAAAGAACTTGTGAAAATCATGGCCACCGAGACAAATCTCACCGTCATCGATCCTCTGGAACAACCGCCGATGGGCGACTGCGACCTCGCGGAGCTTAAAGACAAATACGGCGACCAGATCGTGCTTAAAGGCAACCTTCACACCACCCGCACTATGCTCCGCGGAAGCGTGGAGGACGTCCGGAAGGCGAGCCGTCATGCCATCGACGTAGCCGCCAGGGACGGCGGCTTTATTCTCTCCACCGGCGACCAGTGCGGACGGGACACCCCGTTTGAGAATCTGGAGGCGATGATCGAGACCGCCCGAACCTACGGGAGATATCAATGACATCCCTTACTTGAAGCCAACATCATGGGAGAATATCTCGTAAGTATTCAGTAAAGCACGTATCTAACCTGCAGTGAATATCCCCCCCCTTGCGGTGGGGATGTTTCTGGTCCGGCCTACTCCAATGGCATGGGTAAGTGAAAGGGAAATCGCCGCCGTTCGGCCGG
>CAZXYF010000177.1:0-6670 GCA_964644705.1 uncultured candidatus Brocadiaceae bacterium | reverse complement strand
CAGGAGTCCCGAAGGAGGCATTGCTCGGGCGCTCGAGTGAAGGCGCAGGGCTGGTATTACCCCACCCCCTTCAACCCCCCTTTTCGCGATGATGTTACACGACTTCCCCGACATGCAGCAGGACATACACCAGTAAACCGATCAACCCGACCAGCAGGAGACACTGGCATGCATAGAGGAATGTCCGGGCGGACTTGGACTCCACCCGTTTATCGACGTATAAGCGGAGGGCCAGATAGACCCCACCACCCAGATATGCGCCCGCCAGCGCCTGACCGCTTTTACCGCCTATCGTCCAGCCTTCCCCTTCCAACCCCGGTAAAAATGTCTGGCCGATCAGAAGGGCGACGAGGCCGTACAATGCCAGAACCGTTCCGGCTCCCGCTCCCAATCCATACCGCTTCCACCATTCTTTTGATGACAAGCCCGTTTCATTCTCATCTTCGACCATAAATCCGCTCCTCGACCCCCATCAACTGGAAAGTGTTCCGCCGCATTCCTTTATGCCTGCGAACCGCATTATCTGAGAAAAGATCATGTTTCTCAAATCGGACGTTTCAGGAGTCGTCAGTTGCCTCGCACGGTGAACAGCGGCGGGCCAACGTTTCGCGGCGGAACTGAGTAACGGTCTGTGCAAATCCCGGTTCGCGGTTGTGTTCCGGGAATGCACATTTTTTCTGTGCCCCGGACGATATCGTAAATCGTGTCCGTGCAATATATTGTCCCGTCGTTTGTGAGTCTCTGGTTTTGTGCAGTTTGCCCCCGTGGCCGGTTCAGGGCTACAATGATTTTTACGATGTGGCAGCGCCACGGGCATCGTCGGGAAGACGTGCCAATCGAGATAGAGTGAAATTTTGATCAATGGGGCAGCGCTGATGTCTGATTTTTGTCACCTGCACGTCCACACGGAATACAGCCTGCTGGACGGCGCCTGCCGGGTCGAAGATCTGGCCGAAACCGCCGCTGAAATGGATATGCCGGCCGTTGCGATGACCGATCATGGCAACATGTTCGGGACCGTCGATTTTTACGATACGATGAGCAATGCCGGGGTGAAGCCGATTATCGGCTACGAGGGCTATTTCACTCCCGGGCACCGGACCGAACGCAAACGCGGAAACGGCCAGCAACCGGATCTCTATCACCTCACCTTCCTCGCCCGGAACCAGCAGGGCTACGACAACCTCCTCAAGATGTCGAGTCTGGCCTATGTGGAGGGGCTGTATTACAAGCCCCGGGTGGACTGGGAGCTGCTGGAGGAGTGTTCCGAAGGGGTCATCTGCCTGAGCGGGTGCCTGGCCAGTCGTCTCAACGATTTTATCCTCACCGATCAGGAAGAGGAAGCCCGGCAGTGGCTCAATCGTATGCGGAGCATTTTCGGGGAAGATTACTTCTACGTGGAACTGCAGGATCACGGACTGGACGAGCAGCAGGAGGCCTGGCCGCAGGCCGCAGATATGGCCGAGGATATGGGCATACCCCTTGTGGCCACCAACGACGCCCATTACATCAATGAGGGAGATAGTTCCTGGCACGAGGTGCTTCTCTGCATCAGCACGCGCAGCACACTGGACGATCCGGATCGTTTCCGGATGGACAGCGATCAGCTGTATTTCAAAAGTGCCGAGGAAATGGCCGAACTGTTCCCGGAGCATCCCGAGGCGCTGGCCAATACGGGACGCATCGCCGACATGTGTGAGGTGGAGCTGGATCGCAGCCTGAAATTTCCCGCCTTTGAAACCCCGGACAAAGACAATGCTGCTTACCTGCGAGAGCTTTGCGAGGAGGGGTTGAAGGAGCGTTACGGGGAAATGACCCAGGATATGGTGGATCGGCTGGATCATGAACTGAGCGTTATCGAACAGATGGGATACGTCGATTATTTCCTCATCGTCTGGGATTTCATCCGTTTCGCGCATGAAGAGGAAATACCGGTTGGTATGCGGGGAAGCGGCTCTTCCAGCCTCGTCGCCCACTCTCTCGGACTCAGCGATTTCAATCCGCTGGATTATGACCTGATTTTCAGCCGCTTCCTGGACCTGGAACGACGGGAACAGCCCGACATCGATATCGACCTGTGTGAGGAGCGTCGTGAGGATGTGATTGATTACGTGCGGGACAAATACGGGGAGAACAGCACCGCACAGATCATCACTTTTGGGACGCTGAAGGCGCGCAATGCGGTGCGGGATGTCGGACGTGTGATGGATATCTCCCTGGATCGGGTCGATAAACTGGCGAAAATGATCCCCGCCGGTCCCGGCGTCACGCTGGAAGGCGCCCTGGATGAGGTCCCTGAACTGGAGGAGAAGGCCGAAGAGGACCAGGAGGTGGATCAACTTCTGGATTACTCTCAGAAGGTGGAAGGCCTGCCGCGGCATGCCAGCACACATGCCGCCGGCGTCGTTATCGCGGATCAGGATCTGTGGGATCTGATCCCGCTCTACAAGTCCGGTGACGGCGACGTCATGACCCAGTGGGCGATGGAGGACCTGGATGAGATGGGCATGTTGAAGATGGATTTTCTGGGGCTCCGCACACTCACCATCCTGGAACGGGCACGGGATATCATCGAGGCCCGCGGCGAGGAACCGCCGGAGCTGGATGCGGGCGTGCTGGATCTGGAGGATGAGAAGACTTTCCAGCTGCTGGCGGACGGCGACACCACGGGAGTTTTCCAGTTCGGCAGCGACGGAATGCAACGGCTGCTGCAGCGGCTGGAACCGACCTGCATGGAGGATCTCATCGCCGTGGTGGCGCTGTACCGGCCGGGCCCCCTGCAGAGCGGAATGGTGGATGATTTCATCGACCGTAAACACGGGCGGGCGGAGATCGAATATCCCCATCCGGATTTCGAACCCATCCTGAAACCCACCTACGGCGTGATCGTTTATCAGGAACAGATCATGCACATCTGTAATACGATCGCCGGGATGTCCATGGGGCAGGCGCTGACCATGATTAAGGCGATCAGCAAGAAGAAGAAGGAAAAAATCAAGAAGGGGAAGGGCGATTTCATCGAGGGGGCCGTCGGCAACGGGATTGGACGCGACACGGCCGAACACATCTACGATCTGATCAGCCATTTCGCCGGTTACGGATTCAACAAAGCGCATGCATCGGCTTATGCGTTTGTCGCTTACCGCACCGCTTATCTCAAGGCCCATTATCCCACCGAGTTTATGGCCGCCTGCATCTCCTGCGAGATGGGCGATACCGATAAAGTGGTGGAACTGATGGAGGATTGCCAGAATCTGGGCATTGAAGTCCTGCCGCCCGACGTTAATGACAGCGGCCTGGATTTCACGGTGATCCGGGATGGTGTGATTCGATTCGGTCTGGGGGCGGTGAAAAACGTCGGGACCAAAGCCGCTCGGAGGATCATTGAACAGCGAGAGAAGAACGGGGAATACAAAAGCATCTTCGATTTCTGTGAACGGGTTGATCACGGTGATGTCACCCGTGGGGCGGCGGAGGCCCTGATGAAAGCCGGTTGTTTCGATGATCTTCCGGGACGCCGCGCTCAGCAGCTGGCCATCCTCGATACCGCCATCAAAGCGGGAGCCCGGGCCCGCCGGGACCGACAGATGGGGCAGAAAGGGCTGTTCGGGAAGCAGGTGGAGGAGCAGGATCCGGAAGAACGCGTGCGCAAAAATCTGCCTGACGTGCCACCGTTGAGTGCCCGCCAGCTGGCCAGCCAGGAAGCGGAATCGCTCGGCCTGTACGTCCGGCATGATCCGTTGCAGGAATATCGCCAGCGCTTGAAGCGGCTCACAAACGCCGTCAGCACGGAGCTGGAATCACTGGATGATGAACAATCGGTCGTGGTGGGAGGATTGGTGGAGGATGTGACCAAACGACGGCTGAAAGACAATCGGCCGTGGGCAATTGCGCAGGTGTTGGACCGGGAAGATACCATGGAGTGTTTGCTCTGGCCGGAAGCGTATGAGGAATACGGGGAGATGCTGGATTCCGGCGATGTGCTCCTGTTCCGGGGCAACATCAGTCACCGACGTGGCACCAGCGTGATCGTGGACGAGGTCCTGAATCTCAAGAATGCCGCCCGGCGGTTGGTGGAAGCGGTTCTCATCAAGGTGCCCTGCGATACCATTGGAGAGGACTTCTGGCCGCATTTGAAGGACGTATTCGGCCGGCGTGAGGGGCGTGTGCCGGTGTATTTCGATTTGAACAGCAACGGGCTTCGCCTGCGCTGTCAGATGACCGGTAATGGCGGAGTTAACCCCTCGGAAAGTTTGGCGGGAGAGATCGAAGACGTTCTGGGTGATGGAGCGGTCAACTTCGCCGTGAAATCGGGCCTGAGCGGCAACGGTGGCGGAAAGAAACCCTCCTGGAAAAGGCAGAACAACTGATGAGAATCATGGGGATTGATCCGGGCACTATACGTTGCGGTTACGGCGTGGTCGATCTCTCGGCGGGCTCCGCTCGAGCACTGGATTACGGCGTTGTTCGTCCCCCTCGCGGCACCGAGTTGCCGGAGCGTTTACAGATCATCTATGAGGGGCTCTGCCAGCTGATTGATCAGCACGAACCGGAAGTGGGGGTGGTGGAAGGGGCCTTTTACGGGGGCAATGCAAAAACCGCCATTAAAATTGGGGAGGCACGGGGTATCGCTCTCCTCGCCGTTACCCGCGCGGATCTCCAGCTGGAGCAGTATCCACCGGCGACGGTCAAAAAAGCAGTGGTGGGAAACGGCAACGCCAGCAAGGAGCAGGTCCAGCAGATGATCAAGGTGGAACTGGGCCTGCCCGAGGTGCCCGAACCCAACGACGCGGCCGATGGCCTGGCCCTCGCCCTCAGCTACTGCCACCGGAAGCGATTTGAGGATTACATGTAACGGAGTAACGTCCACGTAACGGAGTAAGGTCCACGCACGTCCGTGGCGGTGCCTCACGAAAGTCCCGCCGGCGGAGCCGTGGTGCCGCCTTCCACGAACTCCACGGACAGAACGAGCCTCTCGTCCGGTTCGTGGGCCGAGTCTTCGACCTGTCTCAGTACCATCTCCACCGCACAGTAGCCGATCCGGCGCAGGGGCACGTGCACGGTTGTCAGGGGGGGATGCTGGTCCTGGGCCAGGTCCGTGCCATCGAAGCCGACCACGCTTACCTCCTCCGGCACCGAGATGCCCTCGGCCCTCAGTGCCTGGATCATTCCGATAGCGAACTCGTCGTTGTGGGCCAGGACCGCCGTGCATCCCCGCAGAGGCGGATCCTCCGCCAGTAAGTGCTGCATCAGTTGCCGTCCCGTCTGGGTGAAACTCCCGGCCGTCCCGGTTTCCTCCAGGCTCAGTATCCACTCCTCGCGTGGCATGATGCGGGCCGCATGCATGGCGGAAAAATAGCCCGCCAGGCGTTGCTGGCCGAACCAGTTATTTGAGTGGAGGAAGAAGGCGGCAATCCTGCTGTGACCCAGGTCGATAAGATGCTCGGCCGCCACCCGGCCTCCGCGAAAATCATCCGCCACCACCGAAGGCAGGCCCGGCGTGGGTCCAACTGCCGATACGCTCACCTTTTGCCTCAAGTCTGGCGGGGGAGACGCTATTCGCGTGGGGGTGTAGATCACTCCGTCCAGCCTGTCCCAGGATGCCTCCTGCGGCGACTGCGACAATAACATCAGGTCCATCCCGTGGTCGTCGACCGCCGCTCGGATACCGCTTATGCACTCCAGCCAGTAGCCTTTGCTGGGGTCCATGGATCGCGTCCAGCAACCGACGACCCTGGCCCCCTGCGCATTCTCCGCCACATAAACCCCGCTCCCGGGCACGCGGCGCACCAGTCCTTCCTCCTCCAGGTGATCGTAGGCGCGGCTGATGGTGGTGGGAGGAACCCCGAGCTTGTCTTGCAGCGCGCTGAAGGTGGGGAGGCGTTCGCCGGGGGGAAATTCACCCGACTCAATCCTGCCCTTCAACCGCCGGGCAAGCTGCACCGAGCGGGTGGGAGCAGCGGTGGATATCCTGTCGTTTGAGGTCATAGCGCACTTTCCGAGTCGATGAGCCAGGTATTCTGCAAAGGTAACTACTACATAATTACTACACTCAAGGCATGTTGTCAAGGTGAGAATTCACTGACCCTTGTTATTCCAGGTTGGCCTACTGCCGGCTTGTGCCGGTAGGGGCGTGCCTCTGCACTATCCGAAGATGCGCAGACAACCCGGCAAGTAAGGCATAAAAAAACGCACGTGCTTTACTGAATACTTACCCCTCAAGCGCAAGCTGATTACTTGCCCCCCCACGATGAAAATAGAATTAAGCCTTGATATGTCATTCTGTCGCTGGTATATTGAATATGTAGGGATATGTAGTGGGGGAGGATCGGTGCAGCGTGAATTGTGATTTGATGGTAATATGCCGGTGAGACAAATACAGCGGGAAAGAGCCTGGTCAGTGATGGGCTAATTTCTACCCGTAAAAAGGAATGTGCGGTTTCAGAAGGATGTAAACGATGCAGACCGCTTGCACGATGTCTCGGATTAGTGTTTTATCCAGTGGAGGGAGGACCATGAACAGATCGAGGGCTGAAAGTGGTTTGCTAAAAGTGCTCTCGGGGCTTGGTCGTAGTCCTTACCGACGGGAATTCACCCTCATAGAGTTGCTGGTTGTGATTGCCATAATCTCCGCCCTGGCGGCCATGCTGTTGCCGGCGCTGGAATCGGC
>CAZXYF010000176.1:0-6691 GCA_964644705.1 uncultured candidatus Brocadiaceae bacterium | reverse complement strand
CGCCTCCCATACAGGTCCTTTTTCAGTATCCACCAGATATATTTGTTCATGGTGCCTGTCCCTGGCCTTCTTTTGTGATATTCGGTATCCGAAAATAATTGTCCCAGCTGCGTTCGCGTGACCACTTTCTTCGGATCTCTTTCCTGATCTCCGACAAGCCCAGATGATCAATCCATTCTCCGCTCAGAGCAACCATCGGACAAACTTCGCGCAGGAAATAGCCGCGCTCTTCGTATGGCGCGATTCGGTGATACCAGAAGTCCACCCCCTGCTCCGTGGCACGCCGGACCGGCTCCTTCCACTCCTCCTTCAGGCGAGATGCTGATAATATATTCGGCGTCGGATAATATCTCTGATATTTGACCAATGCTTTTTTCATGCGCCGATCACCCACCATAAACAATGTCCGAAGAACGGCTACTGGCAATTTTCTCCTCCGACGTATCAGTTCCAACCAGATATCCATCGCTTCCTTTCCCCAACTGTTTGCCACGATGAGAGAAGCGAGCACGGGACGGTATCTGGCCGCATCAAAAAGGAGTTTTTTATACCTCTCCGGCGGATACCGGCCCAACCCTTCCATCAACCTTTCCCACCCTCCCCTGTCCATGTCGTCGGGGACATGCCCCTTACCGATCCTGCGCAAAACTTCCAGAGGGTTGTTCCACGCAAATCCCATAATATCATCCCTATCAGGGGGATAAACATCCCCTCCTATCCCGAACCTGACCCAATCCGCCACTTTCGCCCGAACTTTCCTGACCGGCCGCATTTCAAACATGTCCACCACCAGATCTTGGCGCCTGCCCGTATCTCCATCCGGTTCTTCGGATTCCCCACTGGCTGTAACATCATAAGAGAACGAATTGTAAACATTTTCATGCTTGGTCGGGAATGCCCCCCCATACCGATACGTCCACGCTTCGACATTCTCGCAAGCCAGTTCGATACCGGAGCCATTTCGTTCTCGGAATACAACCGCCAGAATTCTTGCCGGGGGTTTTCCGATGATCAGGCGTTTCCACATCAGATTCTCCTGACGCAAGGTTACATCCGCCTTGATGTCAACATCGTTTTCGTTGTAACCCTTTGATCGATGGGTTTGTAGATCTCGTCGGGGACGGGTTACTCGTAAAGCCCCCGCACGCTGGCTAAAATATGGTTTTCCCGGCCTTACGGCCGACATCAAAGGAACCAGTTCGTATTCCCATATCCGAAGATCATGTTCCATTCTCAATAACTGATCGCGTAGTCCGTCCAGTTTCTCCGCACCAAACTCGAGATGCTGATTGTTCTGTACTGTCGTCCGATTGCTTTGATTCGGCGGTTCGGATAGAAGATCATCTCCTCCGTAATACCGAAAAAGAAGCGAGTACATCGCCATCTTCCCTCCCCCGCCTGACTGGCGACATTCGCGTGTTTGCAACTCACGGGTTTCGGAAGCGGCATGCACGGTGGACCGCATTATCTGCTTGGTCAGTATCCTTTTGTCGAATTCCTTGTGGTTGATAATGTTGAACTCATAGCGAATATACCTCCTTATTTCATTCGATCTATAAGAGCGTCTATAAGAGCGGCGTCGCTGTCGGTATGATAAACATTTCAAGCCGTAGCCCATATCTCTGGCATTTGCACACGGGCGATGTAGATCGGCTTGGGCAATCATCTCCGGCACAATTTCCTCTGACCGCTGGAAACAGAAAACGGATAGTGGCACGACAACAAAATAAAGGAAAGCCACCCTTGTCCGCGCCCTGAAACGATATTTGAGAGCAATAAGGCACAGACATCCAATCAACAGGAGGATGCCTGCGTTGGTGAAATACCATTCCGTATTGGCGAAACGCAAATCGGAAAAATCACTCAATCTACCCATTGTCTCGCCCACCTCGCCCATTAGAGCGGAGGACAACCAGAATGCAACGCAGATTCCTATCACCATACCCGCCCACTTCAGTGGCGATGACAGGCGGGGGATGAGCGCCCCGAGCAGCCAGACCGCAGAAAAAGCCAATCCGTGAATCACCAAAAGATCCAGCCACGCCCACAACAGATCAGTCATCTCAAAGTTCCACCAGATCACCACGGGAACTTCCTGCAGCAATGGCATGATCATGTAGAGGCAAAACGGCAGGAGACAATCGGTCAGGAAACACGTACTTGGCGGAAGTGGGCGAGTCTTGAGAAACGTATTATTCTGAACGCTATACAAATTCCCGCTCACAAATACCGTCAGAAGCACGATAGCCGAAGTAATACGACTCAAGTCAGTTACCTCCCTAACCTCCCTAACGTCCGCCCCACCCCAATAACTGAGTGCATACACAATCTGGAATATCCACACATAAAGCCATAACACAATCCACCAGTTGTGCTGCCGAAAATAGGCAAAATGTCGCCGTGCCAGCTGCAATCTCTTCATTGAGCCCTCCCCTCATCCCCACTCAAAAAGACCACGATCTCGCGCAGCATCATGGTGGAGATACTCTTCAGCGATGCATCGGGCATGACCTTCCGAACGCGCTTTTTCTCCTCCTCTTCACCCTCGAACGCCGTTTCAATAAACGTCATCCGGGACTCTTCCCTCTCCACCTTTTTCCAGCTGGGAGGCAGATTGTCAGAAACGACCTCATCACCCGGAAACACCTCCACCCGGCGGAAACGTCGCAGAAGCTCATCGGTCGTCTCCGTCAGCGTGAGACGACCGTCTTGAATAAACGCCATCGCATCGCATAACGTTTCCACTTCGGTAACATCATGGGATGAAATCAGCATCGTAAACGGCTGTTCGGACGACAGCTCCATCAGCCCCTCAATCAACTGATCGCGGGACAGTGGATCCAACCCGGCAAACGGTTCATCCAGCACAACCAGCTCCGGTCGATACGCCAGACTGGATAACAGCGCGGCTTTCATCGTCATCCCCCGTGACAGGTTCTTGATCTTGCGTCTTGCGGGCAGTTCAAAAAGCCTCAACAATCGCTCGCTCAGTTCCCGGTCCCAGGTCGGATACATGGGCCGGCAGTAACGGATTAGTTCGTTCACCGTCATCCAGGCCGGCAGATCCTGATCCTCAGCGACGAAGCCGATCTTCCGGAACTGCGGAGGGCCCAGTTTCGTGGAAGAAACACCCAGAATTCTGGCTTCACCCCGGGATGGGGCATAGATGTTCATCATCGTCCGAATGGCGGTCGTCTTCCCCGCCCCATTCGGACCGAAAAGCCCCATGAACGTCCCCTCCGGCACGCTCAACGATAACCGGTCAACCGCCCGCGTCATTGTCGGCGCCGCCATCGACCTAAAATACTTGCTCAGACCATCAATCTCGATCGGATGTTCCATGGTCATCTGCCTTCCATGCTTCGGTTCGTTGTTACTCGTCGCCGTGCTCCTTCTCCCAGCACTCCTCCACCAATTTCACCACCTCCGCCGGGGAGACGTTCAGCTCCTCCGCCTCGTGGGCAAATTCCTGAGCGATGGGACGGAGCAATTTCAACTTTTCCTCCAGCCCCGCTCCCTCCGGCGCATGTACCTCCATACCCACTCCCGGTCGCGCCACCAGAACCCCGTGTTCCTTCAGTCGGGTCACCGCCTTGTGGACCGTGGTGGGACTTATACACAACTCACGGCTCAACCTCCGGACCGATGGAAAAGCGTCGCCGTGCTCCAGCTCGCCGGTGGCCACGGCCTTCCGGACCGCCTCCACCAACTGATCAGAAGGCGGCACGCCCGTTTCAATCTGGATGCTGAATGGAAGCATGAACCCGGTCTCCTTTTAGCGTAACAGCAACACTGTAACAGCTGGGACGGACCATTGCAAAGAAGCAATCGCCGGGCGCCCCCAGACAGAGAAAGCGTAAGTATTCCGTAAACCCAGAACCCCTTATCCGTTGGAAAATACAGGGAACCCCAATTAGCCATGTAGCGGGGAACAACATCCGGTGTCTCCCTGGAAGAAAATCGCTGCGATTGGCCCCGCCGGGCCTGCCCCGGAAACGACCTGCGGCTTGTGGCACATCTTTGCAAATATAACCGCAACTGCCTGTATAATCATATCTTCTTTCGCACTTTCCTGTCATTCCAGCTAAGAGTGAGGACTCTATGCAATCACCTTTCCCCCATTTTGATGGTTTCACCTACTCGCCCATCCACTTCCGGGAGGAGGGCCTGACACGACGCGACCCCAGCCCCGTGATCCGGGTCGATGATAGCTTTTACGTATGGTATTCGCGGACGGCTGAGTCGTGCCACGGATATACCGCGTCGATCTGGTATGCTACCAGTTCCGACGGGCATACGTGGACCGAACGCGGAGAGGCGTTGCCCAAAGGTCCCACCGGTGCCTTCGATGAACATGCGGTGTTCACTCCGACGATTCTGCGAGCACAGGACCGATTCTACCTGTTCTACACGGCCGTCCCGGAACCGTTCACCAATGATAATGGCGGCCCCTGTGGTACCCCCACAGCCGTCGGGGTTGCGTCGGCCGGAAGCCCCCACGGACCATGGAAACGCTGCGACGCCAGCCCGGTGCTGACCATCACTGAGGACCCCGCGCAGTTCGACAGCATGCGGGTGGACGATACGTGCTTCATCAAGCGTGACAGCCAGTACTGGATGTACTACAAGGGCCGGCAAATGAACCACTCCCCCGCCGAAACGAAAATGGGCCTGGCGATCGCCGACTCTCCCACCGGCCCGTATCGAAAACATCCCGACAACCCCGTGCTGGACAGCGGACACGAGGTCTGCGTCTGGCCGCACGGATCTGGAGTGGGAGCGATGGTCTGCAACGTCGGTCCCCAGGGCAACTCGCTCCAGTACAGCGACGACGGTATTCATTTTCAGAAGATCACGGACTGCATTCCGCCCAAAGCTCCGGGACCTTATCGCGAAGACCAATTTGAAGATGGGAGAGGACCCGGCGTGCGGTGGGGCATTTGCATGTCGGATGATGCCGACTGGCCGTATCTGCTCCGGTTTGAATGCGACCTGACTCCCCCAACCGAAAACAATTGACCCTCACAGCTTTTTCGCATCGTCTGCCCGTGCTAATTACGATGAGAGAAGGACGCTCATGAACATCATTTTTCTGATCTCCGACACGTTTCGTTACGATAATCTTTTTGACCGCGCTGACCTGCCGGTCGAAACGCCCTGCCTGGATGCCTTCTCGCGTCGCGCCGTCAGCGTGGATAGGATGTATACCGGTTCTTTCCCCACCATCCCTCACCGCACCGACCTCACAAGCGGACGCGTTGGATGGCCGTGGTATGGATGGCAGAATCTGCCCGCCAGCACACCCAACAACATCCCGGACCTGTTGCGCGATCAGGGCTACGTCTCGCAACTGCTCTGCGACTGTCCGCATCTGTTCAACAGCGATTTCCAGCACAATTTTGACGGCGCTCTGGCCATCCGGGGACAGGAGAGCGATCTGCCGTTCCTGCGCATGAACCATCCCATTGAAGAATCCATGCCACCGGAGAAAACGCGCACGGGATCGCATTTCCAGGGACGCAATCTGACCGATCTCCATGGTTGGGAAAACCGCAACTGGCAGCTGGAGGAGGACCGCTTCCCGCCACGCACCGCGCGCAAAACGGTCGAGTGGCTGGAGCAGAATTACAAATACGAATCATTCTTCCTGTGGGCTGATTTCTTCGATCCGCATGAACCGTGGGATGCGCCCGAGTACATGGTGCGCAAATACGACGCGGACTACGACGGCGCCCCCATGGTGCATCCCAATTACGGCAGGGCCACCGACCTCACCGACACCGAGCTGCGGAATCTGCACGCCCATTACTGCGCGGAGGCGGAGCTGGTGGATCGGTGGGTGGGACGGGTGCTGCAGAAGATCGATGACCTTCAACTGTGGGACAACTCAGTGGTGGTGTTCACCTCCGATCACGGGATCAGCCTGGGCGAACATAACCGAACGGGAAAATCCAACATCAATGAATGGGATGACCGATCCTGGCCGCTGTATCCGGACCTGGCCCATGTGCCGTGCATGATCGCCGCCCCCGGACTTGAGGGCGGGAAAAGCCTCGACATCATCGCCCAGCCCTACGACATCCTGCCCACCGTCGCTGACCTGGCCGACGTCGATCTCAATCCACCGGAGCCGATCCACGGGAAATCATTCGCCGCTCACCTGGATGGAACGGCGTCGGGGAGCTTCCGCGACGAAGCGGTTTGCGCATCTCATATTCCGGCGGATCAAAACGATATTCCGCGAGAAGGGATGATGCCGGTGCTTTACACCGATCAGTACGCGTACGTGCCAGTCCGACCGGAAGGTGACGCTGAACTGTATGATCTGGAGGATGATCCGAAAGCGGAGAACAACATAGCCCAGGATCGGCCGAACGTCCTCGGGGAGATGCGGGATCGGCTGCGCTCATATCTCGAAGAGATTTCCGCGCCGGACGCCCTGGTGGATAAGCTATGTGGCTGAATAAGAGTGGAATCGGCCGGGTTCAGAGCATTTTTTATTAGATGCGAATTACTGTTGTTTTCCACCATTTTTCTTCCATACTGCAGGATGATGGCCACATTGATTCACTCCACATGAGAAGGCACCGAATGTGCAATATGGACCACTAAGCGGACAGAAAAAAGTCCGTTCCTGTTACGAAATCGTTTTTGTGTTGGTCAGCTGTGTTGTTAGTCCCGAAGGGACGGA
>CAZXYF010000175.1:0-6704 GCA_964644705.1 uncultured candidatus Brocadiaceae bacterium | reverse complement strand
TGCACGAGGTGGGAGCAGGGGCTGAAATAGACCTTCCTCCACCCGCCGGAGCTGCTAATTATGGCACCTGTTTACGTAGAAAAGAGTGGTGGCGAGAAGTAGGTAAAAGAAATCGTGCATGCGAATATTAGAAGGCTAAGTTGTCCATGTCATTTTGACCTCGTATAATGCCTTATCAGTGTATATGGGGTAGCAATTATTTTGGAAGACTGTGATCATACAGTTGGAGAATGAAATATGGCAGTCAACAGGGATAAACCTGATAGGTGGAAAGAAGATGTTGCGAAATCAGTCGAGTTTTATAACGAGTGGTTTTTGGAATTCGCTCCCAAGACTTTCCGGGAAGAAAGAATCAAAGCCACTAATGATGTCGAAGACACTATAGACAAAACCAGCCAACTAAGAAAGCTGAATGCCAAGCACTTGTATGACAATCCAAACTTACTCTACGTTCTCCGCATGTGCACAGCTCCCCCCATAGCAAGAGATCGTCTGATAGGACTGTCGGGAGTGCGAAAGCACTTGATCGGAGAGATGGAAAAGAAAGGTGAAATCCCCCCTACTTACGACAAAGTCCAAGTATTAGATGAACTGGAGTCCGTTGTTGGGGTGTTGAAAAGGCTGTTAGATGCGACTTTATTTGAATGGGTCAAAGAAGACCGTGATTATACAGACAAAGAAGAACATATAGCGGCTACAGTTGTTGCAGACCGGCTAACGGGAGCTGTTTCCGATCCCATTATCCGTAACGCTCAAGAGGAAAGACAGCTGGGGGCTATTACCAAGTTTTTAGAACAACGTGGATATTGTGAATTAGAACAGGCGAAACGAGAACATTGGCAAGATTTACCCCCTGGGACATACGCTAAACGCATGAATGTGCCAACTGATTCAGTGAATGTGCCTGTTGATATCGCGATTCAGCCCACCGCGGCCGAGCAGGAGACAATGTTGGTCGAAGCAAAATCGGCGGGTGATTTTACTAACACGAATAAGCGGAGAAAAGAAGAAGCTGAAAAAGTTCATCGACTTCGTAACAGCTATGGGGAAGAGCAAATAGAATATGTTTTATTCCTCTGTGGCTACTTTGATTGTGGATATCTGGGGTATGAAGCCGGTGAAAAAATAGATTGGGTGTGGGAGCATAGAATTCGTGATTTTGAAGAATTTGGGATATAAGATAGAGGGAGTTGTGTATGCAATGGTATAGGGCCAAAGAATTGGAGAGGGAACGAAAACAAGGGGAATATGATGCAAATATGGATTCGGCGGAGCGGAATCGTTTTGGTCAGTTTCCTACTTCCTTCCCTTTGGCAAAGCAAATAGTAAAAATTGCTCTCCATTATTCAGAAAAAAATAGTGCAGAAACCCGGTTTTTGGAGCCAGCTTTGGGCAGTGGATCATTTTACTCTGCTCTGCTTGATGTTACTGGCGGAACATGTCCCGAATGTGCAATGGGATATGAAGTCGATGAGCAACTTGGGAAGTTAGCTAAGGAGTTGTGGAGTGACAAAGGACTTGAAGTGAAAATTCAAGATTTTACGCGTGCTAAAGCCCCGAAATCCGAGCAAAAAAAATTTACGCTTTTGGCAACGAATCCTCCATATGTACGACATCATCATCTTTCTAAATGCCAGAAAGAACGTCTTGCAAATATGGTAAAAAAACAGCTTGATTTTGGAACAAATGGATTGATGGGGCTGTATGGGTACTTTCTGTTTTTGGCTAACCATTGGGTTCAAAAGGGAGGCATACAAGCGTGGTTAATCCCAAGCGAATTTATGGATGTAGGATATGGTAGGACAATCAAAAAGTATCTGACTGAAAAGGTTAGCCTTTTGCGTGTGCACCGATTCCGCGCGGATGATTCTCAATTTACTGAGGCTGATGTAACTTCATCAGTTATCTTTTTTCGGAACAATCCGCCATCGGACGAGGATGAAGTGATGTTTTCAGTAGGATCGGGGTTAGTGAAGCCAGAATTTGAATGCAACCTAAGAATAAAGAAGCTGAAACAGATTCAAAAATGGACCAAGGTAAGCAATGAATCATGGGAACAAGAACACGCTAAGCATAATTCAGAATCAAGTTTAACTATTGGAGAATTATTTAAAGTGAAACGGGGGTTAGTAACTGGAGCTAATGGATTCTTTATATTAAATCGAGAGGAGGCGAAAGAGCGTGACCTGCCTGAATGTTTTTTGAAGCCAATATTGCCCAGTCCTCGTCATCTGCGGGGGATCGATGTTATTGAATCAGATAAAGAAGGATTTCCTGATGTTGAGCCACAACTTGTTTTATTAGATTGCGACATCTCAAGAGCGATAGTAGAAAAGCAGTATCCTCCCTTGCACCAGTATTTATGTGAGGGTGAAGAACAAGGGCTCCCCAATCGTTATTTACTTAGTAGGCGAGATCCATGGTATGCACAAGAAAAAAGAGAACCGACACCTATTGTGTGTGGATATATGGGCAGAAAAACCAAAGATGGAAAGTCAATAAGGTTTTACAGGAATGAATCAGAGGCGGTTGCGGCGAATGTGTATCTGATGTTATACCCCAGAACAGATGTATTTGGGCCACGTGACAATTGGAGTGAAAAAGTGTTTGATGAGGTATTTGAAACGTTGATTTCTCTGAAGCAGAGAAGTATAACTTACCATGGTCGGACTTACGGGGGTGGTTTAGATAAGGTAGAGCCAAAAGAGCTGCAAAACGTAAGCATTCCAGATGTGTCTATTATGTTGGATGCCCATGATGTGAGCTTTTCAAGACATAGCCAAACACGTATGTTTTAGGGCTCTTGTGGTAGTCTTGTCATTGTGTCTATTATCACTACAATATTCCGATGTCGTGGTCATGCTTGTCCCGAGGGAATTGTCAAATCTGATGATCAAGATGTGCTTTGAAGTGTTTGGGCTGCATCCCTCTATTTTACAATTTGACTGGGCGGCTGAGGAACCGCCTCATGACAGGTTTCGGACGCCATTCGTCCCCTCGCCGGTGGCTTGCCGCCCATGCTTTTTGCTTGCGGGGGAGCGAGGTAAATGATGGAATCTATCCAACGGGATGAAAGCCAAAAAAAGCTTTGCAGAAATGTAGCGCAAATACAAAGATGCAGATGAGAACGTGAAGCAACCAGACAAGTGGTATGTGGAATTCAAAGGCCCCGATGATATACGGCATTCAATGGCCGGGTCTACCGACAAAGGGACAACAGAACAACTCGCACGGAAAATGTGCCGATTGGGGAATGGTGAGTGAGGAACGGGCCGGGTGGCGCGAACTCTTGATAAACACCTGGAGAAGTGGAAACAGGTCTGTCGGGAAAAAGGTAACACCGAGAAGACCGTGAGACTCAAAACAAGCCGTGTTCGCAAAATCATTGAGGGGACAGGGGCAGTTCGCCCGCGGGATCTGGACAGCGAGAAGATACAGGGATGGTTGCATGATCAGGTTGAACGGGACCGATGCGGATTACAAACGCGCAATCACTACCTTTGATCAATCAAGACCTTTTGCCGGTGGATGGTTCGTCATGGGCGATTATCGGAGGATCCCACAAAGCGTCTATCTAAAAGGAACGTTCAACACGAACAACTAAGGGCGCTCACTCCTGAAGAGTCTTCACGTCTCATTGAGGCTACACGGGACAACGGCCACCATCACGGGATGCCCCCCCCCAGCGGGCACTTCTCTACAAGGTGGCCATAACAAGGGGTTTGAGGTGGTCAGAGCTACGAAGCCTGAAGGTGAAAGGTTTGGACCTTGAAGGTGACCCTCCGACGGTGTACGTGGACGGTGACAACACGAAAAACGGGGAAGGTGTTGTTCAACCGTTGCAACCGGAGGTAGCCGATAAGTTGCAAGACCACACGGCGTTCAGGACGCCAGAAACGGACGTATTCGACATGTGGAGGAGCGCCAATGGCGCGTGAGGATCTGAAAGCAACTGGGAACGAGCAGGAGAGCGTTGAACCGATAACCTGTAAAATCAGTCAGGGGAAGGTTGACTTTCACGCTTTGCGCACGACGTTTTCACACACCTTGCCAACGCCGGAACCCCGGTTCACACACTGAAGAAGCTGGCCCGTCATTCGGACGTATCAATCACGATGCAGTATTACACTCATTCGGTCATGGAGAACCGTGCGGAAGCATTATCAAAGTTGCCCGCTCTGGAGAACGAAGAGACGAAAGAAAACAGAGCAACGGGGACGGAAAACTTGACCGCTAATTTGACTGAAATGGACAGTCAAATCCGGTCAAATGCGGAACAAAGTGGGACAACGGTCCTTAAAAGCAAAAACCCCCAGAAAGCCTTAGAATGCCAATCTGAGGGTTCTAAAATGGTACGCCCGCGAGGATTCGAACCCCGAACCTGCGGTTCCGTAGACCGCCGCTCTGTCCAGTTGAGCTACAGGCGCGCTGTTTTCACGTCGAATGCGACGCCTTTAAGAGTATCTTATATGCCTGTTTTCGTCAAGAGTAAAGCCCTGAGTGATCAGAGAGGCCAATTTCGTTATCCAGCTATTATTTACCCGCCACAGGTGAATGGTGGGAAAGAGTGTGAAGGGACCATGCGAAAGGCTGACCAAGTGCCTCTGGTGCCGTAGCTGACCGGCTTGTAAATGGGGATGGCTTTCAAACAGCTCAAAATTTGGTAGGCTGACAACCATTTTGTTGCCGCGAATGGTTGCCCCTCGGCAAGCACAAGAGTTATAATAACAGTTGCACAAATGACCAAGTGACAGGGAAGGGAGTGTGATGGTGGCGATACAGGACGCAGAATCGGTCGGTGAGGACACCTGTGACGAGTTTTGTTATAACGAAAAGGTTGTGGAACGGCTTCGCACGGTGCTGCCGCGGGAAGAACAACTGGATGAAATGACGGATTTTTTCTCCGCCCTGGGGAACCAAACTCGGGTTCTGATACTCACGTGCCTCTGTGAAGCGGAAGAGTTATGCGTTTGCGACATTGCGAACACGCTGGATATGAATCTCTCGACTGTCTCCCATCAGCTTCGGCGCCTGCGCAGTCTGGGGCTTATCACGTACAGGCGCGATGGTAAGATGGCCTTCTATCGGTTGTCCGATCCCCGCGTTGAACGGTTGTTGGACGAGGAATTGTTGGATCAAGCCGGAGGTGAAAAGAATGCCTGAGAATATGGTCGATTCACAGAGTCAAGATCGAGAAGGGACGGAAGACTGCTGCGGCAGCACGGATTGTTGCTCTCCGCCGGCGGAACACGGATCGTATGTGAGCGGAACCGTCTCCACATCCACCGGAGAAGTGCCGCGGCTGAACAGCTCCTGGGACGCGCGCGATTGGTTCGGGGCCGTTCTCGTGCGGACGGGTTTCATGCGTATGGATTACGCTGTTCCCACGGGACTGTATGCCATCGGAGCACCGGATGAGGATTCGCCTGTTTTTGTGACCAGCAATTACAAAAGCAGTCTGGATTACCTGCGACGGGACCTGGGCGGATACGACGGCTGGATTCTCGTTCTCGATACGGACGGAATCAACGTCTGGTGTGCGGCTGGCGAGGGAACGTTTGGGACGGACGAGATCGTGCGGCAGGTGGAGGCGACGCGTTTGGACGAGATCGTATCGCATCGGAGGCTGATTGTGCCGCAACTTGGAGCTCCGGGCGTGTCAGCCCACGGAGTCAACGAACAAAGCGGATTCCAGGTCGTTTACGGGCCGGTCCGATCCGAGGATTTACCTCAGTTTCTGGACGATGGATTGACGGCGAATGAGCAGATGCGGGCCGTGCGGTTTGGTCTCTGGGATCGGTTGACGCTGGTACCGGTGGAGCTGAAGGGTGGTTTAAAATACACCCTCCTTCTGGCCGTTTTGATGGCATTGCTGGCGGGGATCACTGGAAAAGGATATTCCCCAGACGTGGCGTGGTCGTCATTGCCCACTACTTTTGGAGCGTGCCTGACCGGTCTTTTGTCAGGGGCGTTCCTGACCCCCGCGTTGTTACCCTGGGTGCCCGGGCGGGCGTTCTCGCTTAAAGGTGCCGTTGTGGGGGGAGGAGTAGGGGGTTTGATGTTTTGGGTCAGCTCCCGGATGGGCGCATCAATTATGACCGGACTGGGAATGTTGCTGGTGGTGATGGTTCTGTCTTCAGTGTATGCAATGAATTTTACGGGCGCATCCACCTACACATCGCTGTCGGGCGTCCGCCGGGAGATGAGGGCGGCGGTGCCCGTTCAATGCATCGTCGGCCTTGTGGGAGTCGTTTCGTGGGTTTTTGTCTGATACCGGAGAAATGCAATGAAACTGGAATATCTCAAAGATGTTGTCACCCTCGAGCTGGATCCCGAAAAATGTACTGGCTGCGGCATGTGCGAAATCGTATGTCCGCATGGCGTGTTCAGGGTGGATGAGAAAGCGACGATAACGGATCGCGATGCCTGTATGGAATGTGGTGCCTGTGCCCGTAATTGTCCCGTTGAGGCTATTGATGTGGAGGCCGGGGTGGGATGCGCATACGCGATCGTCAAAGGAGCATTGATGGGAACGGAACCGAACTGTTGCCCGGCCGAGGCTGATGGGACGTCCTGTTGTTCCTGATCTGACGCGCTTTTGACCGCGGACTTCCTCGACCGAATACGGGTTACCCCCAGTGCTGTCCAGAACGTTCAAAAATGCGTTTTCTGCAGAATTGCCAGGCATTGGTCCGACACAACAG
>CAZXYF010000174.1:3815-6748 GCA_964644705.1 uncultured candidatus Brocadiaceae bacterium | reverse complement strand
TTGGTCGTGTTTGAGAAACGGGGCGGTGGACGGTGAGTGTCGCAATGGCGGGTGTGCTGGCACTGGATTTCAGTAATCGGATCCTGCAGATGATGAGAATTGCAGGGATGTGCAGTCAGGAATATGAAAGTTCGATAGAAGGATAGGAAGCAATGAGACTACAGAGTTTATGGTTTGTCGGTTCGGATCAAAGTTTCCCTGGCTACGTATTGTTTGGTCTGCTGGCTATGACTTTGTCGGGTTGCACTCTGTCTTCGCCGTCGGCCAGGGGGCCGGTGCCCGTTGCTCAAATGCCAATTGTAGAAAAGACATACTCCGATGACGGCGAGGGGTTGACGGTGGGGGTGGCCAACATATCCACGCTGGTATCGGTCGATAAACCCGACAGCATTGAGCGGAATAAAGAGCGAATACTGCGTGCTATCGACGTCTTTAAACGCTACGGATGCAACATCGTTGTCTTCCCGGAATGTTGTGTGACGGGCTATTTCTGGCACGATCCGCCGGCATGCTGGAAGTACATGAGGCGCGGGGTGATAAACAAACACAAAGAATGGTTGGGGGTTGTCAAAGGCAAACTGGATGATGAATTGCAATATGTGATTCTGAACGGCATACGCCTGAATCCTGATAATCCGGAGGGGCCGTTTCTCAACTCAACGTATGTGATAAACCAGGAGTTTGACTGTTCCCGGATTGATTCCCCTGCCAACGAGAAAAGGCGTATCTACGACAAGACGTTGCTGCCGGGCATCGAGAAGACCTTTTGCACAACTGACGGGCAAGATCGGTTGACTTTCGACACCGAATGGGGGCGGTTCGGGGTGGCGACATGTTACGAACTTTGCTTTACCCAACCTGTTCAGAGATATTCGATGCGGGACGAGATCGATGTTCTGGTTGTTCTGGCAAGCTGGCGTGGTGGTGGAACCCGTAATTACCCGGGGTTAGGCGTCGAACGCGACAACTATTATGGTTACATGTGGAATGTGATGGCAGGCAGCCAGGCGGCTTTCAATCAGATTTGGGTGATGGCCAGCAATACCGTGGGCTATCAGAAACGGGGGGACTATGAATTCTGGGGGGGCTCGGGCATCTGGGCTCCCTCGGGCGTGAACCTTGCGGAATGCTCCCATGGTGGGGAAGAACTCATGATCCTGCGGAATCTGGACATCAAAAGGGAAATTCAGCGGGAAAAGGATGATTTAGATTATAGTCGTGACTTTTTTGAAATCTACGATTTTGTGGATGAACTTGAAACATACACCCGGTTCCGGGAGGAACGGAACTGACTTTTTTGTCCGAAGAAAGGAGTTACACTGTGAGAAAATGGACTTTCGTCGTCACAATTCTTTTTTTGTTCACTCATCTGGCCGTGCAACCCGCCCCGGCGGGAAATGGAACTTCTCAGAACGCATCCAATCATAAAGAAAGGGTTTACACCCTGGGTTTTGACCACGATTGGCCGCCGTTCTGTTATGCCGAAGATGGCCATGCCAAAGGATTTTTGATCGATATAGCGCGGGCCGTCGCTGACCGCAGCAAGTTTTCGTTTGATTTCCGCCCCATGCAGTGGGGAGACGCTCAGAAGGCCATACTGGACGGCCAGATCGACATGGTGACCGGGATGGCCAAGTCCCCGAAGCGGCTCAAGCAATACGTGTTTTCCAATCACCCCGCCGCCGCCATCAGCGTCAAACTCTTCGTCAACGAAACATCCCATATTCCCTCCATCGACGAATTTGACGGAAAGCTGACGGTGGAACGCGGTTCTCTGTATAGCAAGATTATGAAGCGAGAATATCCGGACGTCCCGCAGCTTCATTCCGAAACGGAACGCACGTCCATCATCGAATTTGCCAACGGACGGGGCGACGCCTGTCTGGGCGCTGATCTGGCTCTCTTTTACTACATACGGGAGGAGGGGCTGGAGGGGATCAAAGCCGTCGGGACCCCTCTGCGAAATCTGGATATCTACTTTACTGCTCGCAAAGATCATCAAACAATCATTGACAACTGGAACCGCGGATTCGCCCGGGTACGGGCCGGCGGGGAATACGCGCGCCTTTTCCGAAAATGGTTTGTCAAAGAACTGTCCGATGAAGATGTGGAGTCGATGGTAAAGGCCGCCAGAAAGGCCCGAACTTTCGCCTATGCCCCCTACTCCCACTTCTCCGTCGGAGCCGCCGTTCTGACCAAATCCGGGAAAATCTATACCGGGTGCAACGTGGAGAATGCCCTCCTGAACCTCACCACCAGCGCTCTGAAAGTGGCCCTGCTCAAGGCTGTATCCGAGGGGGAAACCGACATACGAGCTGCTGTCAACGTGATGGATGATGGGTCCCTGGGAGCCCCCGCGGGGGACGAACGCCAGCTGCTGTTTGAGTTCGGTCGCGGCATTCTCATCGTGCTCGAAGAAGGGGATCAATATGTCACCCGCACCGTCAACGAACTTTTTCCCTATCCCTTCGATATGAACCAGTAGAACTCGTTGCTCTATCCGGTTTCCGCCCCGCACCTCCGGGACATGAGCGAATATCTTGAAGGGGGGGCGGAGAGCGGCGGCAATCGTGCCAGTGGAACCGACAGAAAAGCAAGCGAATTGCCGCCGGAAGGACGTGGTTGGCATCGTTCCGACGGATATGGTAGAAGAACGTTCGATCGAGTATGATACGCCGGATGACCGGCTTCCCGCTGTTTCGCAGCTGGAAAAGATTCCGCTTGAGCTGGGGCGCACCCGCCCGGGGGTTAGTCGCGCCGAGAGAAAAGATACCGGTGGTCAGGGGGACGGTCGGCACGATTACGGACGTATCGCATGAATTTTACGCCAGTGCTATCCGACAGATATGCATGGATGACGATGCAGTCTGTGGGTCTTCCGACCTCCGGTGAGGCTCAATGATGTCCGGACCGTATGGCGAAGCTGGCGAATG
>CAZXYF010000174.1:0-3715 GCA_964644705.1 uncultured candidatus Brocadiaceae bacterium | reverse complement strand
GCGAATACGCCCGAAGTTCTGGATCACATACAGACCATAGAAGCAGACCACGTTGCCCGTGACTCCGAAGACGATCCCATCCACCTCAACGATGCTTGAAAGGTACGTTACCGATAGGACGTAACTGACCATTCCCCCGACGATTCCGGCGACAAAATTGCTGAACTTAACCCTCAGCCCCAGTATGGCGGAGACCAGTGGGATGAGGATGACGGGAGCCCAGAAGTTATAAGAATAAATCAGGATGTCGAGCACTCCCTTGATGCTGAGCGCAAAAACAACCGCCAGCACGCCCACGGCCAGGTTCGTCGTCTGCGCTATTCTCAGGAGTTTTTTGTCGTCGTAACTCCCCGTTTTTATCGTCATTAATACATCATTGACAATTGCTACCGACGCTGAATTCAGGAAGGAGTCCGCCGAGGACATAATGATGGATATCATGGCAGCAATAATCACGCCCCCAACTCCCACCGGCAATGTCGTTTTCACGATATATGGCATTGCCAGATTGGCGTCCAGTGACGGTTTGATGGCCAGCGCCACCAGACCTATCAATCCGGTGATCATAAAAAACGGCACCGAGAATACGCCGCTGTAAAACGTCCCCCGCGCGGTCTTCTTTGCATCGGAACTGATCAACAACCGCTGCACATACGGGGGGACAAGTGTTTCTCCCACCAGAAACGTCAAAAACAGGGAAATGAACGCCGTCCACGGAAATTCCTCGGTAACGATCTGAAAGTGGGATGCCGGCACGTGCGAGAGGACTTCATGCACGCCCCCCGCATACATGACACTGAATACGAGAGTCAGGGGGATTCCTACGGCCAGAACGATGAACTGAAAAATATCCGACGCGACAACGGCCTTCATCCCACCGAGGGTGGAATACAGAATAACGATGGAACAACCGATAAGAATTCCCCACAACCGGGGCAGTCCCGTAAACACGTTGAAAATGTAGCCCATTGCGCTCACCTGCGCCCCGAGTATCCCCGCACACAAAATCACGGACAGACCGCCGGTCAGCACCTTGGCGAGTTTACCATAATGTTTGCCAATAATGTCCCCCGTCGTGATCGCATCCTGGTATCGGTCCATCTTCGGAGCGATAAAAACGGATACCAGCAGTATTTGCAGACTGAATCCCCACAAACATACGATGTTGACAACGCCCAGATTGAAGACGTGTTCTGAGTTCCCGATGGAAAAGCCGCCACCGATGAACGAGGCGGACAGAGTGGCAAATATAATCCAGGCCCCGTAGTTCTTCCCCGCGACGGCAAAATCGCGAATGTCACTAACGTGCCGCCCGGCAAGTATGCCGACGATCGTAATGCCTGCCAAATAAGCTATAAGTATGATCAGATTCAACGTTTCAGCCTACACTTTCCTTCATTTGTCCGCCTCAGGCGTGGCTAAGCAGGCAGAATAAAGTCCGTTCCTGTTTTGATTTGAATCACCAAGATGAGTGCGATAGCGCCTCCTAAAACGCATGTTATCCAAAAACAAGGCCTGGAAGAGTGCCGTTAGCCCCGACGGGGCGTCTCAGTCCATAGCCCCGGGCGCCCGAGCCCTGCGAGGAAGCCCGGGGAACGTTCTTAGTGATGTCTCTGCTTTTTCAAAACGGTTATCGGCCTATCCACTACTCCGGCATAAAACACGATGATTTCCGCGGGCGCACGCCCCTCGTTGACACCGTAGTGCCAGGTGTCAACCACCTCGACGATTGGATCCCCGGCCTCGAGATGTAGTGTTTGATCGTTCAGAGTATAAACAGTCAACTGGCCGCTTATCATTACACCAGCGTTGATCACCGGATGCTCATGGATATCAAGCCGAACTCCGGGCGGTATAGTGATGCGTAAAATGGTCACTTCAGGCTGCCCCTGTGGATAGGTCGGTAAGGTCTGACCATTCCAGCTGCGGGATGTCTGCACGAGCTTGTGAACGGCAACCGAACTGTTTTTTGTCGGGGATTTCTGACCGTCTTTGACAGTGGAGCATCCGATTTGAAAAACCAGAATAGACATCGACAAAACGGCCAAATATACAGTTGTTCTTCTCATTCGCGTCTCTTCTCCATTATAAAATCTTACATTACACATTCTTCACATCGGTACCAACGTTTTCAATCCTGTTGCTTATCAGTATTTGTGAATGACGCCGGCTCTGCCAGTTGTGATTTGAATTTTTCTATCCGTTTCAATTGCTTTTTACCGGTGATATTCCTGCCATATTCCCCGCTTTCAAGATCATAATCAAAGAGGATGACCCCGCCCAGGTCGTGTTCTTGGATGTCTTTCCATATGTGATGTTTTGGGGAAATCTCGGTTCCCCTGAAGCCCACCATGAGCATTTTTCCAGCCCGGAGTTCGGAAGATGCGTTTTCTGCGGCATTTGCAGAAGAGATGACTGCCAGGAGCAAAAAGAGACAAAAACAAGAAAAAAATATACGTGTTTTCATCATGGCTGCTGCCTAAGGATAATGGATAGTAAGTTGCTACTTCACGCATCGACGTCTCTTATAGCTCCTTCCTCAAGACGATGCAAACGAAGCCACCTGGCGGTTAGGTCGTATCTTTTTTCGTCCTGCCGTTTTGGCCAGGAGGCCCTCCAAAAGCGGCCAACCATCGCCCGTGCTAACACAGTGTTTTCTCTCATCCAGCGGAGCCGGGATTTTTGAGGTGCGCGACGCTCGTTCCGCTGCGGCTTACTGAAACTGGAGCATGCTCTGCCGTCTGGGGTCGCCCCAGATACTGCAAAACTTACCGCTCTGAGGCTTCGCTTGCGTCGTCCCGACGAAGATGCTATAAGAAGCGCGTTGCGTTGAGAAGTCGGACATTATGCTGCGGCAGATCGTTTTGTCGCAACCGTTGCGAACTTGGCGATTTTTCAGGTATTATCCCGAAAAACCGAAGAATTGAGACGAAAGCGAAAAAAGATGTGAGAAAGGGGATGAGGATGGACAAAATGGACATCAAAAAGCTTTATGAAATAATACTTGAGGACAAACACGTTCAGGAACAGCTGGCGGATCAGACCAGCGCGGAGGGTGTCGTCAAAAGCATTATGTGCATTGCTCGCGATCATGATTTAGACCTGAAACGCGACGATGTCGAATCGGTGGTGCATTCCGTGGAGGTAGAGGGAGAGGAGCTGGATGAGGAAACGCTCAATCAGGTGGCAGGTGGCGCGCCTTCTGTACAGCCGGTTGTCCGCATTACACAGTTTGTAGCCATGGAAGACCACCGGCTTGATCCCCGAATTGAATTAAGCAAAGGCGTGCGTCTTCCCGGCCAGGCTCCACCGCGTCGTTCCCTCCCTGCTTGCGAGAGGCGCGCTATCGCGAGAGGCGCCCAACAAGATGATGTGACCGCTAAGTGGATTGTGGTATTCCCGTCATGATTGGGCACTTTGCCAACGTCTGAGCAACCACAGTAACTTCAGGCCGAATTTTTCACATGCCTCAAACCGTTCCAGCCCTTTGCAGATCTGGTGGAGACTTGTCGCGTGGGTCAGCTGGGGAACGGTCGATCACGACGAACCCATTCTGTTCATATCACACCTGTACGTAGCCCCCAATCTTCGGAACCGCGGCGCGGGACGGGCCCTGCTCAGTGCGACGCTTGAGCACGCAAGCGAAATGAACCTCGAACGAGTTCAGATACAGCAGCGAATCGATACGGTGCAGGGACGATTGTTTGGTCGTTTT
>CAZXYF010000173.1:0-6769 GCA_964644705.1 uncultured candidatus Brocadiaceae bacterium | reverse complement strand
CCCGACTTTCGAGGCCTTTTTCTGCAGGTCTCTGGCGCGCATCAACGCGGGAAGGTGCCGCGGAACACCATCAAGGACGGATTTCGGGACCGGTTTCCCCTTGTCCTCCCGCTCCTGAGTTTTAATCTCATCCCAGTTGGCCCGCACATCGTCCGTCGTCTCCGCGTCATCGTCGCTGAACACGTGCGGATGGCGCCGGACCATCTTGTCGGCGATTCGTCCGGCGACCGATTCAAAGTCGAAATGGCCCTCCTCGGCGCAGATCTGGCACTGAAACACGACCTGCAGAAGCAGGTCGCCCAGCTCATCCTCGAGCTCGTCATAATCCTTGAGTTCAATCGCCTCCAGCACCTCCCCGCACTCTTCCACCAGATACGATTTCAGGGTATCCAGGGTCTGTTCGGCATCCCACGGGCACCCATCATCGCCGCGCAGCCGCTCCATAATTTGCAACAGACGTCGCGTCTGGGGTAGATTCTCCGGGATTGAACTCTCGTCGGCAGCAATCTGAGACATGAGACATTTCCTGTAGGTTGAATTCGGAAAAACTAATCTTGAGTTGGAGGCATGAGGGGCCTGACTGTGTCACTGTACATGGCCGCCCGACTCATCGCAACGGTAAGGGATTTGTGCCGTGTATTCTCGAAAAAAAAATCAATAAACCACGTTATTCCAGATGGGCCTATTGCCGGACTTGTCCGGTAGGGGCGCACTTCTTAACTATCCGAAGATGCGCAAACAACGCGACAGGGCAAATTCCCTTCACTGCTCGTCACCCTGGGCTTCCCGTCCCATCGTGCCGCCCCGCACGGCAATGGATTCCGCCACCGCGCTGACAAACAGGATGGGCACAACCACCGTGCCGTATGCGGTAGCGTATCTCGACATCGCGCCCAGATACGGCGTCCCCGCCTGCACGTGGTGCCCCATCCGTATGCCCATCGCTATGGAGAACCAGAAGCAGGGCAGTTCGAGAACGAGGACCAGTAAACCGCACAGCCCCGACAGAGCGGGCGATGGTTGCCATACCCCCTCTTCCACGGGTTCGGCCAGTTTCGATATCACCGGATCCTCCCGCGTGGCCGGTCCATAGGTCAACACAGCCACGTTCAGTCCCGTCCAGACCCCAAATATTTTGGGCAACAACGGATGGAATCCGCTGGCCATGTAGAGGAAGATGGCGGTTGAGTTAAACAACCAGATGACCACCGCCGTGCGCACAATGCCACGATCCCCCATCAACCGGACGACCATGCGGAACAGCTGCCGGGGCAGCCACGACACTTTTTCAAGGTTATACCGTATAACCGGAAATGAAATGAAAATCCCGACCATAAACAGTATGAGAGCATGGACGGCCAGCCACAGATGTCGGGCAAATACGAAATCAATCATGATGGTGGTCAATTCCTTCCAAATAGTTAGCACGGCAAAAAACCCCTGTGACATCGAGGCCACAGGGGTCATTATTTGAACGTCGTTCTTCAGCCCACGACGGGTTTTATGGAACAGCTCCACGGCAGCGCAGGCGATCGCCATTCAACGCGGGTCCCGCACGAAGGAACCGTTCAATCATCGATTACTGCTGCCGACGGGCACATTCCACGGTATTCTGCAGGAGCATGGCTGTGGTCACCAGGCCGACGCCTCCGGGAACGGGAGTGATTTCATTCGCCACTTCACGTGCTTCCTCAAATTCCACGTCGCCCACGACCTTCGTTTTCGTCTCGCCGTCTTCCTCAACCTTAACCCGGTTGATACCCACATCGATGACAGTGGCCCCTTCTTTGACCATGTCGCCGCTCACGAGACCGGCTTTCCCGGCGGCCACCACCAGCACCTCCGCACGGCGCGTGTGGAAGGCGAGATCTTTCGTCGCGATGTGACAGCAGGTCACGGTCGGCGATTCCATCACCGAACGCAGCAACATGACGGTTGCGGGTTTCCCCACGATCTCGCTGTGACCCACCACCACCGTCTCTTTGCCTTTCAGATCCACTTCGCTCTCCTGCAGCATGCGGATGACGGCGTGGGCGGTGCAGGGGGCGAGGCTGAAATCACCGTAAAATAGCTTGCCGATATTGGCGGGATGGATGCCCTCAACGTCCTTCTCCGGCAAAATGGCGGTCTGCACCTCGCGGGGATTGATGCCTTCCGGCACGGGCATGAGCAGGATGATGCCGTTGATGCTGTCGTCCTGATTCAGCCCCGCTATGTAGTCCTTCATCTCCCCGGCGGTGGAGAGTCCGCCCGTCACGTCCGAATCGTGCAGTTCGTAGTCAATGCCCACTTCCTCACAGGACTTTTTCTGGCTTTTCGCGTAGTAGCGCGCCCCGGGATTATCCGTGGCCAGAATGGCGGCCAGTTTGGGGGGCTGAGCCAACTTCTCAACACTCTCAGTCACGTCACTTTTAATATCGGCAGCAATCGGTTCTCCTTTGATCAGTTCGGCAGACATCTTGCATCTCCTGGTTAGATAAATGAATGTGGATTCTCGAATTCAGCGATTCCACCATGAAATCGCTGAAAAATGTTCAGGTGATAATCGGCAACCGGAAGCAGCATCGGGATCAGTCTTGCGCCCCTGTAGCAGGCATTTCCGATGGTGCTTCACCTTCTCGCGCCTGCAGTTCTTTTTCCAGCTCTTTCTGCACCCACGTCTGCCCATCGGACAGGCAAAACGGCCCATGGCCCGGATAGATCACGTCCGAGGGTTCTTCCAGAAGGTTGATTAGACACTCCAGCCGGTCATCAGAATCGAAACCAAAACGATCCCGGCGCGAACGCAATTGCGGACTTCGCACCGCGTCGCCGGAGAACAGGATACGCTGGGAATCCTCCATGAGGGAATACGCCATGTGTCCCGGCGAGTGACCGGGAGTGCTGTGGGCATGCAGAGTCACCGCACCCACTTCCAGGCTTTCGCCATCCTCAATGACGGAAAGCTCTCGATCGCAGGGCGGGAACTCGTGCTGATAATTGAAGGAGGCTGTGCGCATATCACCAGCCTGGACGGCACGTGCGGCGAAAGACGACGCCATCACTTCCACCTGCATCTTCTGCAAATCTCCCGCCGCGCCGGCGTGCGGGAAATGCGCGTGCGTGAGAAGCACATGACTGATGTCTTCCACGTCGAATCCCATGTCCCGGACGTTGGCCAGTATCCCCGGCAGACTCTCCCCGCACCCACAGTCGATCAACACGAATGTGTCGCGGGTATCAACCAGATACACATTCGCATCGTTTGCCTGCCAGTCCAGATGGACACGATTAAAATCCTGCCCGCCAACGAGGTAAACGGGACCGATTAGCCGCATCGACATGGTATTTCCTCACGTTCTTCAGATGGGAATTCAGGATGTCATTAGACGCAACGTTTCCCACTTTGTCAAGCAGCGTAAATCCGGCGCCCCCGTGATTCGGGGCCCTTCCGGGATATCACCATAAACGCGTATCCTATCGGCCCGGAGTTACTGAACCAATTTGCCCCACCTGGCCCCGCTTCATATCATAAGAAAGCCCTATCGGCTGTTTGATGCATTGGTTTGCACCTGCGAGCCAACGCAGTAACCTCCCTGACTCCATTGACTCAAGGACCAACAACACGATGCCCCCATTTACCGCCTGGTCTTCCATCGGTGAACACCTCAAATGGGCCTGCACACAGGCCGAATACGAAGGGAAAATAGTCCCGCAGGAACTGAAAGATCGCGCGGAAGCGCTCGATTCTCAGGCCGACCTTTTCGAGGACGAAGAAGCCCTGGAGATATTCGATGCGCTCCAGAATCTGGATGAGGATCCCGAGTTTCCCTACGAGCAGCCCAACAACCTGGACGCAATCCGCCAGCTGCGGCCCGATGGACCGCGCCAGCTGGATTTGAACCTGACCGAGGACGAACTTCTGGACCACCTGCACGGCGCCTGGACGGGCCGTTCTTGCGGATGCGCACTCGGGCAACCCGTCGAGCACATCTGCGTCATCCATCAGGGCCGTCTTCGCATCAAAAAATATCTGCAGAAACGGGACCAGTGGCCGCTGGACTTCTATTTTTCCGGCAAAAGCCGCGAGGACGATGAACATCCCATCAGTTCAGAAGCTCCCGCCACCCGCGAGAACATCTCCCACATGCCACCGGACGATGATATTCACTACACGCTGATGGGTCTGCACGTGCTGGAAAAGGAGGGAGCCGATTTCAAATGGCATGACGTCGCCGATGCGTGGAACAGCACGTTGCCCTTCTACGCCATCTGCACCGCGGAATCACAGGCGATCACCAATTACAACATCCGGAACGTACGGAACAGCAACGAAAACTACTCCTCGCCGTTCTGGATGGCTCGCCACAATAATCCGTACCGGGAATGGATCGGCGCCCAGATCCGTGCTGACGGCTGGGCCTACTGCGCCGCGGGCAATCCGGAGCTGGCCGCTGAGTTCGCATGGCGCGACGCACACTGGACGCACACGGCCAACGGGATTTACGGCGAGATGTTCATGGCCGCCATCATCGCGGCCGCGTTCACCGTGGATGATCCACAGAAGCTCGTCCGCATCGGGCTGTCCGAGATACCGTCCACGTGCCGTCTGGCCGACGCCGTGGAACAGGGCCTTGAGTGGATCAGGGAATGCGACGATTTTGAAGCGTTCATGGAGAATCTCGAGGAGGTGCATGGCGATTTGCATCCGGTTCACACCGTCAACAACGCACTGATCTGCGTGGCGTCCCTCTTCTACGGCGGGATGGACACCGCCGATTCCATCTGCACGGCCGTCATGTGTGGTCTGGATACCGACTGTAACGGCGCCACCGTGGGATCAATTGTAGGAGCAGCGGCCGGACACGAGGCGTACTCGGACAGATTCAAAGAGCCTCTTAACGATACCATCAAACCGAAAATGTTCGGGTTTGAGACCATCACCATGGCCGAACTGGCCGAGCGTACCCTGAAAGTCCACAAAGACGTCTGTGGTGATGAGGCGCTTTGCTGAAATCACCACACAGATTACACACTCACCCCACTGATGAACGGCTAAAATGATGAACGATACCTATACCGCCAAACAGAATTATCTGGACGTAATTCACTGGAATGCCCCCAAGAAGGTTTACCGAACCGGAGCCGTATCCATGGTGTCCTATTTCGGATCTTCCCCCGTCGATGCCCGACCGTCTCCCGACACCCGGGAATGGGAGGATTTCTGGGGCGCCACGTGGACTGATTGCGACGGCGAGGTCTTCCCGACCGGCCCCGCCATCCCGTCCGTCGATGCGCTGGACGAGCTGAAGGTGCCGGATTTCCCCGCGATGGATGATTTTGAACGGGTCCGGCAGCATGTGGAGGAAATGGACCGGGAGGGACGATTCCTCGATGTCATGCATCCCTATTTCCTCTACGAAAAATCCCTCAACATCCTCGGTGCGGAAAACCTCTACACCGGGATGGGCCTCAAACCGGAGAAGATGCATCAGTTCCTTGATACGGTCCTCGATGCCGAGTTGCGCGTCGCCGATGCATACTGCGAGTTCGAACCGCGCTGCGTCGTGCTGATGGATGACTACGGCACGCAGGACCGGCTGGCCATCTCTCCGGACATGTGGCGGGAATTTTTCAAGCCCCGGCTGAAAAAAATGATTGACCGATACCGGGACAACGTTGATAAGGAAGTGATCGTTGAGCTGCATTCCTGCGGACACGTCATGCCCATCCTCAACGACCTGATCGAGATCGGCGTGAACATCCTGAATCCCATCCAGTCCACCGCGAACGACCTGGCAGAAATGCGGGAACGCACCAGCAAACAGCTGGTCCTGGCGGGTGGCATCTGTGGCCAAAAGGTTCTGCCGCTGGGCACCCCTGAAGATGTGCGTGAGGAAGTGATGACGAAAATGGATCTGCTGTGGGAAAACGGCGGATACATCCCCTTCGCGGAAAAGAGGGTGGGCGTGCCGGAAGAGAATCTCGAGGCGATGGAAAAAGCAATCGATGACTGGGAGAGTGAGCATCTGCCATAAAGCGCACTCCTCCCATCGGCCCACAGTCTCGATAGCATGGCAAACCAGGATGATTCGGTTTTCTATTCACACCGGGAGTAACGGCGATGCCTGAACCCCTCCGCCTGTTCAATAACCAACTGGTTGAGCTGGATGACGACCGGATTGTTTTCCGCCGAACCGCCTCCAATCACGTCATCCTCGCATCCGCCATCCTCGGCGTCCTCTGTCTGATCGCCGGTAACATCATTCCCGTCTCCTCCCACGACGTGCCCACCATAATACATTTTCTCATAGGTCCGGGGGTATTAATGCTATTCGCCGCGTTCTTCATGTACGGTTACAATCGGCAAACAATCATTGACGTGCAGGGCAACAATGTCGAGGCGCGTCAGACGATCTTTCGGGTGTCAGCGCAATCTCACCACTGGGACCTATCGGAGTTCGACGCCGTAATCGTATGGTTCCAGACGCCGGGTCGGGAGGGAAAAACCGGGTTGTATTTCACGGTCGCGCTGAAAGGCCCGAAAGAGAAAGTGTCGCTGCTGGATCTCAACGAATACGATGAGGCCAAAAAGATGGCCCGCGACCTGGCGGACACACTCGGACTGAAGGCCACCGAAACGCCGGGCGGATGACGACATCCCCTTCCCGGACCGGGAGTGCTGAACCTGAGCGGCCCTCATAGGTGTTCTGAGGTTTCAGACAGGCTTCTATGGATCTTGCGGTGGGGATGTTTATGGTTCGGCCTACTCCAATGGCATGGGTAAGTG
>CAZXYF010000172.1:3148-6827 GCA_964644705.1 uncultured candidatus Brocadiaceae bacterium | reverse complement strand
TCCTCCGGGTCAAAAGATCTGGGCCGCAGCAAGGCGTCGTTGCGTGTCGCCGCAGTTCGGGGTGAGAATCTTTCTGCGGCGCACTGGGGGAGGAGCCGGGCTTCCGAACCTCGGTTGACTGTTGGGGGGCGGTATCACTATTATTGACGCGCCTGTGATGTAGTGTGCGTGTTTTCCCCTTTCATCTTTCCCTATGAGCAGAGATACGACATGAGTGAAGAAATTGAACTGTGTCATACCCAGCTTGGTTTCCGCCCGGCTCACGGCAAAAAGCGGATTGTGGTTCCCGATGTGCCCGAAGCTGAAAGCATATTCGGTAGCCGGGTTTATATGGTCTTCGAGCAGAATGAATTTTCAAAATATCCGCTGAACTCCGATCAGCAGCATAAATACACCTACCGCGATGTGCTGCAGCGAAAACGGACCGATTTCGGGACGTGGCTGGTGGGAGACATATCCGAGCTGCAGGACAACGGTGTGTATCAGGCCCGGCTGGGGTCCACACTCAGTCCGACGTTTGTCATCCGGGACGATGTTTATCGCCGGATTCTGCCGCTGTGCATCACCTACTTCCGCGCCCAATCCTGTGGACGCGACGTGCCCGGCTGGCATGAGGCGTGTCACCTCGACGATGGATATATCGTGGAAGAGGACCGTTATGTGGATGCGGCAGGTGGATGGCACGACGCCGGCGATTTTCGGAAATGGGCCACCTCAATCAGCCTGAACGCGATCAGCCTGTTGATCGGGAACCGGCTGTGGAAAGGGCGCGAGGAACGGCTGGGACTGTCCCCCGGCGTCTTCCTCAGTGAGGCCATGCAAGGCTATGAATACTTCCTCAATATCCAGGAGGAAGATGGCTCGCTGCTCCACAATATCGGTGGGGGAATGAATTCAGTGCATGACAATATGGACTGCCGCTACACCGACAATATCCCCGAGAGCGGTGATGAACGACGCATTCATCCGGGCACAGCCACACCACCGGGCAAATTTACGACGCTGTATGCGCTGTATGCGGAAGAACTGGCCGAGGAGGATCCGGAGAAAGCCGAACGAGCTCTGTCCGCCGCGCGTCGATCGCGTGAGTATGATTTTGGCGAGGGGGATCCGTCCATGGAGGCGGTCCAGTGGCGCGCCTGGGGTGAGCTTGTGCTGTACAGAGTGACGGGCGAGGAAGAATATAAAAAGCAGGCTCTGGAGTCACTCGAGCAGATTCTGCAGATGCAGGTTACCGAATACGTTGGCGGCCAGCAGACCACCCGGGGGTTCTGGCGTGCCCACCCGACCGAGCCGGGCTATCACCGCAAACACGTGGGGAACGATTACCACATCTGGGTGATGGGCGAGTTTATCGAAACGTTCCCCGAACATCCCGACGTCGAGCGCTGGAAGGACGCGGTGGAGCTGTGGGTGGATGAATACGTGCAGGTGTTTGCCGCGCGTAACCCCTTCGGTCTGCTGCCATATGCTATGTATGAGACGAAACCGGAGGACAACGAGGCCTTTGAGTATCGGCACCTGGGTGATGGGCTGATGTTCCGATACTTCCTGGCCGGTCGCCATTATATGTCGAATGCACGGTATTCCATGTCGGCGGTGGCGCTGGCGAAGGCCGCGAAAGTGCTGGGACGGCCATCGTTGATGAGCGACGCGTACCGCCTTCTCGAATGGGTCCATGGGGCCAATCCGTGGCAGATCAGCACGATGAACGGCGTCGGCGTGAAACAGCCCGATCCGTTGAGCTTCCAGATGGGGCGTATCCCCGGAGGCGTGACGCTGGGACCGGGTGGAGACGAACAGGACATGCCCGCGTATATGCACCCCCGTGCTTGCCGCGATGAATACTATGGCTACCAGACCTCACAGTTCATGTGGGCCACCCTGGCGCTGGAGGATATGGATTGGGAGATTGACGGGGAGGAGTAATCCTTTCAGGAAACCACCAGTCTCGCATCTCGTGCGGGGTAGCGTCGGAGTTGACAGTTATGTTGACGCCGATCGTACGAATGCGTAAGGTTTAAATGTTATGAAACCGCTGACCACCAGCATTTATACGTTTCCGGATCTTATCAACGGTGGCTATCAGTACGTTGATAAAACGGAGGCCATTCATCGTCTGATCAGTCAGTATAAGGGGCAGTATTTTCTCTCGCGTCCCCGTCGTTTTGGCAAATCGTTGCTGATCAGTACGCTGAAATCAATTTTCACGGGGCAGAGAGAGCTGTTTGGTGGTTTGGCAATTGATCAGATGGATTACGACTGGGAGACGTATCCGGTGATCCAGCTGGATATGGGGGATGCGGAAGCGGATGGTGTGGAGGAGATAAAAACAGGGTTGTGGGAATTGCTCGATGAAACGGCCGAAAAGATTGGCGTCGAATTGTCCAATTCGCTGGTTTACTCCCGTTTCCGGGAGCTCATCCAGAAAAGTGCCCGCAACAGGCCCGTAGTGATTCTGATCGATGAATACGACAAACCGCTTCTGAGCCACCTGGGAGAGGAATCGGCGGTTGATGTGCAGACGTTGCTCAAGCGATTCTACTCGGTCATAAAATCCACGGAAGCATGCCAGCGGTTTGTGCTTCTGACAGGGGTGAGCAAGTTTTCGAAAGTCTCAATATTCTCCGACCTCAACAATCTGACGGATCTGACGATGCAGCAACGCGCGGCAACCCTGCTGGGATATACCCAGGAGGAGCTGGAGACGAATTTCCCGGGCTATATCGACCGACTGGCCGAGGCCTGCGAGACTACGCGTGAGAAGTGTCTGGACAACCTGAAAGAGTGGTATGACGGATACCGATTCCATCGGTCTGCCGAAACGGTGTACAACCCAGTCTCGGTGATGAAGTGTTTGATGCAGCAGGATTTCCAGAACTACTGGTTTGAGACGGGGACGCCAGCGTTTTTGATGAATCTGTTGCGCGAGCGGCCGATGGATATGGAGGATTTGAGTCTGCCGGAAACGGGTTTTTCTACCTACGAGCCTGACCAGCTTCATCCGCTACCGCTTCTGGTTCAGACGGGGTATCTGACCATTGATGGGACGCGCGATGTCATGGGGACGCGCTATTATGATCTTGATTATCCGAACCGGGAGATTCAACACTCCTTCAACTACTGGCTGGTCCGGGAAATGGCCCATTTGCAGGATCCGGAGATGGGGCGGGCGCTCCGTCAAATTTCCGAGGCTCTGGATGCCGGGGATGCTGGTGGGATGCTGGAGCATCTGAAGATCTTCTTCTCAAGCCTGCCCAACACAATCACTCTGGATTACGAGAAATATTATCAGAGTATCTTCTTCACGATTTTCAAACTGATCGGTGTGGCCATCGATGTGGAAGTGAGCACCAATCGGGGGCGAATTGATGCGGTGATCCGGACCGATTCAGACGTTCTGGTGTTTGAGTTCAAATTGCATGGGACCGCGGAAGAGGCAGTGGAGCAGATTTTGGAGAGGGGATACGCGGAACAGTATCAGGGTGATAGCCGTTCGGTGAAAATCATTGGTGCCGCGTTCAGTTCGGAAACACGGAATATCGAAGACTGGAAGATTGAATCCGGGTTTTCATCGTGTTGAGGCGCATTCGCCAAAATTGTCGTGTTTTAATATGAATGGCGACCCCCATTCCTACGGGATACGGGGATGAAACGATTCGCGGCGAATCAGGTCGCT
>CAZXYF010000172.1:0-3048 GCA_964644705.1 uncultured candidatus Brocadiaceae bacterium | reverse complement strand
TCGCTGGCTGTTTTGAAACGGGCGGCACGGGAGGGAGTGGGCACGATCGTGATGAAACCCCTGGCGGGCGGAGCTCTGGAGATGGCCGCCTGCGCCCTGAAATTCGTGCTCGAGCATCCGGTTGATTGCGTCATCCCCGGTATGCAGACGATTGAGGAAGTTGAGGAGAACCTGGGCGTGACAGGCGGGTTGTCCGACGCCGAGCGGGAGCAGTTGATGGCGCAGGCCGCCGAATGGGGCGACCGGTTCTGTCGTCGGTGTGAATACTGTCTGGCGGTGTGTCCGAACGACATCAACATCACGAAAATCCTACTGTTCGCGACCTATGCGGAACGTTACGGGCTGGAGGAGTGGGCGCGCGAGCGCTACGACGAGATGCCGATTCATGCGGATGCGTGTGATGAGTGCGGTCGGTGCGAGGAGCGATGTCCATATGATCTGCCGGTACGGGATATGCTGGCCGATGCGCATGCAGTGTTGATGCCAGAAAAATAATCTGGGCAATTGTGAATCACAGGGGGTTTTAGCGTAAGTATTCAGTGAACCACGTTATTCCAGATGGGCCTCCTGCCGGGCTTGCCCCGGTTTGAGGGGCTGAAAGCCGGCATGGGGAGTGCGCGTATCAGAAAAACCAGAACTTATGTTTGCATGACGTGTATTATCGATTACAATTGTCGCTCAAAGATAGTTTGACACGGTTTCTTCTTTCTGGAATTTTGTGGAGTGAAAGCATGTTTGATGTCAGTGTTATCGGATGTGGTGCGCGTGGTCAGAAACACGCCGAGGTGTGGAATAATCGAGATGATGCACGGGTCGTGGCCCTGTGCGATACCGACGAGGAACGGTTGCAAAAGCTGGCCGATGAGACCGGCGCCGCGGCGTACACCGATTGGCAGGACGCGGTGCTGCACGAGGGTGTTGATATCGTGTCGCAGTGCGTGCCGACCAACATGCATGCCGACGTGACGTGTCTGGCGGCGGAGAACGGCCGGCATATCTTTGGCGAAAAACCGCTGGCGCTGACGCTGGAGGGTGGCGAGCGGATTGTGGAGACGGTGCAGAGCAATGATGTGGTCTTCATGCCATGTTTCCAGCGACGCGACCAGGATCGGTATCAGAAGTACCGTGATTTCTTCCAGACGGGTGAGTTCGGCGGTCCGGTTACCTTCCGCTACACCATGTTTCTGGAGGTCCGTCCCAAAACCGCCATGCACAGTAAATCCATCAACGGTGGCGTGGTGATCGATATGGCATGCCACATCTTCGATCTGATGCGGTGGATGACCGATACCGAACCGGAGCGCATTTATGCGTCGGGGAAGGTGTTTGGCGAGGGCAAAGAACGTCTGGCCCACATCGAAGATCACGCAATCGATGAGGCATCTATTGAGCTGACGATGGAGGGCGGCCATCAGCTCCAGTTGTATCTGAACTGGGGCATGCCGGAGGGATTCCCGAACCTGGGCTGGGATGAGTGGGTGGTGGGCCCTGAGCTCGCCATGCAGAAACAGGGCCCCAACATGGAAGTGCGGTATCAGGACCACACCGAAGTCTGGCCCCTGGACGAAAGTGCCGGGCACCCCCGTCGTATCGACAAATTTGCCCGGGTGGTGAAAGGCGAAATGGAACCGGATCTGGACGAGGAAGATGCGCTTCTCACACTCCAGCTCAGCCACTTGGCTCTGGAATCGATTGAAACCGGCGAGGCGTGTGAGCTCACCGGCACGGATTAAGCCCAAGCAAAGAGATTGCCTTATGAGCAATACAGTTGAGAGTAACGTCGAATTCCTGCGGGGCTTGTTTGGGGGCTCCGGCGAGCAATATGGACTGATTGTGGCTCCAGAATCAATCAACCAGCCGACGGAGGAGGATTTTACTGTGTCGGACCGGCCACTTGAGGAATGGATTCCCTGGGGGGTTGAAAATTACCGGCGCCGCTTGAAGTTCCACGAGCAGCTCGACGATCACAGTGTTCCTTTTGTGAATCTGAACACGCACACGGGTGTGTTTGCCTCCGCTTTTGGGTGTGATGTGCACCAACCAGCGGAGGGTAATCCGTTCGCTCTGCCCTGCGTTTCCACCGCTCGTGAGGCGGAAAAACTGCAAGAACCCGATCTGAACGTTCCGATCATGGAACGTCTTTTCGGTTTTGCGCGGTTGATGCGCGAGGAACTCGGAGAGGACGTTTACTTCGGCGCCCCGGATCTGCAGAGCCCGCTGGATATCGCTGGATTGATATGGGAGAAGGATAAACTCTTCCCCGCCATGATCCAGACCCCCGACGCGGTGATGGGTCTTGTGCGCAAATGTGAACGATATCTGATGCGCTTCCTGGACGCGTTTCGGGAGGAGTTCCCCCGGTGTAAACTGATGCACATGAACTCCGCCTGGGCCCCGGCCGACCTGGGCTGCGCTTTATCCGTGGACGAGGTAGGATCCATCTCGCCGGCCATGTTCGAAAAATTCTGTCTGCCGGGACTGACGCGCCTCTCCGAGCGCTACAATGGTCTGTTTGTTCACTGTTGTGCTGATGCCGAACATCAGCATGATAGCTTTCTGAAAGTTCCCAAACTCCGGGGGATGAACCGGGTGATGCCGGAGGAACGGGAATTCAAATGGATCGATGATTTTTCCGGTGATGCTGTGATTCTGGCGTATTATTACGGCGTTGATCGGATGCTGAAACTCCTTGATCGGGCCCACCCCGATACCCGGTTCCTCTTTGTTATGCATGCGCAGACGCTGGGAGAAGCCGGACCGATGGTGGAGGAGATGCGAGAAGCTTTCCGGCAAAAGTCTTGAAAATTGTACGAATCGCGTTTTGTCCGGTGTCGGCACACTGAAACTACACGCAATCCTGCGTTAGCCCCCAGGGCCCTGTGTTATGGGGGAATCAAATTGGCATGGCTCCAAATGAGGCAGCTGCAGAAGTCTCAGAACTCCTGACCCGTTGGAAAATACAGTGAACCCCGATTCGCCAAATAGCCTGTAATAACATTCGGTAAACCACGTTATTCCAGATGGGCCTGCTGCCGGGCTTGTCCCGGT
>CAZXYF010000171.1:0-6884 GCA_964644705.1 uncultured candidatus Brocadiaceae bacterium | reverse complement strand
TTTTTCATAGCGCCGGGAGCCGCTCAGTTCAGTTGTACCAATCACGCAGAAACAATCTTATAACTCACCCACCAGTTACTTATTCGTGATCGAACCGATTGCGAACATGCTGGGCTTGTGGTTGCCCTCGGGACTGACCGGGAACTGGAAAACCTCGTGCTCACCGCTCACCTGCCGGTTCCGGCACAGCAAAAACTTGATTTGTTCGGGAGGGCCGTCCTGGCCGATTTCGGACCAGGGGATGGCTATTTCGGCCGACCAGGCGTCTTTTCCAACCTGCGTTCCGATTTCCACTCCCTCGAGGTCAACTGATTTATCGAATTTCTCGCCATCGTAGATAACTCCCGCGGTGTTTACCACAATCTGGTAATAGGTCTTGCCGTTGGCTGCGGGATCGAGCATCACCTCAACGGAGTCGTCCAGAAAGACCCGATCATCACGCTTCCTGGCCGCGCGTTTCAGTTTCTGGGGTGACGGTTCCTGGCAGCGAAAAGCCAGATACAGGGCTTTCCGGTCGTATCTTATCCATGCGGATGTTTTTGGGGTAACATCCCGCTTACCATCCATTCGACCGAAGACGGGCACATCCGGCTTCTGCCAGGTTGATTTCTCAAGCGCGCCGTTGACGGCGGGGGCGGATTTCGTCTTCTGAACGTTCATTTCTGGCTGTGTTCCGATGACGTCCAATTGTTTGCGGACGGTGCGCTGAAGTGTGTCATCTCCGGTGCGTGAGGCCGTTTCCACCTTCAGGAAGATATCGGGCAGGGGATATCGAGTGCTGTGTGGCTGGGCGCTCGCGCGAAGCAGGATGCGTCGCGACTCGCCCCCCGAAAGTTGCATCTCGGCCGGTTGAGCGGTAATGCGCCAACCATCCCCATTGTCCGGGGCGGGCTCGACGGACACGCGGACCGGGCTGGGGAAAAGACGGTTTGACAGGGGCAGCGCACGGAAAACTTGCTGGAGGCCCTCCGTGCCTTTTTGATCGCCCCCGAAGACTTTGCTGACATCTGCGTCGGATGGTTTTAACTTTTCGACGTCCGTGTTCAGGATAGGTTCCAGTGCCAGCGCATTGGCCAGCTGGGCGACAATTTTTTGGGCCACTTCCCGCGCAAGTATGTCGGATCCCTCTTCACCGAAATGAACACCGTCGTGCCAGAGCTTTTTTCCGGCCTGCTGGACAACTTTATGGAGATCGTTGACCGGGATATAGTGCCGTTCCATGATCTTCCGGGCGGCCTCGTTACAGGCCTCAATATCCGCGTTTTTGCGGATCCCTACGTCTCTGGCCACGGGCGTGGTGGATCCCCAGACAAGCTCGGCACCAGTGGCCTTGAGCCGGCGAACGAGCCGCTGAAGGTTCTTGCGGTATGCCTTCAGGGGAACCTGTGGGGTTCCTTCGGGGTCGGTCTGTCCGTCGGGGCCAACCCGCGTGACGTCGTGGATGCCCCAGTTGAAATGGATTACGTCCCACTTTTTATCCCCCAAATAGCTTTCGATCTCCTCCAGCGTCTGACGGGTGGATCGACAGTTGGCCGGCGCGCGGTAAACGTTGGCGAGATTGCTCAGATGCTTCCGTACCTTCTGAGTGTAGAGCATCGAAATGGAGTCTCCGATCAGCAGCACGTTGGGAAGGTCGGGATCGGGATTCGGCCAGGCAAAACTTTCACGATCCCGGTATCGCTCGGGCACAGCCGCCCGCCAGGAGTCCCTGTTACGGTACGTCGCCTCCGCCATTATCGATTCACGGAGTTCGGGTGTGTTCAGGGAACGAGTGATCCGGAAGATGCCCGACGGCCCTTCGGGCATGCCGCGATAGAGGAAGATGTGCTGGACGTTGCGTTTTGGGTCAATAACCGCGCCCCCGGTATGGAAACCGTCGGCGTTGCGATAGAACGTCCCCTTTGTGTCGATCAACTGGCATTCGCGACGCCATTCGCCCGAGTCCCATTTTTCGGGGTTCATACTCCACAGTGAGACCTGCATGCGGTTGCGTTCTGAGTAGGCGACTTCATAGCGTTTGGTGACGGGGTTGAAAGATAAATCCACGGTGTCGACGGATCCGAGGTTGAGATTGCAATCCAGGATCTCGGGTGTTTCCCAGGGTGTCCAGGCCATCTGTTCGTGTTGTTCTTTGGTGTCCTGGTTGCGCGTCAGAAAACGTATCTTCCCATCGTGGTGCAGGGCGGCCGGTTCGTACTGGGAGACGCCGACGGGATACTGATGGACTTTCCAGGTAGCGCCGCCGTCCTGTGATTGCAGAACCACCAGTTTTTTACTGGGGAGTTGGGTTACCCAGTTGCCGAACGCCAGCAGCCCGTGTTCCGGATGATCGATAATTCTCGGGCCCAGATTGACGATTTCGTGGGGGAACGTATCCTCCCGCAACGCTTTCGAAAAGTGCTTCCAGGTTTTGCCCTTATCTTCCGAGCGAAAGACACCGTGATTGTTGATGGCCACCACCGCGCCATCGCGCGTCGTGCCGATGGCATGGAGATGAACCTTATAGCCTTTTTGGGATTCGTTGTCCGGATCGAATTTGGACCGGTGGGACAGCGGCACAATTCCGCCGCGGTTGCGATCCTCCGGTTTCATGCAGTCGCGCAGATCATAGGCCTCGGACCAGGTTTGACCACCGTCTTCACTGCGCAGGACAATTCCGTAGGAGAAGTCCGGATTGTTTTCGGCTCCGCGATGGGGATGATGTCCCGGGATACGTCGGTGCATCACAATGATCGTATCGCCGGATCTGGTGGCGATGGGCCAGCCAAAGTGGTTGAGTGGGGCGGAACCTTCCTGCGGCAGGTGGACGGGTGCAATTTCAAGCGTGTCCTTGTTGTGTGCCCGCCGAAGCGTCCGGCGCATTCCCGGAGTGAGCCCGAGCATTTCGCGGGCCCGGGGGTTGTGAAGGGGAAACGTTTCCTGTTTTTCCTTTTTGGTGGACTCAGGGACGGCCAGATACACGTTATTCTGAAGGGCTTCCCCCTCTTCGGGGTAGCGGGAGGCCCCGTCGAAATAGACCATCGGGGGAAGACGGTCCTCGGGGAGCTGGTTCCCGCCGGTGGGCTCTTCCAGGTTGGGAGAGTTGAAATCGCCGCCGCGCAGTGCTTTGCGACTGGTCCACGTTATTCCCGCGTCGCCGCTGATCACCCAGCCGAGGCGTTTTTCGCGGCTGGTTTTCATGTTCATCTTGCGGGTGGGAAGTCCGTTGTCCCACATATCATCGTAAGGCTGGAACTCGACCAGGGCGATCAACTTGCCATCGGGGGTGGATTGAAGGTTGCTGATGGTGGTGGCGCGAAATTGCTCAAACAGTTTGGCCGGGGCTTCGATCTTGCCGCGGGTCCAGCGGCCATCCTCCTGGGCCATGGCATGCATGATCTGTCCCGGTTCAACGCGATGATCGCAATACAGGATGTGGGGACGTTGTTCTTCGTCCAGGACCAGGCCGCCCTGCTTAAACAGTGGCGGCGGCTTATCTTCATGGCGCGCCGTGGCACGATCCCGGGCGATAACGTCCAGGTCAGCAGGACGGGCGGGCACATCGACCGGGGATCCGTCGGCTTTGCTCCAGGTTTTTCCGTGGTCGGAGCTCTTCATGTAACAAATCGCCTGGTGCAGTCCTCGACGATCAAATATTCCTTTGCCTTCATAAAAGTGGATGACAACGTGAACCGTGCCATCCGCTCCGACGACGGGTTGTCCGTGGAATGCGGCGTAACCGGGCATCTCGGGATCACGATAGACGAGTTTGCATTGTTTTCGCCATGGTTTTCCCTTCGGTTTGACATACAGATCGTCGCCATTCCATTGATTGGCGGAACGCATCAGGACGTAGATGGTTCCGTCCGGGCCGATGGCCGGTGCGGGGTAGGTGCCTTCCCCGATGCTTGTGGGGTTGGTCCATTCTGAACTGTCATTTGGGTTGATCGAGCGCTGGTAGGTGACCGGACTGTTGTGGCCGCTGATCACAAGATGGAGGTAACCCTCGTGGTCCATCAGTATATTGGGGCGGGCGTGGTTATCCACGGGCTCGTTGATTGTATGAATTTCCCCAAATTTTCCGGTTTCGTGATCAAAGGTGCGAATTCGATTCACGTATTCCTCCGGCCCGGTGCTGTCCTGCCAGACGATGTGGGTTTTGCCGTTCCGCGTGACCAGTTTGCATCCGGTGCCCTGAGTGGCTCGTTCGCTGCCTTTTGTGGAAACAGTGTGTTGCATCATGTGATCTCCCAGTGCGGTGTCCTGGATGGTACAGGACGTATTTGTGAGGATAAACAGACCGAGAAGTATCGTAGTGGCAAGTCGGGAATAGTCAACCAACATGTGCGGGATCAGTTCGTTTTTCATCAGTTACACGCTCGATAGAGAAAAAGCGGGCGAGAAGTCAGTCGAGGTTGACGTATAATAACGTCTGCCAGATCATTCTCAACCGAAAGAGGTCGATGTGGTTGAACGTTGAAAGTTCCATGTGGAAGGGGGGGAGGGCTGTTCGTTTAGCGGTCTTGTATAAGTTTTCTAAGCTTTTCATCTCCTATCCCGGTGTATCGTATGGGCGGGAACGAGCCGTCAGATTATCCTGATGGCTCCAGCGCTCTGCCAAGAGACCCTATCGCGTTGTTTGCGCATTTTCGGATAGTGGAGAAGTACGGCCCAACCGGCACGGGCCCGTCAGCAGGCCCATCTGGAATAACGTAGTTCGCTGAACAGTTACCTCATAACCGCCGTTTTCCAATCTGTCATTTCTTCTCTTCTACTTCCAGTTTCTGCAGATTCCGGCGGGCGTTCCGGACGGCGGGAGAATCCCTCCATTTTTGCAGGATGGTTTCCCAGTGTTTGCGCGCCTCGTCCGTCTCGCCCAGTTGGTGGCAGGCCTCGCCGGCGTAGAGGTGGGCGCGCGGAATGTAATTAGGATCTTCAGCGTAGGACAGATAAATGCGTGCCTGTTTTTTTACCTCATGATACTTTTCGGCCAGCATATTGGCCCGCAGCTGAAAAACTACAGCAAGGCCGTCCAGCCGAGCGGTGGGGCACGTCCATAACCACGATCGCACCGCTCTGACGGCGCGTTGGCCATCCCCCTTCTGCAGTGCCGACCGGATGTCATGGATGTATCGCCCCTCTACGACGGCAAGCGATTGTCCGGGACCGTATTTTTTGCTTTTTTGCGCCTGCCTGTAGATCTCCAGGGCCCGGTCCATCTTGCCGGTGTTCCGGGCGATGTCTCCCAGTCGAATGAGTGCAACCCGGCGCCGAACGGGATCGGCATCGGAAAATTGTTTTCGTATTCGATGATAGAGCGTGCGAGCTTTTTCGGGCCTGTCGGCGTAGTAGAAATAAAGGTCCGCCAGTTCGAACTGAGTATTGAATCGCTTTTCACGGGCATCCTCGGGGGCGCTACGGAGGGCCAGATGATAATATTTCTCGGCCTTCTGCCATTTATCTCCCTCACGCACATGATGATTCGCCAGGTCGAAGGCCACGCCATAGATCTGCAGATCTGTCAGCTCATCCCGGCGGGAATCGAGTTCGCGGCAGACCTCAAAAAGTTTTTTCTTGCGATCAATGTCATGGAGGAACTGCCGGAAGGCGAGCAGGTGATCGGTGGGCAGAGCGGAGGGATCGTAATTTCGCGTCAGTTTCCAGAACCGACGCTTCTTGCGTCGCCGGAAGTTGAGATCATGCCATACAGGCTCAACCTTCACCGTCGATGTGAACGTGCTCGTTCGATCGGTACCTTTCACACGCAGCGAAACTTTATAGGTCCCCGGTTTCAAATACACGTGAGTGGGATTGATTTTGTCGCTGGTTTGACCATCGCCGAAATCCCACTGATAGGACCGGATCATGGATTCCCGGGACGAACTGTGTGATCGAAATCGGACCGCAACCATTCGCGCATCCCGACTCTCCAAATATCGCTTGTTGCGGGCATCAAACGCAGCGCAGAGGTTGGATTGGCGGGCCTCGCATCTCAGAACGGTGCCGGCGGCCACACTGCCAAATGCCTTTTTGCCAAGTATCTGATAGGGATAGGCGCTGAGGTCGTTATGTCTGGTGGGTTTTTTGGATGTTCCGGGGAGAACCCACGCAGCGGCACATTTCCCGGGTCCGTCGAAGGCAAAAGCGACATAGCGGAGGCTGTGTCTGCCCGCCTGGAGCTCGATGGCGCCCGCATGCTGTCCGTAACGACCCCGGTGAATGTTGTGTCCGCGTCCGGTCCACTCCGCCACCTTTTTGCCGTCCACGAGTAAAAACGAGGCATCCTGACTGAGTACGGCAAAACGGTAGGTGCCGCTTCTGGGACACTGCAGAACCCCGTTGTAGATGCTGAGATATTGCTCCTGCGGACCGAGCGGATTATAGCCGGTGAATATTTTGCGGCGGAATGCGACGCCGTAGGGCTTCTCAACACTTTCAACCACGTCGCTGGCGCTCTCCCAGCTGCTGACGTCAACATCCTCGGGGATGGGGGCCGTGCGCAGTGTCAGACCGGACTTCGGAGAATACGATGGATGCTTCGCCGCGTCACTGTTACCGAAATAAATCGCGTATTCGGTGCCGTTGTCTCCGGATGAGTTCTCACGCGTCGGAAACTGAATGAGGTGCTTTTCCGAGGTGGAGTGCACTATATGAAACGGGATCACCCTGTTATCCGGTGACACTACACGCAGGTCCTTTCCGGCGGGGAGCGCGCGGTCACCCGTGCGGAGGCGCACCCGGGCTGAAGCGGCTTCGGATCTGTCCACCCGGACGATGGCACGATATCGCCATCGCTGGCCCCACCAGTTCTCGGGTTCCGCGCAGATCCCGATACGCGGGCACAGGCCGAGCGCGATGAGAAGCACAAGCACGATTCTGATATGTTTCAGTGATATCATGAGAGG
>CAZXYF010000170.1:5762-6923 GCA_964644705.1 uncultured candidatus Brocadiaceae bacterium | reverse complement strand
CATCAGGTGGATTTAGCCCACCCAGTCTTCTTCACCCACGACACAAGGTCGTGGGAGCCGCATTTTGGAAATAATCCGTGATAATTTGCGTGTTTGGTTCGTCGAAAAAAGAGAAACACTTGCAAACTACAGGTTAATCACACCGGCTTAGATGCACCTCAAGGATGGAACCTATAGAACACAGCGACAATTCCGGCGGGATCGACACCATTGACGCGACGGCAAGAGCGTAATACAATATCAGTGTAACGTATTACCTTCAGGGAGGCCGTCAATATGAAGACAATCACATTCAAAGTGGACGAGGATCTGGCTCAACGACTGGACGAGCTGGCCGACCAGCAACACACGACGCGTTCGGCGGTTATCCGGTCGGCAATCGATCAGTACGTGGAACAGGAGGAGCGAATTGGGGAGTCCCCTTCCGCCTATGAACTCGCGAAAGAGGCCGCCGGATGCTTTGAAGGCCCCGAAGATCTGTCCACAAATCCCAAGCATATGGAAGGCTTCGGAGAGTGAAAAGTTCTGTAGTCATAGATACCGGCCCGATCGTAGCGCTTCTCAACTCACGCGATCAATATCATGAATGGACGCTGGAACGCATGAAAAGGATCAAAGCGCCTTTCTTCACCTGCGAGGCAGTCATCACTGAGACAATTTTTCTGCTCAATGGTAATAAAGAGGCCACATCGCGATTGGTGGGTTTTTTGACCCAGGGCACAATCAGAATCACCCAGTCTCTCGCGCTCGAGCCCGAGCTCGAACGTGTGTGTGAAATTCTCAATAAATACGGGGACCTACCCGCTTCCCTGGCGGATGCCTGCCTCGTCCGGATGTCTGAAAATCATCCTCGCCGCAAAGTTTTCACCCTGGACAACCATTTCCGCGTTTACCGTCGCAACGACGGCGCCCCCCTGCCCCTGATCATCCCGCACTGAGCGGCCATCCAAACGGACCTCCCCTCCCCGAGTCATCCAACCCCCAGAATCTCCCATTTGTCCTGCACCTTCATCAGCGTTTCCTCGTACCTTCGGGGAATCCGGCCGCGGTTATCGGGCGGCACGTTGAATACACAGTTGGCGTCATTGCATTTCCTGCCAGCACCGCAGCCGCTCCACGGACAGGCGCTGCTCACCTTCCTTATCGCGACTGAAATCATCA
>CAZXYF010000170.1:0-5662 GCA_964644705.1 uncultured candidatus Brocadiaceae bacterium | reverse complement strand
ATCGCGTCTCACTTGAAAATCAGCCATCCCCAGCGCCATGGCACACTTTTCGACCAGATGTGGGTTGGTTTCCACAGGGATGATTCCGAGGGGAACTGCGAACGGAAACGGCGCACATTCAGCCCGATTTTTTCGCCCGGCTCCGGCGGTTCACGGTTTTTAAGCGTCTTCCACGGAAACGCGACCTCGAGCGTCCACGCATCGCCTGCCCGCCCCACCGCCGTACGGACCACCGACCCGCCCCCGGTGCCGAAGTCTTCCTTGTGGACCCCCGCGGCATTAACGATATTGACATACTTCGAGGGGTTCTCAAGGTCCGCATTGAGGTTAAATTCAAACCGAACTCCGTCGTCCGTCTCACCGTTCTGGGCGGGCCCAGCCATTCGGGTGATCAGGCCCTCGGGGTTCGGATCCTCACAGCGAACGGCCGCGTAAAGGAACCGGTCGTCATAGGCGAAACGCACCTCCGTCTGGAAACGGGCCGTCCGGTCCTCCTCCCGCCAGCGTCGGAACTCCACGAACGGGCCGAGCTTATCCGCGGATTTCCACACCGCATCGTCCAGTTTGCCGTCCAGCTCGGGCTCCGTGTCCGCCCGCACACAGTTTGCCGTGTACTTCGGATCGGGCGGCGCGGTGAAAAGTGGCGTTCCGTCGGCCACAAACGCCCAGCCCCGGTCGGTGCGGCGGAATACGGCGTTGCGTGCATCCTCGAACCGGATCGTGATGGTATCACCGTCGCGATCGATGTGCGGGGCCGGTACGTTCGAGTCCTTTTCGGAGAGGGTTATCGTCGTGATGAGCGGCTTTGCCGGGTCAATTTGGTAAGCAGCGATGACGGGATGCGATTTTTTCCTGCTGGTTGAGCGCAGCTTTGCCAGCGGGCCCGAAAACTGCAGCTTCGCCGTAACACCCCTGCGCTTAAGCACAGCCGCCCCGTCCTGGATTTTTACCGGTTTCGCGGCTTGAAAGTAGGACCTGGTCGCACCTTCAGAGTCCACGGCCGGAACCAGATCGTCGAGCACGATCACGTAACGATCTCCCTGGGCCAGCACGTGCCGGCGCACACGGCGAACGCCGTATCGTTGATAGGACTGCGTCGAGTCCACGACAGCCAGCCGGCGGTTATCCTGTTCCCACGAGTCGGTAATGAAACCACCGGAGGCGTCCGGTTTGGCGCCATCGATCACCGGCAGGCTGTGATGGGTCGGGCGAGTTCGGCCCCATCCCGGGTCGATCAACATCGGCTCGCCGTGGCTGTAGAGCACAAAACTGCCCACATCGTACTGCTTGTGGTAGGGTAGCGGACCGTCGCTGCCCTTCACGCCGACAACGAGATTGGCGTTGGGCCGCGGCCCGCTGCGCAGCGTCGCCCATTCCACATCGTCCAGGAGCGACAGCGTGGGTAGCTGCGGCGTATCCGGGGCGGGAGCGTCGTCGCGAAAATACAGCGTTCGTGCCGCATCTCCCCGGCTCAGATGGCGGTCGGCGGCCCAGCGGAACAGAGGGTTGTCCGTCAGATCGCCCAGGATGGCGGCTCCAGATCTGCCACTGAGGTGCAAGAAGGATTTCCGATAGGTCAGGTAGCGATCACGCGGCGCGATCATGGTCTCGAAATAGTTGTGGATCTTAGCCAGCCGCGGATGCCTGAGCAAGGATTTATCGCCGGTGTGGCGTGCCAGCAGCCAGGCCGCCTTCAGATAATTGCTGAGTCCGCCGGTGCTTCGAGATTGGCCGCCATTGGCGCCGCCATCCGGACCCCAGTGATGCTCGATGTAATACCGAAGTCTCCGTTTCCCGACCTCCAACGCCTGATCGGCATCATTCCGGAGATGACGCAGGGCCAGTGCCACGGTTATCCCCGCATAATTCGTCTGAGGGTTGGTGTAGGAGTTGTTCGACATGAACCAGCCGTGCCTCTTGTCACGCCGCAGGTACCGGTCAAGCGCCTCATGGAGGAAGGTTTCAATACGGGCGCGCCGGGCCCGGCTCATGCGTCCGGCAAATGTGTCATACACCACCGCGGCGGCCCAGGCACGCCGGAAGTTCAGCTGGGCCAGTGCCCCGGATTTCGCGAATGAATCCGCTTTGCTGATCAAACTCTCCACATACTCGTCGTTGCCCGTGCAGGCGTAGCGCCAGATCTGCGAATACCACCGCCCCAGCCCGCCTTTTCCGTCCTTCTCCGGCAGCACCGCCTCCCGATAGGCCTTGAACTTCGGTGCTTCAAAGCGCTTGCGGAGCCGGTCCAGGTCACTCTGTGTAAAAAGAAGACTCGGACGATTCACGTATTTTGCAGGTATCATACCGTCAAACCCTCTGGCCCTGATCTCTACCGGGCCAACCTCGCCGGGGGGCGTTTTCAGCATGACGGAGGACTTCGAGACATCGATCGGTTCGGCGGTTGCCCCCGCAATGCGAAAGACAGTGTGCCGGTCAAATCCAGCGCCCTGGACTTCGATCGTCTCCCCGCCACTCGCCGCCAGGGTTGCCGGGTGGGCGGACTCGAGAAAACGGCCAACGGGAATAACCTCCCCACGATGGGTCACAATACCATTCGGCGCGGTGAGCACCAGATCATATCGGCGTCCTGCCGTCAGATCTGGCACGGCAAATGTCAGCATCTTGCCGTCGTGAAAACGAAGATCTGCCACCGGCTTGCCGCCCACGGTCACCTTCGTCCCTTTTCTCAGATCGGCGCCCCCAATCGTTACGCGATCGCCGGGCTTCAGGGCTGCGCTATCCCATGTAACCGAACGGATGGCCGGAGGGTGTAGCCGAAGCTCCAGCCGAGGAACCCGGCCACGCATGACGAACCCTTTATAGCCTATACCCTGCGACCCAAGATGCGTGGCAATGATCGGCGTGCGCTTGATCATCAGATAGCGCAACGGTTTCTCCGCATGTTTGCCGAGCTTTAACGTACCGCTGAACCACGGATTTTCAGCGCTCTGCCCGAGACCGGGCACCCACGCTGCGAATGTTAGCCGGCCCAGAGCATCGCGTCGGATCCGTTTGCGCAACACCCGGTCTTCACTGATGATGCTTTTGACCGCGTTGGAATACGACTTCACGGGTACCCTCCCGCTGGTGAGGGATTTGTATGCGAGGTTCTGCATGTTCACGTAACTGGGTTGAGGATAAAACGCTTCGTCACGGAGGATACCCGCGAACATCCCCGGATACTGCGTGGACATGGCAACGGTGATATCGCCTTCGCGCATCAGGCCCGGCTTACCGGAACTGAGTCCCACGAAGATTCCGTGATTGAACAGGCGGTGGCCCACGGCGCGATCAATCTTCACGTCCCAGGTCAATTCGAATGATTCGGTGCCCAGACCCACGGGTAAGTACAGAGCATCGTGCCCGGTCAAATGGCGCGACTGTGCGCCGGCGGTGAAATGAAGCACGTCATCACGCCACACGAACGCCTCGTCCACATCTTCCCGCTCTTTCCACGGTGCCGCGTTGGGATCGGACAACAGATTGCTACCCAGCAGGCTGGTGTCGATCCGGGACGGATTGTTACGCGGTTCACTTGCCAGATCCCGCGGTGCCATTTTGGCTATGGGCGATTCGGTTTCCTGAAGATCCCAGACTCGCACCCGGCCGTGCTTGCTGCCCGTGGCTATAAGGCCCCTCCGGCTCACAGCCAGCGCACGCGAGCCACGCCGGTTGTCGATGGTCGCCACCGGCTCCCCCGTTTTCACATTAAACACCTCAACCGACCGTCTCCGGGCCACCGCCATAAGATCGCCATCGGCCACGAATCCCGGCATTCCTTTCACCTTCTTAAACACTCGCCTCCGTTTGAGAGTTTCCGGATTCAAGATTGCCAGCTTCTTCACGCGACGATCCCGCACCAGCAAGGCATCCGGCCCGGTGAACCTCGGCATTGCCTTTCCGATGTCCTTAATCTCGCGCCGCACTTCCAGCGAGCCCGGATCCAGCAGCCGCAGGTCGCTTTTCCCTTTGACAGCGGCCAGCATATCCCCATCCGGATTGAACGAAAGCCCCTGATATACGTCGTACTCGTCTTTCAGCTCGTGCTCCGCCATAACCTGCCCCGTGGAAACGTCCCAGACGATCAGCTTCCCGGCGTTCGTACCCGCCGCAATCCGTGCCCCGTCAGCACTGACCGCCATCGTGCGGACCTCACTCTCATGAGCGAGCGTCCTTCGCAATTTCTTACCGCCCACATCCCAGATTCGCACCGTACCGTCCCAGCTCGCCGAAACCAGCACTTTGCCCTCGGCGGCAAAGGCAAGCTCGCAGACCCGATTGTCATGGCCCGTGAGGGTGGCGCGCAGATCGCCCTCTTTTGCGTCCCAGAGTTTGATGGTCGCATCATCGCCCGCGGACGCCAGTATTCTCCCGTCCGGGCTGAATGCCAGCGATTCCACTGATCGCAAGTGTCCCGTTCCGGCGACGGCGGAGGCGGTGAGAATGCTAAAAATCAATAGCGAGCTAATAAAACGCATGATTGGACTCTCCACTAAGATTTCGGAGTAAGGCCATACGACCATAATAAGCAGAGCGTCCCCGTCTTACCAGCTCAAACCAGGACATTTCACGTCGCCCGTGCGCCGGCTGTGGGGGGATTTCATCTTGACGATGTTCCCGTCGCCTCCCACCCCACATCATATGCACCTTGCGTGCGTTCACTACCATACCCGTCCACAGTTCCCGGCCTGTCGCCATTCGCCTCCGATCAGATACCGCTTCCTTCCTGTTGGTAATCAAACACGTGAATGCCGCATTCCTTCTTTTCACTCTCTTCCTTGTTGGGATCGTAATAGCCGACGTTGACGGGGAGGCCGTTCTTTTTCAAATACACCATGATGTCCCGCTCTTTCCAGTGCAGGATCGGATGCACGCGGTGGATTTCTTCATCCTTATCAAACATCACGTATTCAAAATCACGTCGGTGCTGGGTTTCCTCCCACATCAAACCACTCAGCAACGTCCGGGTTCCCACGTCTTTGAGTGCATAATCGAAGACCTCACTTTTGCTCTGGTCCTCGGTTTCGTTATACACATGCAGGTTCAAATCCAGCATTTCCGTGAGCTTCTGGCGGTGCCGCTCGGTCGATTCACTTTCCCCTCCCAATCTCACGTTCACGACGGGTATGTCAGGCATCCGTGAGGTCACAATATGCAGCATAGCGGCCGAATGCTCTCCAAAACTTGAGCTCATGACCAATCCGCCAAACGTATCCCGGACGTGCTCCAGGACTCTGTATGTAAACTGTTTTTTCAACTGTAGGTTCTGCAACTGAATATTTTTCACGGCACCATCTCCTGAACGGAAGCATCTCTCGTTTTGATAGTCGCCCAATACAGCTCCCTTCACCCCCGATCAGATGCATGACAGATCACACTGGACAGCGCGTATGGATCAGCCACGCCCGGTATTGAACACTATTCCCATCGACGCACTATGGATTCTACCAAAATGCACATTTTATGTAAATCGGTAGGTTCAGAACTCCTGATCCGGAAACATGGATGCCGGGATGAGTATTCTGCATAACACCCCCGCTAAACACCTGATACAACTGATCTGCCACTCATTCTCAGTAAGGTTTCGGTGAACCCCGTCAGCTTGTAGCTGTTATCCGAGTGGGTGTTCTACCATCCGGGGGGACATATCTTTAAGGAGGCC
>CAZXYF010000169.1:0-6925 GCA_964644705.1 uncultured candidatus Brocadiaceae bacterium | reverse complement strand
CCGGAACCGGAAAATCTAATTGTCGTCAGTCGGCAATTATAATTGTCGTTAAACAGGCAGCAACAGCGATTGGGGAGCGGGACATTAGAAACACGTTCAACCCTTGACCCCGGTCCCCGGTAGCGGTAGGATCGGCAGAAATGTGAACCAATGTCGGTTGGAAGTATGGTTAATACCACACAAACAGGAAGAATGGATACAAACTCATGCCTGGCAAACAATCGATGAGTGGAAACCATCAGGTTGCTTTTCGTTCCCTGGTACCCTTTCTGCTTATTACCTTTGTTCTCACATGGGGCATTTTGGGGTTGTACATTGTGTTTTCGGATACCATGACTCGAATATTCGGGGGGTTGACCGGGCAACATCCGCTCTTTTTTCTTTGCGTTTATGCCCCGGCAATCGCGGCATTCATCCTCGTGATTTGCCACTGTGGACGAGGAGGTTTGAGACGTTTCTTGTCCCGGTTGGGTTTGTGGCGGTGTTCATCATCCTGGTATGTTTTTCTGTTCATGGGGGTTCCGCTGATTTTCTATGGGGGAGCCGCACTGAAGGGAACTTTCCAGCAGGAACCGCTTCCTTTTGCTTCGTTTGGTGCGCTGGCTGTTGCATTGGCATCCGCTGCAATCAAAGGTCCTGTCGAGGAGTTTGGCTGGCGAGGGTTCGCGCTGCCCCTTTTACAGAGAAAACTTGCGCCGGTTTGGGCTGCCCTGATTATCGGCATGATCTGGGGATTGTGGCATACGCCGGCGTTTCTGCTGAGCGGGACTCAGCAGAGCGCCTGGGGCTTTACTCCGTTTTTCATCGGGTGTATTGCGCTAAGCGTTATCGCAACTGCATTGTTTGCTGCATCACAGGGCAGTATTCTACTTGCCGCCGTGTTTCACTTTCAGGTGATGAATCCGATCTGGCCGGATGCTCAACCTTACGACACGTATATCCTTGTGGTCGTCGCGATGGCGCTTCTGTGGATCAACCGAAAATCCATGTTCTCTATCGCCGGCAGTGTCACTGAAGTTATACCGTGCAACGGGTGTGGACATTCTCGTGCAACTCCTAATGGTTCTTAACTGTGCCGTCCCGGCATACATTTTTCAGAGTTCCGTGCTGTTTTTATGGTTGGCGTTAGGACAGAGGTCAGAGGGCAGAGCTACAGAGGTCAGAGTACAGAGACGGCGTGACGGCGCAGAACGACAAACGAAAAACGATTAACGAGAAACGAAGAACGGTGAACAAAAACGGCCGATCAAGTCGACGAGTTGGTTTACGAGTAAGATGAACGGCGGGAAAACGGCACTAAACGAGACGGCCAGAGGACAGAGCTACAGAGGACAGCGACGGCAGGACGGCGCAGAGCGACGACAGAAAAACGATTAACGAGGAACGATTAACGACGAAACGAATTAAAAGCTACAGCTACGGCTGCGCACGCAAGATGCGAGCGATACTATTGACACAAATAACTGCGCAGGCAGGCGTCCCCTATCAGTCCGTTATGAAATCCAGGTAATTTTCCCGGTGAATGGCGTCAAAGTTTGCCTCGGGATAATTTTTGTCCCAGCCCGTTGGAGGCTTCACTTTCTGGGAAGACCATTTCATCTCGTATGCGTGAAGTTGTCCCCCTGATTCCTCAATCAGGTCTATCTCCTGTTGATCGTAGGTGCGCCAGTAGTAACTGCTTACGTTCCGATTGGTATAAAGATTGTGTTTCATTCGTTCGACCAGGCAGTAGTTTTCCCACAGTGCCCCCACATCATCGCGGAGATCGACGCCGTTGAAATTGTTGATCAAGGCGTTCCTCACTCCGTTATCGTAAAAATAATAGCGGCGTTTTTTCGTGATCTCTTTCCGAAGATTTCGTGAGAAACCCTGCCGACTGTAAATCACGAAAACCTTCTCCAGCAGGTCCAGATACCTGTGGACGGTGTTTTTGCTCATTCCCAGTTTCTGCCCCAGTTCCGACATCGAGATGCTGTGACCTATGTGAAAACTGAACCGTAACTCGCTAAAAACCGTCAACAGACTGACGGAAATCGGCTAAAGACCGTCAAGTCTTCTCGTCATGTTTGTTGGTTTTTGGGTCGGGCACGAGACCGTAGATGGGGCGGGCCACGATATCTCCAGTTTGGGTAAACGGGTACTACAAAACAGGGTGCGTCTAACGGCATGACGGCCAGAGGACAGAGGTCAGAGGACAGAGGTCAGAGCTACAGAAGTCAGAGTACAGAGACGGCGTGACGGCGCAGAACGACGAACGAAAAACGATTAAGGATGAACGGGAAAACGAATTAACCGCTACGGCTGCGCAGGCAGCATGCGATGTTATACGGGAAGCGGGATACGAGATACGGGATGCGGAATTCTGGGATACAAAGATGCACAGATGCAGGAGGCACCGGAAAATCAATGGTGGCCGACTACGAGGAGGACAACATGCGAACCATACACCCTATTCCACGGCTAAGACCTTCAGACCCTGTTGTTTGAGACCTTCATCGAACGAGTTCACTCATGTTTCATCCCCTCCGCCAAAGCTTTTGTCATCTCTTCGCGGTCCGGAAACGGTTTCTTTTTACCGTAAGCCGCAAAGGCCCCTGCCAACTGCTTGCTCCGAGGTTCGCCCGTTTTATGGATTTCAAACGATTCAGCCTGAGGATCGATTTTCACCTCAATCTCGTCCCCCGAGTGGATCCCAGCCGCCTTACGTATTTCGGGTGGGATGACTATTTGTCCGTCGCCAAATACCTTTGTTCGCATCGCTGCCACCCCAGAACCGTTCCCCCCTCTTACAGGTGAGCACGCCGGAGGCGGAAAAGTTTTCAGGTGGGGACGTATCTAAGCCCTATAGGCGATGATTGGAAAGTTGTAAAAAGGGTTTCAGCAATGATAGGTTATTTTCCGGTCCCTATACGGAGCGGTGTGATTATTATCACCTTATAGTGCTACAATGCTGTGATGACTATCTCCCTAATTGAGGGGTATTTCGATTCAGAGGTGAACGTTAGACTTTGAGGACAAAATGACATGGGGAAATACCAACAATGGCGCATCATCACGTTGATTTTGGTTGCCGCGATCCTTGCAGTAGTATCCTGCGAAAAACAGTCAGGTAGTTCGGGACCGGGCGAACAGAAGGTTTCCCGAACGTGGCTTGAGACATCGAACTATGGTCGCCGCAGCTTCAACTCCGAACTTCCGCTTGTCGTTTTAGAGTATGAGAAGGCCGCCGATCGAGAGAGGTATCGTAGCAGTCGAATCGGAGAGACCCCTTCGAGGGGGAAATTGAGAATTCCCGAATGCCTTTGGTGGTATGTGAAGCCGAAGGCAAAAGCGGCCGAATTGGACTGGGAAGTGCTGGCGAAGGATATTCGGAACAAAAATATACCTGGCCTCAAGGTGCCGAAAGATTCCGGTGATAGTGACCTGGTGCATCTCAATGGGCTTGAGGGGCTGGAGGGACTCAATCTCCAGCGGGCCACCGTTACCGATGCTGGCCTGGAACATATCAGGGGATTGCGGAATTTACGTATCCTGGATCTCTCATTTACCAGGGTGTCCGATGCCGGTTTGGCCAATTTGAAGAATTTGCACGAGTTGCGCAGGTTGCGTTTGGTTGGCATAAAAGTTACCGACAAAGGATTGTCTTACTTACGGGATCTTATAAAAATGCGCTATCTTAATCTGAGATCAGGCACAAAGATAACAGATGAAGGCCTGGCGCATTTGCAGCACATGACCGGTCTGAGGAAGCTTTTTCTCGATGGTGAGATAAAAGGCCAGGGACTTGCTTACCTGGAGGACATGGAGCAATTGAAGGTGCTTGTGATCCAGTGTAGAACTCTGCAAGACCATGCTTTACAACACGTCAAGGAAATGAAGAGCCTGCGCAAGTTAAACCTTCTGGGGGAGGGAATCACTGATGATGGATTGTATCACCTGCAAGGTCTTGAAAAACTTACAACACTGAATCTTCTGGACACGCAGATCACTGACAGAGGCCTGAGGTACCTGAGGCGCTTGAAAAAGCTGAAGTACCTGGGATTAGTTTTGGGACAAATCACGAATGGGGGATTAAATCATCTGCAGGGGCTTAAAAGGCTACGGTATCTTGATCTCGGTGGCACAAAAATTACGGGTGAAGGTCTGAAATATTTGGCGAAACTCACCGAGTTAGAAGGGCTTAAGCTCAGCGGTACCGAAGTGGGGGATAAAGGGATGCAATACCTGGCCCGACTCAAAAACCTCAAGGATCTGAATCTGAGGGATACGCAAGTGACTGATGCGGGAATGAAATATGTCGCCCAAATTGACAATTTGAAGAAGCTGCGTTTGGTCGAAACGGAGATTACGGACAATGGCCTGAAGTGCCTTCATAAGCTGGAGAATCTTCAAGTGTTGTATATTAGAAAGACGGGTGTTACAGAAAAAGGAGCTGAAAGGCTTAAGAAAGCCATCTCGACAAATGGCTTTCCCCTGGTGGACATTCTCGGCTTTGAGCAGGAATAAAAGAGTAATCTGTGGTATAGAGTTAGGACTACGTTATCGGTATGCTGAGCCAGTGGTTACTGCAAAGTAGGGGGACGGGCAACCAGTTGATAGTGAACTGATTAAGGCGCTGGAGCTGGTTGACGGCGAAACAGTGTCGGGACGTAGCCCGATTTTGTGATTGAGACCGCGGCGTGTAGCCGTATAATCAGGGTATAGTTTTGTGTCAACAGGAGCGATAATTTATGGAACAAGTCCAAAATATCCTGATGGTGATGGGAGCAATATTTGTCCTGCTGATCGCATGGATCGGGATTCCCTATTGCTATTTATACGTGAAAGCGATGCTCGGTGGGGTCAGTATCGACATGTGGGAGTTTATCTCGATGAGACTGATGAACGTTAAACCGTCGGTGATCGTGGAAAATTCAATTGCTGCTGAGAAGGCGGGACTTGATATCAACCCGAGACTCCTGGAGGCTCACTATCTTGCCAGTGGGGATGTGCCCAAAGTAATTGAGGCTTCTGTTCTGGCCAAGAAAAGGGACTTACCTCTATCGTTTGAGTTCCTGTGTGGTATAGATTTAGAGGAGGAGGATGTGCTTCAGCGCGTGCGGGATCTTCAGGGCTGCGGGAGAGCGGCGTCCGACATCGACCCCTACGGAAGGGTTGAGTTTGGTGACAAACAATATGATGCCACCACCGAAGGGGAAGATATTGAGGCGGGAGAAGAAGTGCGGATAACGGGCGTTGAAAAGCTTAATCTGCTCGTTCGACGTGCCTGAGCGGCCGACAGAGAACGGCGATTGTTAGTTGGACGAAGATCCGCCGTACGGCTGATTGCTGGTTTTACAGACGGCAGACGAGCGACGGCGGAACGGAGAACGGCATGTAGGATGTGGAAAGTGGGAAGCGACGGACGAAACGGCGACAAACGAGAAACGAGGAACGAATAACGAATAACGAAAACTGATGCGCTGCGCGCAAACTTGTGGCCGTGGGGATAAAAAAACTGTCGATTGCCCAGTTGCGGTTCTGAACGGCTTTGGTGGGGACGTTATCTGAGGATGTTCAGCATCTCATCGCCGAACGCCTCCATATGCCAGGGCAGGATGGCGTCGAAATCCCCCAACTCATCCAGGCTGTCCGGGGGGGCGGCGGCGATGGCGGATAGCGTGTCGTTTGTGGCGATGAATTCCGTCGGTATGCCCAGCTTATCCGACGTTTCGTTGCGCCACCGGCGCAGGGCGTTGTAACGCTTTTTCTGCTCGGGGGGCGGGGGCGTGTAGGACGTCGAGGGGGGATCGGCATCGGGTGCGGGGGAATCCAGTGAGTCGGCGATGATTTTGGCGATCTGCGCGCCATAATCGGCTTTCAGACGACGGGGTATGCCGGAGATGTCGGAGACCTCTGCGGCCGTGGTGGGTCGTTTTCTGGCAAGACGAAGCAGCGCTTTGTTCGGGAACACCGTGACGGCGGATTTGTTCAGTTTTGTGCAGAGTTCATGGCGCCACAGGAAGAGCTCTTTCAAAGCGGCGCGTCCCCGATCGTCGAGTTTTTTGCTGCCTTTCAGGCCTCGCCAGTCGTCCGGATTGAACGCCGTGGCTTCGTATTCGACGCTGCGCGCCACGTAGCCGCATTGCTGCCGAAACGCCTCGATCCAGTCCTCATCTTTGAGTTCGCTCCGGAAACGGTCGCGTAATTGTCCCAGGTAACGCACGTCATCGGTGGCATAGCGGCGGGCTTTTGCCGGGAGCGGACGCGTCGTCCAGTCATACCGGGTGAATGAGCCTCCGGTGCTGATACCGATCAGTTCTTCGAGCATCCAGTTCAGGCTGTTGCGCTCGTAATCCAAAAAACGGGCGGCGATTTGCGTATCGAACAGGTTGGCGATGCCGACGTCGTAGTCACGGTCGAACTGGATGATGTCGTTCCGTGCGGCGTGAAGGATTTTCACCACGCCGGCATCTTCCAGAAGGGTGAGCAGCGGCGTGAGCTCGGAAGCGTCCATGGCGAGGGGGTCGATCAGCGCCATCTGCTGGCCGGCGGCCGCCTGGATCAAGCAGATCTGTGGCTGATAGGCGTGGAAGTGATCGCTTTCGGTGTCCAGCGCCAGCGGTTCGTCACCAATGTCGTTGCAAAAACGTTCCAGCCGGGCGGCGTCGTCGATCCAGAGTGCGCTCATATTGTTACCGTGCTTTCCGTGTGAAATTGTCATCAGTCAAAACTACAGAGAGGCTCCTTTCACGTGTGCTTTGCGGGCTGTTGATCCATTCTCTGCGAACGTGAACAGGAGTCGTTAATGGTAATCGGTTGAGAGGCTTTGACAAAGGACAAGTCGCCGGGAAATGCGGCCCCCACAGCCTTGCGCCGCGGGTGGAGAAAATTTCCCCGGCTGCCCGACCTGCAGCCCAAAAGCACGGTAGCCGTGACAATCCTA
>CAZXYF010000168.1:0-6956 GCA_964644705.1 uncultured candidatus Brocadiaceae bacterium | reverse complement strand
GACAAGCCCGGCAAGTAGGGCATCATAAAACGCACGTGGTTCACCGAAACCTTACAAACTTTTGCAGGACCGCCAAGCGTAAGTATAACGGAGTTATTACCTTTCGAGAATCTGTGATCCATACGGATCCATATTGATTTCATCATCGGCCGATTCCCCGGTCAGGTAATTTGTGCACCGTTCCTGCCCCAGTTTCACGGTGACGCACTCATCGTTGAAATTGAGCAGGAATATGAAATCGCGCTTGCCATCGGTCCTTAACTGAGCCGTAACACCTTCCGGCAGATCCGCGTCAAATTCAGGCTGTATATCCTGCTGGCAGCTGAGCGCAGTGTAAAAATCCCGCAGGAACGGCCCATCATTTCTGAACGCCATGTAATACACCTGGCCGTCGCCCACTTCATTGACGGTCAGCGCCGGTCGCCCCGCATAGAACTCTTCGTTATACGTCCCCAGCACTTTTGCGTCTTCGGCGTGAATCAGGTCACAGAATATCCGCGCGTCGTAAGTCTCATCCAGCCCGAGTTGATTGTCATCCGACATCGTAACCTCGCAGGTCTCGTCCTCATACAGCACGTCCATCTCCTCGGCCCAGACGCCGGCCAGGTCACGCAGTGGGCCCGGCCATCCGCTGGTGAAACAGAGGTCGTTTTCATCCGCGATTCCGCTCCAGTAGGTCATCACCAGTGTTCCCCCATTCTCGACGAAGCTCTCCATCCGCTCCGCCACACCGGGCTTGATCATATACAGCATCGGCGCAATCAGAAGACGGTACCGATCAAAATCGCAGTCCATCTCAATGATGTCCACCGGAATACCGTTCTCCCAGAATGGGCGGTAGTGACTTTTGCAGATTTTCTCATACTGGATATCTTTCCGGGGACCAACCGACACCTCAGCGGCCCAGCGATTCTCCCAGTCGAAAATCAACCCGACCTCCGGATCGACACTGGTGCCGACGACCGGGTCAAGCTGTTCAAGGATCTGCCCCACCTCGGACACATCCTCGAACACTCGCGTATTCTCATGCCCGACGTGGTCCACAACGGCCCCATGAAACTTCTCCGACCCGCCACGTCCTTTGCGCCATTGAAAATACTGCACGGTATCGGATCCATGGGCGACCGCCTGGAGACACGCAAGGCGATGGACACCGGGGCGTTTCAGTTTCATCGTGGGCAGCCAGTTCTGAGAGCTGGGCGTGGTTTCCATCAGCATAAACGGTTGTCCGCCCTTCATCGAACGGTTCAGGTCGTGACAGAAGGAGGTGGAAACGGCCTCTTCGGTATCGGAGGCGAGATCATGATATCGCGGATAAGCATCCCAGGATATGACATCCAGTTCCTCCGCGAGACGCCAGTAATTGAGCCCCGGGAACGTGCCCATGAAGTTGGTCGTGACGGGGATTTCGGGCGTTTTCTGTCGCAGTATCTCCGCCTCGTTGCGGATCAGTGACCGGGTTTGATGGGTGACGAAACGTTTCCAGTCCAGCTTCAGCCCCATAATGCTGTGTTCACCGTAGTCGCCCCCCGGCGCCTCAATCTGGCTCCAGTTGGTAAAAGTATGACTCCAGAAATCCGTCCACCAGGCCGCGTTCAATTCCTCCAGCGAGTCATATTTATCCCGCAACCACCGGCGAAACGCCTCCTCGCACTGATCGCAATAACACGCACCGCCGTATTCGTTATGAATGTGCCATAGCAACAGTGCAGGATGATTGCCGTATCTGTTGGCCAGGCGGGACGTGATCTCACGACATTTTTCCCTGTAAACCGGGGATGTCAGGCAATAATTGACCCGATTACCGTGCAGACGGCGCACGCGATCGACCCCGGTGCGCAACACTTCCGGGTACTGTTGGGACATCCACGCGGGTTGCGCGGCGGTTGGCGTCGCCAGCACCACTTTCACATCGTTCGCATCCAGCTTGTCCATAATGGTGTCCAGCCAGCCGAACTCATACCGACCCTCTTCCGGTTCCAGGTTCGACCACGAAAATATGCCCACCGACATGGCGTTGCAGTGCGCTTTTTCCATCAGTTCAACGTCCTCGTCCCAAACCTCGGGAGACCACTGATCGGGATTATAGTCACCGCCGTGGAGGAAGTGCGGGTAATCGGGAAATAATGGAGAACGCGATTCTGGCATAGTTGATCCTTTCTACAGGGAAAAAGTAAGTATTCGGTGAACCACGTGCGTTTCGTGATGCCCTACTTGCCGGGCTTGTCCCGGTAGGGGCGTATCTGTGCACTACAGCAGGCGTACCACGCCAGGCGATAGGGGCTTCTGAAATAACGTGGCTTATCGAATACTTACGGGAAACAGAGCATGATTTTCGTTGTGTTGTTTTGTGATAAGCAGTTCTGCGTAAGAGCTTAAAGGCTCTTGCAATCAAGAAGAGCGAAAAACCTAATAATTGCCGGGGCTGTCGAGCCACATAACATAATGGTTCCCTGCGGGCGACACAAAGGGTAAGCGTTGTCAGCGATTGAGAACGCATCCCGAATGGGCACTTGAAATGCCCATGAGCGGATTTGTCCAGAACGTTCAAACTCTCCCAGGTCCTTCCAGCGTTGATGCCCACACCGGGAAACATGTGGCTTCCAGAAACCAAGGATCAACTCACTGCTTCCGCCCCTCACATCTTTGTGTCCAACCGCCCACTGGGATATAATGCATGACGCTCAACTGTTCACTCCCTGCCGATCTCCCGATACCTTCACTGCACTGATTCTATGCCTCTCAACTCCGTAGCCATCGTCGGTCGTGCCAACGTCGGCAAATCGTCGCTGTTCAATGCCCTGTATGGAGAACGCATCGCGATTGTCGATTCCGTGCCCGGTATTACGCGTGATCGCGTCGCCCGGGAAATCCAGATCAACGACCGAGCCTTGGAACTGGTGGACACCGGCGGTGTGGGGATGGAAAGTGCCGAGGAGATCGCTGAGGACGTCGATACGCAGATTGAAATTGCGATCGTCGAGGCCGACCTGGTCCTGATGGTCGTGGATGCCCGCCATGGTATCCATCCGTTTGACCGTGAGATCGCTCAGCGCCTGCGCCAGGCGGAGAAACGCGTGCTGGTCGTAGCCAATAAAGCGGAGCGTGATGTGGATCATCAGGCAACCGTCGAGTTTTATGAGCTGGGATTCGGCGATCCGATTCCCACCTCCGCGCAGAATCGTTACGGGCTGCATGACCTGCGCGAGAAAATCGATGAGGCCCTTCCGCGTAAGCCCGACGAGTCGGAGGAAACCGAACAGGAACCACTCAAACTGGCGATCGTCGGAAAACGAAACGCCGGGAAAAGCACCCTCATCAATTTTCTATCCCAGGAACAACGGGTGGTTGTCAGCGAGATGGCGGGAACAACCCGGGATAGCGTGGACGTGCGCATTCATTTCGAAGGAGCACCGGCCCAGGACGATATCATCGCAATCGATACCGCTGGCGTCCGGAAACGCAAACAGCTGAAAGAGTCGGTGGATTTCTACAGCCAGGTCCGCACGAAAGGATCAATCGAGCGGGCGGACGTTGTGCTTTTGATGCTTGATACAACCCTCGATATCACAAAAGTTGACAAACAACTTGCCGACCTGGTCATAAGCAACCACAAACCCTGCATCATTGGTCTCAACAAAGTCGATCTGCTGCCGGAGGATGTGGCCGACGAGGAGTTCACCCGCTACGTGTGGCACGAAATGCCGGGACTCCGTTTCGCCCCGCTGGTCATGCTGAGCGCCAAAACGGGCGAGAACGTCATGCCGACACTCGACGTGGTGGAACATCTTCGGGCGGAGTCGGGTATGCGAGTCCAGACGAGCGAGCTCAATGATGTCATCACCGAACTGACCAACCGACGCCGCCCCCCCTCCCGCACCAACAAGCCGGGGAAGATCCTCTACGCCACGCAGGTGGCCACACATCCGCCGACGATTGCCCTTTTCGTGAATGATTCCGCCGACATCAACGAACATTATGAACGCTACCTGTCCAATCAGCTGCGCGACGAACTGCCTTACAGCGATATCCCGATCAAATTCGTTACAAGGCGACGCACCGATTAACCGGTCCTGCATCAACGTTCTGAGATTTGATGGAATCAACCAATGAATGAACTCCCCCACCAGCAACCTGGCTCGATGGGCCAGGGATCCGACGACTGGATCCGCGCCCACGGTGTGCGGATGCATAACCTTCAGAACATCGACGTTGCCCTCCCGCGGAATCAGATGGTGGTGGTCACGGGTATCAGCGGAAGCGGGAAATCCTCACTTGCCTTCGATTCGCTGTACGCGGAAGGACAACGACGCTACATCGAAAGCCTCAGCAGCTACGCGCGCCAGTTTCTCGACCAGATGCCCCGACCGGATTGTGATCGCATCAGCGGCCTTCCTCCCACCGTCGCCATCGAGCAACAGGACACCTCGGCGGGCCCGAATTCCACGGTGGCCACCACCACGGAGATCTACGATTTTCTGCGACTGCTTTTTGCGCGGGTCGGCACGCCGCATTGCCCGGAATGCGGGGCCAGAATTGAGCATCAAACCCTCGAACAGATCGTCGCCAACGTCACCGACCTCCCCGATGGCACGCGCCTGAACCTGCTCGCCCCGGTCGTCCGCGGTCGGAAAGGACACTACCGTGAACTGTTCGAGAACATCCGTGAACAGGGATACGTGCGGGCACGAATCGACGGTGAAATCCGGGACCTGGATGAGGTCGATAAACTGGCCCGATACAAAACGCACGACGTCGAGGTCGTGGTGGACCGGCTCGTCATCCGGGATAAAACCACCGGTGAAGACTCCCGCCTGACCGACAGCGTTCGCACGGCGCTCCAGCTCGGTGAAGGAGTGTGCATTGCGTTGCCGGAAGATGGCGAGGAACAGCTGTTCAACCAGCGTTTCTCGTGCGTTAACTGCGGAATCGGTATCGAAGAACCCACCCCCAACATGTTCTCCTTCAACAGCCCCTACGGCCGGTGCAAAGAATGCGGAGGTCGGGGGCATGTCGATCAATTCGATCCGGAACTAATCGTGCCCCATCCGCACCTGAGCATCGAAGAAGGAGCGGTGGAGGCTTTTGAGACGTGGTCCGGACGTGCGGGACGGAGGATGCGCCAGAATCTTCGCGATCTCTTGGACGCGCTCGATATCGACCCGGAACAGCCGTTCGAGGATATTCCTGAGAACAAACGCGAGACGCTCATCCACGGCACCGGACTTGAACAGGACGATCAACCCGACAGGAACAAAGCCATCCTGCCCTCCCTGCGGCGTCTCAAAGAATCAACGGATTCAAGCCGAACACAGCGGAAGCTGAAACGATACATCAGCCCCATCGAGTGTCCCGACTGCGAAGGTGCCCGGCTGCGCCCGGAAGCTCTGGCCGTCACGATCAATGGGGACAACATCTACGACGTGACTCGATACTCGGTTGATGATTGCCGGGATTTCGCCGAATCGTTGTCATTCACCGGCGCACGGGCCAAAATTGCGAAGCCAATACTCAAGGAAATCCGGAGCCGTCTGGGTTTCCTGCTGGAAGTCGGCCTGCATTACCTCACGCTGGACCGCCTGACCAACACCCTGAGCACCGGCGAGGCGGAGCGAACGCGCCTGGCCACCCAGCTGGGCAGCGGTCTGACGGGCGTGTGTTACATCCTGGATGAGCCGTCCATCGGCCTCCACGCCCGTGACCAGATCCGGCTGCTCGACGCGCTGGAAGAGCTGCGGGACGCCGGGAACAGCGTCATCGTGGTGGAACACGAGGAATCGGCAATCCGACGGGCCGACTGGGTGCTTGACCTCGGTCCCGGGGCGGGGAATAACGGCGGAAAGGTGGTGTTCAATGGGCCGTATGAAGATCTACTGGACTGTTCCAATAGCATCACCGCGTCCTATTTGAACGGCCGGGAGGAGATTGCCGTACCCGAGCACCGCCGCACACACGACGGGGAACAGCAGTCACTGGTAGTCCGGGAGGCATCCGAGCACAACCTCAAGGAGATCGACGTTGAGTTCCCCCTGGGCAAGCTGATATGCGTCACGGGCGTCAGCGGCAGCGGGAAAAGTACTCTGGTGAATGAAATCCTGATGCGGGCTCTCCAGCGTGAGATCAACCAGAGCAGCGTCAAACCGGGACACCATCGCATCGTGGAAGGAATCGATCAGGTCGATAAGGTTCTGAAAATTGATCAACAACCCATCGGCAAAACGCCCCGTTCCTGCCCCGCCACCTACACCAAAGTTTTTGATCATATCCGGAAGGTCTATGCAGAGACCAAGCAGGCGCAGGTGCGGGGATACGAGAAGGGACGATTTTCCTACAACACAAAAGGCGGCCGATGCGAGGAATGCAAGGGAATGGGGCAGAAGAAGGTGGAGATGAACTTCCTGCCGGATATGCGGGTGGAATGTGAGGTGTGTCATGGCCGACGCTACAACGAGGAGACCCTCCAGATCACCATGCGGGGACATAACATAGCCGACGTGCTGGAGATGACCGTGGAGGAGGCGCTTGATTTTTTCCGCAACTATCCCCCTATCGAACGGCGCCTGCGCACCATGCGGGACGTGGGTATAGGGTATCTGACCCTCGGTCAGCCCAGCACCACGCTGAGCGGCGGGGAAGCTCAACGCATCAAACTCGCCCGCGAATTCGGCAAGGTCTCCACCGGCGATACCATTTACTCACTCGACGAACCGACGACGGGACTGCATTTCCAGGACGTGGGCAAACTCCTGGATACTCTCCATGGACTGGTGGACATGGGCAACACGGTGGTGGTTATCGAGCACAATCTGGAAGTCATCAAAAACGCCGACCACATCATTGACCTGGGGCCGGAAGGGGGAGACAGGGGAGGCGAAATAGTCGCCAGCGGCACCCCGGAGGCAATCGTCCAGAGCGATGTGTCCCATACAGCCGGCGCGCTGCAGTCCGTGCTCGAT
>CAZXYF010000167.1:1122-6973 GCA_964644705.1 uncultured candidatus Brocadiaceae bacterium | reverse complement strand
CTTGGGTCCCGTTCACTGTCGTAGTTTGCAAATTTCGCAAACCGAATCTGTTGTGCCGTTAGCCCCAAAGGGGCGTCTCAAACCATAGCCCGTGGCGATGGAGCTCAGCGACGGAGCTACGGGTTTAAAAATAATCCCAAACCTCTTTTTTAGAGCCCCGCGAAGCGGGGCGATTCGACCCCGTTTGGACAGAACGTTCTCCGAGCTTCCTCGCTGAGCTCGGGCGCTTGGGGCTATGAACTGAGACGTCCCGTCGGTGCTAATGGCACCCTTCCACGCTCTGTTCGATAACATGCGTGTTAGGAGGCGTTTGGTGGTTCAGGTCACAACAGTAACGGACTTTATTCTGTACGCTTGGCCGTCCCTGATGCAGAACCGCATCAGGTTTTCTCAGAGTATGATGCGGCAATGCAACATTGATATTAAGCGCAGGGAAAGGTGATTCTGGAGGTCTATGCCTAACCAGTGTTTGAGTAGTGAGTTATGGGAATATGTGGTGGAGTTGTTCCGTTGGTACGGTATGTGCATTTAATATGCTTCATGCAGTCAGATATGAAAGCGCACGATGTGATAAGGGCACCTGATGGCAAGAATTGCGGTACCAAATTGGAATGGCCGGGTCAGTCCGGTGTTTGATGTGGCCAGTGAATTGCTGGTGCAGGATGTGCACTCGGGTAGCCGGTGCCGCGAGACGCTGCAGGGACCACTGATGTTCCAGAAGGTGGAGCATCTGAAGGATTTGAAGATTGATGTGGTCATATGTGGTGGCATATCAAATCCGTTCCGCGAGGCGATCGAAGGAGCCGGGATGGAGGTGATCCCCTGGAGGTCAGGACCGGTGGAGAGGGTGCTGCAGGCGTATGCAGCTGGCTCGGTGCAGGATCGGCGATTTGCCATGCCGGGAAGAAACGGTGGGAAAAGATCGCGACACCGAGGTGGGCGCCGGCGCGGTGGGAAGTGACGGCGAGGCTCGATACGTCGAGGCTTCGGATGGAAAAGCGACGGTTTGAAGTTGTTGGAATAGCCCGGCAGAAGGATGTTATTGAATGTGCTGGATTCGGAAAACGGGTTCGTCTGATTGATTGTTTGATTGTTCAGGTTTGTCATTTTTACGCACTTAACCAATGGAGGTAAATATCATGCCCCGAGGTGATGGAACAGGACCGGCAGGACAGGGACCAATGACAGGACGTGCAGCAGGATACTGTGCCGGATACAACAGACCCGGATATGCCAATCCCGGAGGGGGGCGAGCCAGCATGGCTCCACCCGCGATGCCGATGCCCAATGCAGCTCGACGACCCGTGGGGGCGCCGCAGGCGCCTGCAGCGGGCGGCATGTATGGAGCAGCGCCGCCGTCCCGGGGTGGGTATGGAGTTCCAGCGCGTTCCGCTTCCCGGTTTGCAGGCGGGGGAGGGCGTGGCGGTGGATCCGGCCGCGGCGGTGGTCGCGGAGCCGGGCGTGGAGGTCGAGGAGGGGGCGGCGGGCGACGCCGGTGAGTCGCCCGCTCATGTCACGATTCTGAGTTGTGGATGGTAACTCGTTATACGTTTTTCGTTTGTTTGAAGGAGGGTGAATTATGCCTGGAGGAGATGGCACTGGACCAGCAGGTATGGGACCGATGACAGGACGTGCAGCTGGATATTGCGCTGGATACGGAGTCCCGGGTTACATGAACCCGATCCCCGGTGGTGGATACTGGGGTGCAGGACGTGGATTCGGTGGCGGCCGTGGCCGTCGTGGAGGATGGCGGAACTGGTATCGTGCCACCGGAATGCCCGGTTGGGCGCGTGCACAGGCCGGGTTGCCCGCGTGGGGCCGTCAGGTCGGCGCCTCCGCCGCTTACCCCGCATACGGGGCTCCTTATTCGGGTGGATACAACGTGCAATCCGCTTACGGGCCACCAACCCCCGAGCAGGAGGTGGATATGCTCCAGGATCAAGCCGAGTACCTGGAACAGATGCTCGCGGATATCAGTCAGCGCATTGAGGAGCTGGAAGAACAGAACACAAATTCATCGGTGAATGAGGGCTAAAGACGATGCTCGTTTACGATTACAAGTGCAAAGAATGCGGGCATGTTTTTGAACGCTCTCATGGAATGACCGAGGAACCCGAGCCGAAGTGTCCTCAATGCAACGCCGGCTCCCACCGTGTGATTACGGGGGGAGCCGGCGTCATCTTTAAAGGTTCCGGCTTCTACGCTACCGATCACGGGAATGCTCGAAATCCGAGTTGTGGTCGGACCGCGCCGTGTTGCGGTCGGAAGGAACCATGTGATGTATCTCCGTGTGAGGAGTGATAAAACTGTACTGCCGAAAAGTGCAATACGCCTCCACGCCTTCTTGTTGCGGGAAATAACTCAAAACCGGCACACTACCGATTGGAGATTCCTGAAAGCGTAGCGCCGAAGTGGATTTCAGGGGTGGTAAGTGGACACGAAAGACCATTTTTTCACTGCTCGTGCGTCCGAATTATTCGGCATTCTCGCGGATAACTTCTCGTGCTGCATCGAACGCTTGCTCGATTTTATCCGGATTGGCGCCGCCGGCCTGGGCCAGGTCGGGACGGCCTCCTCCGCCGCCTCCCAGGACCTGAGCGGCGGCCTGAGCAATTTCCACGGCGTTCTGGCCCTGCTCCACCAGATCTTCGGTCACACCCGATACCAGAGCCACTTTCTCCTCCTCGACGCTGGCCAGCAGGCACACTACGTTTTCGTTGTTTTCTTTGACCACATCCAGGGCGCTGCGCAGTTCGGCATGTTCGCCATCAAGCGTGCTGATGACCACCTGGATACCATTGATATCCTCCGCATTCTCAAGCAGTCCGCCGCCGGAGGCCATCTTGCGCATGGCCTCCTCGCGTGCCTCCTGCAGGTCGTTCTCGAGGGAGCGGATCGTGTCCTGAAGATCCTCACTGCGCTGGAGGAGATTCTCCTCCTGGGTGCTCATCGAGTCGCAGAGGCGTGAGATGAGGGTTTCTTTCTCGCGCAAACGCTGCAGAGAATTGAGACCGGTGACCGCTTCCACCCGCCGGACGCCTCCGGCCACCGAGCTTTCACTGGTTATGCGGAACAATCCCACCTCACCGGTGCGTTCGCAGTGTGTGCCGCCGCAGAGTTCGCGGCTATAATCGCCGATACTGAGCACGCGGACGATGTCGCCGTATTTTTCCCCGAACAGGGCCATGGCCCCCATTTCCTGGGCTTCGCTCCGGCTCATGTGGGTGCGGACCACGGGTTCATCCTCGAGAATCTTCTCATTGACTATGTCTTCGACTTTCTGAATTTCCTCGCGGCTGAGTTCGGTCGGATTGGAAAAGTCGAAGCGGAGTCTTTCAGCAGACACGGCGGAGCCGCTCTGCGTGGCGTGTTCCCCCAGCACCTCTCGCAGGGCGTAGTGCAGCAGATGTGTGGCCGTGTGATTGCGTTCGGTCGCCCGTCGATGGGATTTGTCCACGGCGCAGACCACCTCGTCACCAACGCCCATCTCGCCCTCTGTGATCTTACCATGGTGCAGGAAAAATCCTTTTTCGCGGCGCACCGTCTCGTAGTCGAACCGGCCGGCGTCGTCGCCAAGGACGCGGATCGAACCGCGATCGCCCAGCTGGCCACCGGCTTCACCGTAGGCGGGCGTGCGGTTCAGTACCACCGTGATTTCATCGCCGGTTTCGGCCCGTTCGACCAACTCATCTCCGTCGATGATGCCCACAATCTGCCCCTCGCTCTCCAGAGTCTGATAACCGGTGAACTCGGTGGGTTCATGATTGGCCTGCAGGTGAGAGACCGGTCCTTCGCTGAAGACCTCTTTGTCGAAGGAAGAGGCCTCCTTGGATTGCTGCTGATGGGCCTCCAGGTGCTGCAGAAAGCCCTGGACATCGGCCGACATCCCGTGTTCATGCAGGATGGATTCGGTCATTTCCACGGGGAAACCGTAGGTCTGGTAAAGATCAAAAATCTCTTTTCCACGCAGCGTGCTGCCCTTCTGACGTTTCAAATCAGCGATATGCTCGGCCAGCACGTTGGAACCCCGCTGGACCGTCTTCTGGAAGGACTCTTCCTCCTGCGCCACGACCGTCTCAATGTGGTCACGGCTTTCGGCCAGCTCCGGGTAAGGGTCCCGGTTGCTTGCGATTACCGGGTCGATCAGTTCGGTGAGGAACGTATCCTCCACACCCATCTGATACGCGTCGCGCACGGCGCGGCGTATGAGCCGACGCACGACGTAGCCACGTTCTTCGTTGCTGGGTATTACGCCGTCGGCGATGCAGAAGAAGACGGCGCGGGCGTGATCGGCAATACGTCGCATCAGGGCGGCGTCGTCGCCATCGGTTTCGTAGGGATGTCCCACGATCTCACCGATGCGTCTCATGATGGGTTCAAACGCGTCGATATCGTAATTTGTCGGAACCCCCTGCATAACCCTGGCCATCCGTTCCAGCCCCATGCCGGTATCGATGTTTTTCAGGGGCAGAGGATCGAGTTTGCCGCCTTCCTGGCGATCATATTGCTGGAACACGAGATTCCACAGCTCAATGTAACGGTCACAATCGCAGGACGGATCACATTCGGCTCGCCCGCAGCCCGTTCCTTCCCCCTTATCGTAGAAGATTTCGCTGCAGGGACCGCACGGACCGTTGGGCCCCTCCGAGCGCACGTTGGCGGGCCAGAAATTCTCATCCTCATCGAAACGGTAGATCCGTTCCTCGGGCACCCCGACCACATCATGCCAGATGTCGAAGGCTTCCTCATCATCCTTGTAGATGCTTACCATCATCCTGTCGGCCGGGATGTCCATCTCTTCGCGCATGAACTCCCATGCCCACGGGATGGCATCTTCTTTGAAATAATCGCCGAAAGAAAAGTTGCCCAGCATCTCAAAATACGTGTGATGGGAGGCCGTCTTCCCGACGTTTTCGATGTCGCCGGTTCGCAGGCATTTCTGGCACGTGGCCGCGCGCTGCATATCCGCGTCTCCACGTCCGTAAAACTCATCTTTGAACTGGTTCATGCCCGCGCCGGTGAAAAGCAGGGAGGGGTCATTTTGCGGAACCAGGGTGTCCGGCGGCACGATCCGGTGATCGCGCTCACGGAAAAAATCCAGGAAGCGTCTTCGTATTTCATCTGTGTTCATGGCATTTGGTGGGGGCTAAAAGCAAGACGAAACACCGTTTAGATGGTGTTAGGATATCGCCAGCGCGTGCATCCGTCAAATTTCAGGTACTGTCAGTAGCTTCCGAGCTCTTTGGCGCGGCAGATGATCCCACGAAAATCATCCAGGCTGACGCTGGAGGGGACCGAGTGATCGGAGGAGAAAATGTATCCCCCGTTGCGTTTCATCACGGGGATAATCCGTTCCATCTCCTCGTGGATCTGCTCGGGCTTATCCCACAGCAGGGCGTTGATGCCACCGTGGAAAACGAGGTCATCGCCATATTCTTCCTTGAGTGCGATGGGGTCCATGCCCGCTTTGACTTCCAGCGGATTCAGGGAATCGAGTCCGATGTCAATGAGTTCGGGCACAAACGGGCGAACATCACCGCAGGAATGGAGTTCGGTCTTGATGCCCTTGTTGTGAGCCCACTCGATCGCGCGTTTGTGGACCGGTTTGAGCACTTCGCGGTAGGTGTCCAGCGAGAAAAACTGGTTCTGCTTGTAGCCCATATCGTCCGGCCACCGGAGAGCGTCGAAGGTGTAGCCCTCCTCCCAGATCATATCCAGCAGCGCCAGGTCCACCTCCAGCTCATGGGTGAACATGTCCCTGCACCATTCAGGATCCTGGGCGAGAGCAAAGAGAATCGTATCCGTGCCGACGAACCAGGAATGGGTGATATCAAAACCGAACCAGCCCCCC
>CAZXYF010000167.1:0-1112 GCA_964644705.1 uncultured candidatus Brocadiaceae bacterium | reverse complement strand
TTTTCCCGCCATTGGTCGTAGTTTTCTTCCAGGCGCTGCCAGTTGATCCGATCGCGCGTGGGTTCCATTCGCTCCTTCGCTTCCTCCCAGGCCTCGCGATCTTCGATTTTGTAATCAAGGAATTCGGGAGTGGAGGCCGCGTGATTCCAGTTTTTCAGCGTCACGCCCCACGGTGTGGTATGAATGGTGTATTCCTCGGTTTCTTCGATGGTCTCGGTGGGATACTGCGGACTGTTGTCCGCGCCGATGCTGATAACGCGGTCCAGACCGAAGTAATCGACGTAGTCGGTATCCTCCGGCATGCCTTCCTCGTGCCATCGTTCGATGGTGGCGCTCCACGGGTTATCGATGATTGGAATCCGGTCGGCCGGTTCGTGGTTGAAAATGCGGCTGAAACGTTCGTGTGACGTCATGTCGGACATAAAAAGCTCCTGCGAAAAGGGTCGAAAAAGAAGAGCTTAGCTTATTATCTCAACTCAAACAAAAGAGGTAAAGCCCAGATGGTGCATTTGGAGCCAGCCCGATAGACTCATTCCCTGCTGTTTTCCCGGGCACATATCAGCGGGCATCTTGTCCGTACTGGTTACGCACGGTGAAGAATGTTGAAAACGGTGTTGTGCGATGCGGGTAACAAGATGCGGGATGCCGGGATCGGAGGCCTGCAAAGTCACCAGGAGGCAATGTCATTAAAGTGCTTGCTCATCGGATTCCGGAAATGAACGGGTCATAGTGGATTCAGTCATATCAGCCATCTCCGGCGCAGAAAAGAGCATCGGCCGATTATGGCGAGAGATTTTGGGGGAAGATTACGGTTCCGGTATTCCATCGCGTTCATCGTTCGTCCTTCCAACGATTTGAACAATTTCAACTCTTCGACCCATTCTTTGATCACGTTGAATGGCGCCTGATTCGCCGGAGGCGATCTCTGGAGGGCGCTGGCCATGCCACCGCTTTTCCTTTTGGGAACACCGCAGCGCAAACATTCAACTTTGAACTTTTACCCTTCAACCTTCAACATTCGCGGTGGACAGGTAGGTGTTGCGCCGTACGGCGAACCGCGCGGCACCTTGTCCATGCGAGGGGGGAACGCTGAATTTTGCTCCAATTTCTAA
>CAZXYF010000166.1:5814-7043 GCA_964644705.1 uncultured candidatus Brocadiaceae bacterium | reverse complement strand
GTTCAACTGGCCAAAAAGGTTCTGATGATATACTGCTGCGTTTCCTCATCCATATACGGGTGCATGGGCAGGGACATTATTCGTTTGCTGGCGGCCTCGGACACCGGCAAATCACCCTCTTCATAGCCGAGGTGACTGAAGGCGTCCTGCAGATGGAGGGGACACGGGTAGAACACGCACGTGGGGATATCTGCCTCATCCAGCCGGTCGCGGAGGGATTCCCGGTCGGGAACCTCGATGCAGTACTGCGCCCAGACCGAAGTGTTGCCCGGACGTATTTCCGGCAACCGGTCCACCGCACCTTCCAGCTCCGAGGTATATCGCTCCGCCACCTTCTGGCGGGCGGCAATCTCATCCGGGAACGCCGGGAACTTGCCCAGAAGCACACCGGCCTGGATGGCATCCAGCCGCGCGTTCACGCCAACGCGCACATTATCGTATTTGTTGCTGCCGCCTCCATGCACCCGCAGCGAACGGATGCATTCAGCCAACTGCTCATCATCGGTGAACACCATTCCGCCGTCGCCGTAACATCCCAGCGGTTTGGCGGGATAAAAGGATGTGCAGGCGACATCGCCAAATGAACAGGCGCGCGCGCCGTTCTGGGTCGCTCCAAATGACTGCGCCGCGTCTTCGATCAGCGGCACATCGTGTTCCTCGCAGATACTCTCAAGCCGGGTGTAATCCGCGCACTGTCCGAAAAGATCGACCGCAATCACCGCCGCTGTGTCGTCGGTGATTGCCCCCTCCACGGCCGTCGGATCGATATTCCACGTATCCTCTTCGATATCCACGAAGACGGGTGTGGCACGCAGCAGCGAAATCACCTCGGCGGTAGCGATGAAAGTGAAAGGAGTGGTGACCACCTCGTCACCCGGACCCACGTCGTGAGCCATCAGAGCCAGCTGAAGGGCGTCGGTGCCGCTGGCCACGCCCACGCCGTAATTCACACCCGAAAAATCGGCCAGATCATTCTCAATTTTCTCGACTTTGTCCCCCATGATGTAGCGCGAGGAATCGAGCACTTCGCGAATCTGGGTGTCGATGGCCTCCTGATGCTCACGATACTGTTTCTGCAGATCGATAAAGGGAATATCCATGTGTCTTTCCATCTTGAAGTTGCCGCGGAGCAAATTCCGCGTAGGAACCGAAGCGTCCTGCCGTCATCACCTCACATGAAGTCATTATTGTAAATCTAACGGGGGGCGAAAGGCAAAACGGCCGGGATG
>CAZXYF010000166.1:0-5714 GCA_964644705.1 uncultured candidatus Brocadiaceae bacterium | reverse complement strand
TCTTCCTCATGCGATACAAGCAACTTTCCCGCATCGACCACCGTCATATACAGTGCCGGCACGATGACCAGAGTGATCACCAGGGCGAAAAGAATACCGAATCCGAGAGAGATGGCCATGGGAATCATCATGCGGGCCTGCCGTGAAGTCTCAAAAATGAGCGGTGCCAGGCCGCCGAAGGTCGTGAGGCTGGTCAACACCACGGGCCGGAAACGTTGAATTGCCGCCTCATATATGGCGTCGTGGGCGTCCAGTCCCTCGTTTTCCCGGGCGCGGTTAGCAAACGTAACGAGGATCAGGGAGTCGTTGACCACCACGCCCGCCAGGGCCACAACCCCAAACATGCTGATAACGCTCATGCTGTATCCCATGATCAAATGCCCAATCACCGCCCCAACGATGCCAAAGGGAATACTGAGCATGACGATCAGCGGTTGTGCGTAGCTGCGGAACGGGATCGCCAGCAGGGCATAAATGCCCAGCAGCGCCAGGAGGAAGGTCAGCCGCAAACTCTGCATGCTGTCGGCAATATCCGCTCGCACGCCCTCGAATCCGTAGCCGAGTCCGGGATATGTTTCCTGCAGAGCCGGGAGGAAATTCTCCTCCACGTCCTCCAGCACCTCTCCCGCCCGATTCCGCGGCATGGCATCGGCCGTCACCTGCACGATACGTCGCCCACTCCGGCGGTCAATTGTGACGTAAGACCTTCCCAGGTCCGCGTTCGCCACGTCTGAAAGCGGCACGAAGGTGTTCATCGGTGTCCGAACCATGAAGTTTTCCAGATAATACTCGGAATTTCGCTGGGCCGCCGGCAGTTTTACCCGCACGTCCACCTCATTGCGTCCGCGCAGCTGACTGATCGCCTCCGCTCCGTAAAACGCGTTACGCAGCTGTCTGCCCACACTTTCAGCGGTCAATTTCAGGGCTTTCCCCCCGGACTTCATGGTGATGTCAAACTGCGGCTTCCCCGGCTGAAATCCATCATTGACATCGGTAACGATTGGATATTCCTCCAGATGATTGGCCAGTTTTTTGCTCGCCTTTTTCAGCACCTCGATATCCGGATGACGAAGCTCCACATTGATCGCCGAACGATGCCCCGGACCACCCCCGGCCGACTGATATTTCACGCTTTCCGCACCGAGCACGTTACCGGCATTCCGGCGCCATCGCCTGGTGAACTCCCCGGTGGTGAGGGTGCGCTCCCGCACATCCGGCCCCGCCAGCAGAACCGAGACCCGTCCCGCATGGCCTCCGCCCCGTCCGATATCCACCTGGATGCCCTCCATCAGCTGGTCGTAACCGCTTTCGCTGATCACCTCTCGAGCAGCATCCGCCAGCTTATCGGTGGCTGAACGCGTTCTGGCCACAGGGGTGCCGTAGGGGAAAACAACGTCCGCCCGCGCGTAATCGGCTTCCGTCCGGGGGAAGAGACTCATGCCCATGCGGCCGCTACCGGCGTATGCCAGCACCAGCACCAACACGCAAAAGGCCGTCGTGAAACCAATATACCGGTGCCGGAGCATATACTCCAGAAATGGGCCGTATCGGTCATGCACCCAGCGGATGAATGCATCGCTGAATTTCTGCTGCTGACGATGCAGCCACTCAAACGCCCTGGTGTGCAGCCGTTCTCTGTGATGGCCGAGATGGGCGGGGAGGATGAACAGACATTCCACAAGCGAGATGACGAACGCACTGATCACCACCACCGGGATAACGCCGAAAATCTTTCCGGTCACACCAGGTATGAAATAAATCGGCAGAAACGCCGCTATATTGGTCAAAATACTGAACGTCACCGGAAGGGCAACCTCCCGCGCCCCCCGGGTCGCCGCCTCCATAAACGGAAGGCCCTGCTGATGATAGCTGTAAACGTTTTCTCCCACCACAATGGCATCGTCCACCACAATTCCCAGGGCAATGATGAAGGCGAACATCGAAAGCATATTGAGGCTGATCCCCATGATGGGGAGGATGAAAAAAGATCCCAGGAAGGAGATGGGGATCCCCATCATTACCCAGAATGCGAGGCGGGCCTCCAGAAACAGTCCCAGAAGAATCATCACGAAAACCAGCCCCATGGCCCCGTTTTTCAGCATCAGATTCGCGCGCTGCCGGTAATGATCGGCCCGGTTCCGATACACATGGGTTTGGATTCCCCGGGGCAGTTTCGTCTCCAGGTCATCTATTTCAGCCTCCACGGCGCTGTGGACCGCAATCGGGGTCTGATCGCCCACCCTGTACACCTGCAGTTCGACGGCGGGCTCGCCGTTAAAACTCATGTATCGGTCGGTTTCCTCAAATCCATCCGTAACCCGGCCGATGTCCGCCACGCTCACCTCGGCTCCGGCGGGGGTATTGATAATGGGAAGTCGAGCGAATTCACGCCCGTAGTCACGGCGCTCGGTCATCCGCAGCAGGACCTCACCGCTAACCGCATCAATGTCACCTCCGGGCAAATCAACCGCCCGCTGCCGGATTCGCCGGGCAATATCGCCGAGGGTCAACCCGTAACGGCGGAGCATCTGCTGGGACACTTCCACACTGATCTCAAGTTCCGGAAGTCCCCCGATATCGACCTGCGAGATATTCTCGTTCTGCAGCAGTTCGTCCCGCACGCGCTCCGCCAGGCCATGGAGGGTCTGTCGGTCAACGTTACCGTGCAGAATCAGATTCAGAACACCACGCCGGAACGAGTCCGCTTCCACTTCCGGCTCTTCCGTCTCATCCGGGAACGTGGTTATGTAGTCAATCTCGCTCTGCACATCATTCGTCAGCTGCTGGATATTGGTTCCGCTTACCGCCTCCACCCGCACATGCCCCCGGTTTTCACTCGCGGTTGAACGCACTTCGTCCACACCGTCCAACCCCCGCACGGCCTCCTCAATGGGCAGAATAACCCCCTCCTCCACTTCCTCCGGACTGGCGCCCGGGTACCGGACCGTGACGTTCACGACATCAACCGTGAAATCGGGAAAGACTTCCTGCTGGATCGACCAGAGGGCAAAAAAACCTCCGACGAGAAAGAACACCATCAGCAGGTTGGCCGCCACAGAATGCCCGGCCATCCAGGCGATGGGACCGCTGAACTGTTCGTCTGTGTCGTTCTGTGCCATGTTTCGGTTACCGATTGATCACATTTCGATGAATTGACATCTGTACTGGTTCGCCACTCGTCCTGCCATTACTCTATCCGCCCGCATATTTCACAAACCTCAAGCGTTAACCCGACTCACCGCTTCCAGCGTCCGGTTGGGTGGTCGTTTTGTCTGCGGGCTGGCTGGTGGAATCCGCTCCCGCATCGGGCTGATCCGTGCGCAGCGCCATCCCGGCCACGGCCGACGGGATATCGCTCGACACAATCCGGTCCCCCTCCTCCAGACCACCGGTGACATACACTGCGTCCGGAGCGCGAACGGCAATGGTCACGTCCTGGATGTTGAGCGTATCGTCCGGGGACATTATCCATACCTCGGAACCGTTGCGAAGGACGGATCGTGGGATTTGTATGGCATTCGATAACGTGCGACCGCGGATCTGCGCTTCAACGTAGGAGTTAAGCAACAAACGGGGTTTATCCCCATCCGACGGGCGCCGAGAGAGCGGGTCCTTCACCGCAACCACCACCCGGGCCATCCGCCCTTCCTTCTCCACGGCCGGTTCCACCCGAAGCACACGGCCCCGCCGGTAGCGGGATTCTCCCCAGGCCGCGGGCTGATAGATACGCACCGGCGCGCCATCCGTCTGATCGTCGGGAACTTGAATCCAGCGCAGTTGAGCAACCGGGACCGAAAGTTCAACCCAATAGGTGTCCGTGTTGACCAGGCTTGCAACGGGCTGCCCGCGCGAAACGTTTGATCCCACGCCCACGTGTTTGGTTTTCACCACGGCATCAAAAGGGGCCTCGATGGTCGTCCAATCAAATTTCAGCTCCGCCCGTTCCAACGCCACTTTTGCCTCATCACGCGCCGCCAGCGCACGGTTGTACGCCGCCTTCGATTTTTCCCGGCCCGCTATGGCTGATTTGAGCGTGGCCTGACTCGCCTTGAGCTGCGGTTCCCGCAGAATCAGTTTCTTCTCGTCCTCGCTGATGGACTGGCGCAGAGAACCATACATCCCCACGGGATTGCTGCCGGCCATAATGGTTGACTCCGTTCCCGCGGATACGCCGCCTCCTTCTGTTTTCGCCGGCGCCTGGCTCAACATTTCGTATTCATGCCGTGCCACGGCCTGTTTCGCCCGTTCCAGCACCAGCTCCGTTCGCGCCTGCGCCACCTTGCTCTTGCTACGCTCAATGTCCTGTTTGCGTTCCTCGCAGGTCCGTTCGGCCTGTTTGAGACGTTCCCGTGCCCTTGCAACATCCAGTTTGTAATCCGACTGATCCACCCGGGCGAGGACTTCGCCGTGATCCACGAAACCTCCCGGGATAAGGTCATCGCTCACCTCCGTGAGATTGCCGCTGACCCGCGCCACCACGTCCACCGCCTCCCGGGGCACCACCGTACCCATCGCGTGAACGGTAACGGTATGATCTTTTGATTCCACGGATCTGACCTCAACCAATCGCGCTTTCTTCTCCACGGCCCGGCGTTCCGCACGTGGACGATTGGTCAGCCAGTAGTAGGAAACGGCGGCGGCCGCCGCTATCACCAATATACCCGCAATAATTTTTGCACGTTTCATGATATATTCTCTTTGTTCTAAAGTCTTCGAGCAGGTTCTCGCCTGCCCCACATACTGTTCACGCTCATCAGCAACACAGCCGTCAGTTAAAGCTCCCTGGTTTCAAATCCGGTGCCCAGCGCGCGGTAAAGATTTATACGGTCGATAAGCAGGTTCTTCCGGGCCTCGATCAGGCGACGCTGGAGGCTTTGCAACGTTTTAAGCTCATCCAGCACCCGGAGGAATCCCTGAGTTCCATTCCGATACTCCCGCAACAACTGATTCATGGCCTGCCGGGACAGACGGAGCTGACGCCTGATGCTCTGGATTGTTTCCTGCTGCTGTTTTTCCTCGTTCAACGCATCTTCAACCTCCCGCACGGCATCAAGCACAGTCTTCCCGTACTTGTTCAGGCTCTCGGAGACAGCCGCCCGGCGACGATCCACCCGGGCATCCAGACGGTCGCCATCAACGAGAGGAACCGCCATGGTGGCGGCCACATCGGCGATCCATTCCTCAAAAAGCAATGCCGGTTCGGCCGCCGCCGAGCTGAGGCTGGCTTTCAAATCGAGCTGTGGATACCGCTCCGCGATCGCCACCGCGACATCCTCGTTTTTTGCCCGGAGCCGCAGATAAGCACTGCGAATGTCCGGTCGCTTCCTGATCCATTTCGCCGGCACCCCGGTCGCAGGAAGTGGAGGGATGCCCGGAAGATCGTCCCCGCCGGGGAGTTCAGCGCGTCCCGGGACGAGACCCAGAAGCACGGCGAGCCGGTGGCGGAGGTTCTTGATCCGCGCCACCACCCGCGTCCGTTCCGTGCGGGTGGATTCCACCAGTTTCCTCTGTTGCAGCACGTCGGTCGCGGGCACCTCGCCCTTTTCAAAACGCATTTCTATCAGTTTCAAATAACGTTCATTCGTATCGATCTGCCGTTCCAACAGCTCCCGCTGTCCACGCTGCTCAACCAACGAGTACCAGGTTTCCGCCACCTGCGCGCTGAGAGTAATCGCTGCGGCCCGGTAATCCCGCCTGGTGGCCCGGCGGCGGAG
>CAZXYF010000165.1:0-7051 GCA_964644705.1 uncultured candidatus Brocadiaceae bacterium | reverse complement strand
GGACGCCGAAGCAGGCCTGTCCAGTGGAGATAAGCCGATGCAGGCGGACAAAGCCAGCGGTGATTTGGGTTATTGTTTCAGCCCATTGAAGTCGAAAACAAGCCGATACATGTCGGCACGGCTTCTGTGCTTACTTATTTCGACAATTTCTCCATTGCTGTCCTGTGCGCGTGAGTCGATAAGCAGGAGTGGTACCTGTCCGGACATCTGGAGCACCTCCATGTCGTTCTGTTCGGGCATAGTGCATTCCACTCTTACCTCGTCGCGTATTGGGCTGACATCGTAGTGACTTCTCATGATGTCGTAAAGGCTGAACGAGTCTTCCATGTACTGCGTTATATCGGGAAACTGACAGGTCGAAAGGTAAGTGGTGGTTAGCTGGGCGGGGATATCTTCGATCGACCGCAGAATGGTAAGAACGGTGATCTTTGAGCATCCCGGCAGATCTATTTGCTCGGGCATGTCATCCCGCAGTTCAATTCTGGAATCCAGCAGCTCTGCCCGGGGCTGGCGTTGAGCCGATCGGATCGATCGGCTGAAGTAAGAATCACGGGTCATCTCATACGGCACTTTCGGGAAAGATACAAACGTGCCTTTGCCCCGTGATCTGTAAATCAGGCCTTCGTTGACCAACTGGTCGAGGGCTTTGCGAACGGTATGGCGGTTGAGGTCATATTTACTGGCCAGTTCCATCTCGCCCGGTATACGGCCACCTTTGGTATAAATGCCAGATTGGATATTGTCGCGGATGATATTGGCCATCTGACGGTAACAGGGAACACTGCTGTCTCGAGCTATCACCTGGGAGTCTCCGAAAAGTGCATGACAAATGGGTGGGTAAGGCCCCCAAAACCAGCCTCAATGCATTAAAGATTGCACGAAGTGGGTTTGAAGTAATAAAAGTCGGTTTTTGATTCGGCATCCCTGGCTGAGTTTTTCCCGCGCTGTTCCCGAACGTGTGCGGGAAGGCATGAATCACAGGCGCTCCGCCGCTGCATGTCCATGATGCGCTGACATCCCGCTGTTAGGGGAAGGAAGGTCACGAATGCGAGAATCAGGACCAGCGCTTTTGGCCCCTTGATCCTGTCTTTGTACCAGCTCATGTCGGTAACCCTTGATTTAACGATGAGGATGTCGATTTTGATCACCTGTATATTAGTGACCGAATGTTAGAATCGTGTGTGTCCCCCTTAAGGCTCCTGTGAGCTCTCTCCGGGACCGAAGGTTGTGGCGAGTTCGGAAACAGGGCCCTGCCAGAAGGCCCATCTGGAATAACGTGGTTCACTGAATATTTACGTACCCGGACTGGGGTGTAACGTCGGACTTTGCGGTGTCTGGTATTCAGGCGAGATGGATATCGAGGTCCCGGATTTTGTTGCGCAGAGTGTTCCGATGCAAACCGAGCAGGTCGGCGGCCTGCGACTGGTTCCCGTCGCACCGGCGGAGGGCGTGACGGATGATTGTTTTCTCCACCACTGCCACAGTTCGCGTATGCCATTCGCCGTGCTGCGCATTATTGTTGATGTAGTCGGTGACTGCCTCGGCAAGTTCATCGGAAAGGTCATGCCGGGAGCTGGCCGAGGTGACGGCGTTCGGGAGATCATCGGGTCGGATGGTGGCTGTAGGCGCCACGGTCAGGGCGTGTTTCATGGCATTCTCCATTTCCCGGACGTTTCCCGGCCAGGAGTAGGCCAGCAATGCTTCGGCGGCGTCGGGAGTCAGAACGGGGTCCGGGGAATCCGTGGGTTGGCTGGTGCGCAAAAAGTGTCGGGCGAGGGAGAGAATGTCCTCCTTGCGATCGGCGAGAGGCGGGAGCTCAATCCTGTGGGCGGCCAGGCGGTAGTAGAAATCGGCACGGAAGTTATTCGCTTCCATCTGTTCGTTGAGGTCGCTGTTTGTGGCCGCCAGAATTCGGACATCGACGGGTACGGGTTCGACGGATCCGACTCGTTCAAAAACCTGGGAGTCAAGGACGCGAAGGAGTTTTGCCTGGGAGGGCGGCGGCAACTCGCCAACCTCATCCAGCAGTAGTGTCCCTCCGTCAGCGGCTTCGAAGCGGCCGGTTCGTTGCCCCTCTGCTCCGGTGAATGCGCCCGGAACGCAGCCAAAAAGCTCGCTTTCCACGAGATTATCGGGTATTGCTGCGCAGTTGACGGCCACGAAGGGGCCATCCGATCGTCCACTGTGGCGATGGATTGCCCGAGCGATCAATTCTTTACCGGTGCCCGTCTGACCGAGGATCAGGATCGATCCGTTGGACCGAGCAACCTGGGCCACCCGCCTGAACACCTTCTGCATGGATTTGGAGGAGCCTATAATGTCGTCGTCGTCACTTTCGGGGACCGAACCGGTGTCGGGTCGGGCGCCGGAATGTGATGCAACCGCGCGTTGCGCCAGTTCCAAGGCACGATCGAGATCAATGGGTTTGGGCAGATAATCAAAGGCTCCGCCTCTTACCGCCTCCAGCACCGTGTCCATGCCGCCGTAGGCAGTCATGATGACCACCGGCAGATCCGGTTGGAGTTCGCGGAAGCGCTCCATCATCTGGAGACCATCCCCGTCGGGCAGGCGTACATCCAGGAAGACAAGATCAGGGTTGTCAGCAGCAGCCGTGTCAATACCTTTTTCGCCGGTTGCGGCAACGTCCACGTTCCACTGCCGTTTCTCGAAGAATCGCTGGAAAGCGCGGCAGATGGATTCTTCGTCATCAACAATCAGGATATGAGGGTCTGTACTGGGGCAATTCGAGCTCATGGGACGTGATATCCTTCGTCGGGAATTTGGTTGTTGGCAGGCGTTTCCAGCTCAATCCAGAACTGCGCGCCCTCTTCGCAGTTGGTGCATCCTATCTCGCCGTTCTGAGCCAGCATCAGCTGCCGGCTAATGTAGAGGCCCAGACCGGAACCATGCTCTTTCGTCGAGCAGAACAGGTCGAAAACCTTTTCTGGTGGATCGGGCTCGATGCCGCTTCCGGTATCCTTAACGGTCAGTCGAACGTGGTTGTTCGGACGCAGCTCGGTCGCTATTGCGATAGTTCCGCCTCCGGGCATCGCCTCCACTGCATTGATCAGAAGGTTCATCAGCACCTGGCGCAGTTGGTCCTGGGCGGCCCGACCAAGTGGCGTGTCGGTGTGAAAGTCGAAATCAATGTTGATCCCCGCATGTTGGCACCGGCTTTCAATCAGGTGATGGACCGATTCCACCGTTTCCCTCAGATTCACCGTAGTGATGCTGTCCGGAGGAACAAAACAGGTGGCTTCACCGTGGGATCCATCATGTGATAGCTCGCTGAGTTCCTGAAGATACAAATCCATCCGGTCCACTTCGCGAATGAGCATGCGCATGTCCTCGCGGGCGGATTCCGGTAACGATTCCTCCTGCAGCAGGCGCAGATGCATCTGGATGGCGCTCAGCGGGTTTTTTAATTCATGGACGGCACTGGCTGCCACTTTGCCCAGGGTCACCATCCGCTCGGAACGGATTAGTTCCTGGCGAGCGTGGGAGAGACGGTTCAGGAGATGATTGAAAGAGTTGCGGAGCTGTTTAATCTCCCGTGGACCGCTCTTGCCGGGCAGGGCCGCCGGGAGCTCATCGTTCATATCGCGCGCATCCTGATCGTCCCGGGACGTGACGATCTGATCGATTTGCCCTGCAAGGCGTCGGAGGGGGCAGGTGATTGTGAGCGAAAGTCCAAGACTCAATAGAGTTGCCAGGAGAACCGCAGGAACTGCCCCCAGCAGCGCCTGCCTCCAGGCGGTTCGTCCGGCGCGGGCTACTTCTTCGGTGGGCATGAATACATACAGGCGAGCCCGTTGGTCCTGCCCGGCGCCTCGACCGGGCACCACCACATGTGACCCGATCCGATAGGTGGTCTCGCCCACTTCCACCGATCGGGTTTCTTTCGCGTCCTGGAGCTGGTGCGCGAGCTCCGAAGTGGCATTGGACGGAAAACTGGTCTTGCTTATTCCGGGTTTTCCCGCGGGACCCACCGCAAAGTGAGTGCCAAAGATCTGGTGGAAATCCTGCATCAACCGCCTGCTCAGCGGAAGGCGTCTGGACTCAAGAAAACGGGCGGTTTGCCGCGCCGTGTCGCGGACCAGCCGGCGTTGGACGACATTTGCGGAGACGTGGCCGGCCAGCAGGGCGACCGCCACGGCGGTCAGAATGACGAGCAGATTGACCAATAAAATCAAACGCCAAGTGATGGAAGTTTGCATGTGTTCTCCGTGGAAGCCGGTCCGAAATAACGATGGGGCATGTGTGGATCTTTGTCCCCGCAGCGGCGGCGTTGCCCTCTGCGCAGCTAAATCAAACCGTTTGTAATCGTTTTGGGCAGCACTGAGCTCCGGGGGAAACGGCGTCACCAGTAAATGGTAGTGTACTTGTTGCACAATATTTGTGCAACGCCGAACTGTTAATGTTCGGCGGCGTTTGCCCATTGTTGGGTGCGCTCACCTGAGAGCCGTTTAAGGGCCTCTTCCCGCGCCTGTATAGTGTGGTATGATGATTGCATAATACAGGGACGCAGGCAGAAGGACTGCTGATCATACTGCCAGCGTGGGATCCTTCAGGGGGGAGTGTCAATGAGGCTGAATTGACTTGTGTGTTGAAAGTATATTTGAATGGAATGGAAGAGGGTGGGGGGGTATGTTGTATGAAAGTGGCGCCCGGGACACGGATTTTGACAGGGCGCAGGAGCACGAAAGCTCAAGGAAACACCTCCCATGAGGTTACTGTGGTGGGAGCGAAAAGTGAGTTGTAATATTATCCGGATAACGATCTGTCCGATACTTTTGTTTCGCACAATTAACGGAGGAAGAATATGTTTAAGATCAGGTTTGTGGAAGAGAAAGCGTTGATGGCGGGAGTTGTAATTTTCGGGCTCATGCTGCTGGGAGCGGTGGGGCCGGTGCGTTCGGATGATTCCGGTGTAAGCGAATCCCTGCGACTGGAGGCGAAGGCAGGAATACGTCGGGGACTGAAATATCTGAAGGGCAAACAGAAGAAAAATGGCTCCTGGCGGGACCATCCCGCTATTACGGGTTTGGTTGCGACGGCTATGCTTCGCAGCGGACGCAAAGAGTTCGGGGTTAAAAGTAAAACGGTGAAGAAGGCTCTGAACTACATCCGTGAAAAGTGCAAGGACAACGGTGGTATATATGATGAATTTTACGCCAGTTATTCCACCAGTATATGCGTGGTGGCACTTCAGGAGGCGGATCTGCCCAAAGATCAGGAACGCATCGCGGCGGCACGTCGTTTTCTACTGGACGCGCAGGCCGATGAAAGCGAGGACATAGGCAAAGAGGATCCACAGTACGGTGGCTGGGGATATGAGAAACAGGGCGACAGCCCGAAGATGCACCGCGCGGATATGTCCAATACCCAGTTCGCTCTCACGGCGCTCCACGTGTTGGAGGAAGCATGGCGCAAGAAACAGAAGAAGTCCGCGATTGCGGAAAAGAAGAGCAAAGGGGAATTGCCGAAGGGACCATGTCGTCGCGAGACCCAGCTGGCTTATGACAAAGCAATCAAATATCTGAAGCGCTGTCAGAATAAAGATGGTGGTTTCATCTACCGGCCGGACGAAAGCAAAGCGGGAAAAACAGAAACCGGTGGATTGCGCAGCTACGGAAGCATTACTTACGCGGGATTGAAAAGCTTGATTTATGCGCGAGTTAAGCGCAGCGATCCCCGCGTTCAGAAAGCTTTTGAATGGGTCAGCAGAAACTGGACGTTACACAAAAATCCCGGCGTGGGCCAGCAGGGCCTGTATTACTATTTTCAGGCGATCGGGAAGTGTCTTGACGCATACGGCCAGAACACGCTGGTGGATGCCGGCGGAGATGAGCACAAATGGCGGACGGAACTTGTTGATCGACTGCTTGAACTCCAGCGCGAGAACGGTAGCTGGAAAAACGACAAAAGCGGCCGCTGGATGGAGAAAATACCGGAGCTGGTGACCGCTTATTCGTTGATGGCGATGGAGGAGGCGATCGATCTACAGTAGGTCCGGGGACAGATACGGGAGAGTGAAGTGGCGGCGGAACTGGAGGAATTTCTCCCCAGTTCCGGCTGCCTCCTCTTCACTGCGTGTTTGCAGATGACTTTTTGAATAGGTGGAGGATGGTATCCATGCTCATGATCGAGCCACACATTCATATGTATTCCAGAACAACCGACGATTACCAGGCCATGTTCGAGGCCGGAATCCGCGTCTGCGTGGAACCATCATTCTGGCTGGGAACAAATCGGCGATACCCGGGCACTTTTTTCGATTATTTCCGCCAGTTGCTGGAGTTTGAGAACGTTCGGGCCGCCCGGTTTGGGATTGATCACTATGCGGCCATCGGAATGAATCCCAAAGAAGCCGATAACGCTGAATTGGCCGATAAGGTGATCAGTGGGATGGAAGAATATCTGGACCATCCCCGATGCGTGGCCATGGGGGAGATTGGTCTCAACCAGAACACCGATAATGAGATCGCGGCCTTCCGTCGTCAGTTGTGCATGGCCGATGAACGGGGTATGCCCGTGATTATCCATTTACCCCATGAACCCAAGACGGAGGGGGCGGAGATTATAACGGAGATCATCCGGGAGGAAGGTGTCGCGCAGGAGCGAATTCTCATTGATCACAACGATGAGGAAAGCATCAGGGTGAGCTCCAGAACGGACTGTTACTGCGGCCTCACCGTGTATCCGTATTCGAAGCTGGATCCGCAACGTGTTTCGTCCATTGTGGAGCAGTACGGTTCCGAGAACATCATCGTCGCCGGATCGGCAGACTGGGGGGTGTCGGATCCTCTGGCGCTGGTGCGCGTGGTGGAGCAGTTGCACCAGGACGGTCACAGCGACGCGGCAATCCAGCGCATCACCCGAGACAATGCGGACCAACTGTATTCACACTCTTCGAACTGGGAACCTGACTTTGATATAGAGCCGGTTCCGGTTTCGGAGTTTCAGCGATAAAGTTTACTTTTCAAGCTGAGCGGGCTTGCATAAGTTTCCCAAGGTTTCCATATCGTACATTGCTGTATCGTATGGTCAG
>CAZXYF010000164.1:0-7059 GCA_964644705.1 uncultured candidatus Brocadiaceae bacterium | reverse complement strand
ACTCGCAAAAACCTTAGAACAATTTTGCAGAAGCGCTCAGGAAACACCGGATGTTTGGCCCGGCTATTTTGCGAATTGGGGATCACCGTATTTTCCAACGGATCAGGAGCTCTGAAACTGCCCGTGCTGCGGTGGATAGCGGAATCGGGATGGAGAGACCTGGTTCATTTCTGCCGGGACCTCGGCGTGGAAATAAAACCCTGAACAATCAGTCGTCGGTTCCGAACTCTTCCTCCGCTGGGACATACAGTGAACCACGTGCGTTTTGTGATGCCCTACTTGCCGGGATTGTCCCGGTAGGGGCGTATCTGTGCACTAAAGCAAACGTATCACGCAAAACGATAGGGGCCACTCAATCCATCGGTTAGATTGGTTCACGGCGCACGTCCAGCCCCGGGCCGCTGACCCAGCGCGACTCCTCGCTGGCGAAAAACACCGCAGTTTCCGCCACGTGTTCCGGCTGCATGAGAGTCGAGGGATCTTCGTCCGGGAAGTTCTGGCGACGCTGATCGGTATCGGTGGGCCCCGGGCAAATCACGTTGCAGCGGATGCCGTGTGGCCGTCCTTCTTTCTGCAGTGAATTCGTCAATCCCATCACGCCGTATTTGCTGGCGCAGTATGCCGACCAGCCGCCGTGCGCACGACGCCCCGATCCGCTGGAGAGATTGATTATGCTTCCCGTCCGGCGTCCCTTGAAATGCGGCCAGACCGCGCGGCAACAGTTGTATACTCCGATCAGATTCACTTCAACCATCCGCTCCCATTCCTCCGGCGCCATTTCGTCAATCTTCCCCAGGCCGGCTATCCCCGCTGAGTTGACCAGTATATCCACGTGGCCCATCCGTGTGATGGCCTTGCGAATTTCTTCGTCGAGTGTCTGACGATCTGTGACGTCCGCCGGCGCGGTCAGAACTTCTGCCTCGGGAACTTGTTCCACCAGCTCCTGCCGGGCGGATACCAGATTTTCCTCTGTGCGGGCCAGAAGGGTGATTCCAGCGCCCTGCTGCGCAAATTCCTCTGCAATAGCATAACCAATTCCCCGGCTGCCTCCGGTAACGATGGCATTTTTCTGTTTGAGTCGCTGTTCCATTTTCCTCCCTCACGGTTTCTGTAAAACGGATCGCATTATCTGTCTCAACATGCGGAATCTGATCATTTGCGCGGGAAAGAAATCCGCGAATATCCATTTCATTATAATAGGGTTATTTGCCCCATCCAATCTACTCTCCTCTCTCTTGCGGCACGAGACGTTTTACACTACTTTCATGGTGCTGTGAGCAATTACCGATCATTACACATTACTCTACGGAACAAAGTATCATGGCTGAAAACCACACGACACAGGTCACGTCTTCACGCAGCTATGAACATGCTATCGACCGCTTTCTCGAAGCTATTGGCGACTGGATATACTGTGTGCGACAGGAATACCCTGATGGTTTTTCATCGGATTCCCATGATGGCGGAACATTCATGACCTCGTGGATCCCCTACATCGATGTTACCAGCGACGAAGCGGCCATCCGGTTCATGCAGGACTACCGCGACCAGGCACGGGCTCATTTTGATGAGACCGACCAATGGCACCACGGCTACTGGCGGAAGCAGGAAGCCCACCACGGCACCGAGCATTTTGATATTTTCCTGCGTGCGCTCTGGGAAGTTCAACCCAACGACGATGAAACGGTGCGTGAACTGGAAGATGCGGCCGAACACGTCGGGAACTGGGTGGACGACATTCCGGAATGGTTTGATTACGAGACGGGTCTTTTTCGCTCAATATACCTGGGCACAGAATTCGTCGGTGATCCGACCTGCAATTTGCCCGACCACATCCGACTGGTTCGCCTGTCCCTGCTGGCTTATGAGATGACGGGAAAAGATCGGTATCTCACTCTGGCCAGTCAGCACGGCCAGCTCTGGGCAAACGCCATCAACAACCACGATGGTTTACCCGCCGCTATCGACGCCACCGGACCGGTGAAAAAGCTGGAAGGAGAGGATGAGGACACGTATCGATCCTTCGCTGGAGCGGCGCCCGACGATCTGGAATCACTGCTGCCGCGAGCGGAAAATCTCATTGCCTCCGCCCATCCTGACGCCCTGCTCTCCCTCTGGACGCATACCGGGAATGACGCTTTTCTGTACGCAGCGCAAAAGATTCTGGATGTGGCGGCTCAGGAACTGGCGAGTCCTATCGCATGGCAGGTCCACGGCACCATTCGGCGTTATCGCACCATCGCCCACTCGCAACGCTATGACGACGCCGTGACTGAAGTGGCCCAAGAGGCGTTCCGCCCGGTCGAAGAACTCACCATTGTGCCGGAACCGGAGGACCGATGCGTGGACCGAATGATGGGTATGCGCGGAGATAAACCCGACTGGTTGGACGAGAATGGTGCTCCCGCCCCCAGCCCACTGCTGATCATGCTCCGCGGTCTGGTTGAAAAAGAGGAAGAACTTATGATTCGCGCCCTTGACCAGGGTCTTGCGCATTTCCAGCTGGCACGGGAGGTGTGGGGAGACATCACGCACCACGGATGCGGTTCCCAGTCGTTAAGCGCCGTCTGCCGGGGACACGGCCGACTGAATGGAGCAGGCGTGGTGACCGAAGTGCTCGTCCCCGCCATACAGGAGGCCGGCGCAAATGAATCGAGGTGGGAATATTGAATTACATCAAACAGGATACAAACCTCATCCTTATCGGCATGCCGGGCGTCGGCAAGAGCACGGTTGGTGTGTTGCTGGCGAAGGTCTTGAACCGCGATTTCATCGACACCGATGTGGTCATCCAATCGCAGGAAAACCGTTCCCTTCAACAAATCATCCAGGAGGCTGGGCGTGAGAAGTTCTGCGAACTGGAGGAACGATATGTCCTGCATATTTCCGATGAAAACGCGATCATCGCTACCGGTGGAAGCGTCGTTTATAGCGATGCCGCCATGAAACACCTGGCCGGGAACGGAATCGTCGCCCATCTTGACGCTCCCTTGCAGTTGATCGAGAAACGGGTGCAGGATGTGGGGGACCGCGGCGTGGTCATGATGCCGGGCCAATCGCTTGAGGACCTCTATCGGGAACGCCAGCCACTCTACCGGCGCTGGGCCGATATCACAGTGGATACAACCGGACTCAATCAGGAGGAAGTGCTCAGCGCAGTAACTGATGAACTGGCCGCTCGGTCCTCTCAGGCGAGATAATTTTCTGGTTTCAGTGGCACAGGCTGAGGTAAGACATCGCCTCTCAGATCGCAACGCACACCAACGCTGCATTGATCCCGCCGAAGGCGAAGCTGTTTTTCATGATGCAGCCCACCTCACCCTCGCGTTTTTCCCGCACGTAATCCGGTCCCTGGCAATCCGGGGCGACGTTCTCCAGGTTCCGTGTTGGCAACAGCTCCCCCCGTCGCATCATCTCCAGCGATGCGATGAGTTCGATTGAGCCCGACGCGCCCAGCGTGTGCCCCTGATGCCCTTTCAAACTGCTCACGGGAACCTGATCCCCAAAAACATTCCCGACAGCTTCAGCCTCCGCCGCGTCTCCCTGCCGGGTTCCCGTGGCATGGGCATTGACATAGTCTATGTCCTCGGGTTCCATCTGCGCCTGTTCCAGCGCCTCCAGCATACACTCTGTCATGGACTCCTGATCGGACTGGCTGACGTGCGTCCCGCTGCCACACGTATGGTATCCCAGCACCTCGCCGTAAACATGCGCATCACGCTCAACGGCATGTTCGTAACTTTCCAGAAGCACAACACCTGCCCCCTCTCCGCAGACCAGTCCGTCCCGATCACGATCGAAAGGTCGCGGAGTGCTGGTGGGATCGTCGTTGTAGTCCACCGATGTGGCATACAGCAGATCAAAGGAGCCGACAACGGTTTCGTGCAGTTCCTCCGCCCCGCCGCAGAGCATCATGTCCTGCCGCCCCAGACGTATCAAATCGGCCCCGGTCCCCACCGCCTGCAAACCCGATGCACACGCCGACGATGTGGCCAGAACACAGCCCCGTATGCCGAGATAGTTGGCCACATTGAGCGTCACCGTATGGGACAGGGTGCGGAAAAACTCCGATGCCCCCAGCATGGCGAAATTCCCGTGCTCGGCCAGCATCTCATACGATTCGTCGATCGTGATCGGGCTGCCGGTCGTGTGTCCCATCACGCAACCCATCCGACGCATTCCCTCCACCTCGTCCCGGTGAATTCCCGCATCTGCCAGGGCCTGATCACTGGCCTGGGCACCGTAAATACTCATCGGGCTCATGGTCCTCCGCGCCCGACGGGGGATATCCCGCTCATTTTTCATGGTCAGAGGTGCCCCCAGCCGGCTCTGCAGACCCTCGCGTTTCCACTCATCCATACGCTGGACCGCGCTTCTGTTCGCAGACAATCCGTCCATCATCTCCGGGACGCTGTAGCCCAACGGACTGACACTTCCCATTCCAGTAATAACGACGCGTTTCAATGACATAATTGTTTTTCGATAAACTCCTCGAGACGAGTCTTGCCAATAAGCGACCTGCAGACCACGAAAGCTGATGCCATCGCCCCCACCACCCCGGGCAACAGTGCGCTCTGGCCCGCGGCGTAGAGATTCACCAGCGGCAGTTTGCCAACCAGATTGAACTGTCCCACCTTCTGCTGAATCCCATAAGCTGCTCCGAAGGGATTGTTCAGATAGTCCCGGAAAGTGAGCATGGATGCACTGTCCAACAGCTCAAAATCGGTGGCGAATTCCGGCCAGACGGATGCCAGATTCGCCACCACCCGCTCACAACGCCGGGTTTTATACTCCGCGTATTCATCTCCGCGGCGCCCCGTCAGGCTATCCTCCCATTTTTGAACACGTTCGAAAAAACTTACTTCCAGAACAACCACTGACTGAACGGGCTCACCATCAACGCACTCCTTCGAGAAGATGACCACCGTCGGGCCATCTTCCGGTCCGACCGGTTGCATCATCCGGTTAAAATCGGTTCCGGGTAACAGGGTACGAATCGGCGAGGCCTCAGGTATGTCCTCTGGGCCACGTTTCATCCGGCCGAACAGGGAGAAAAACCCCAGCGTCGGCTCAAAATCGTCAATACGGTTCTGGAAAGCCGGCGTGAGGTGCTCATCGGGCAACGTTTCCAGAACTTTCTTCGGGTTGATCGTGAACAAACATGCATCCGCCTTCACAGTGTCGCCACTGGAAAGGACGAACTCTCCCACCCGGCCATCAGATATCTTCTCCAGAGACTCGATGGTGCTTCCGCACCGAACATCCACCGCCACGGTGTTCAGAGCATCCTTGAAGGCATCAACAAAAGCCGCTCCACCATCCACCACGGAGGCTGTGGATTCCTGCATTCCGGCCGTCACGCGGCTATGCGAGGAAAAGGGAACCGTGTCGGGCGCAGTGCCATGGCAGGTGCAGTAGGAGGATAACAGGGCCTGCAAAACCTCATTATTCAGGTGCTCGTCGAGAACATCCTGAAGCGTGAGATAATCCTCATCCATGACAGGCGGTTGTTGACCGATACTCTGGACATTCATCGAAGCCGTCCGGTTGCATACCGACATAAACCGATCAAAATAGTCATCAATCCCGGCCTTCTCCGAGGGGAAATCAGCTTTGAGTTTCTGGCGCAGCGGCCTAATTCCCTGCGGTATGCTGTAGGATGTATCGCTGGTGGTGAAGGCCACTTCATGTGAACAGTTCTCCGGATAAAAGATCGGCTGGAACCGATCACGGATCCCCAGTACCCGAAGCATATCGCCGAGCATGCCGAATCTTCCATCACCAAACCCACCGGTGAAATGGAACCCAACGTCGAAAGGGATCCCGGAGCGCCGGAATCGAGCCACCGAACCCCCAAGCCACTCATTCTCCTCGACCAGAAGCACGCGGTTCCCCTGCAGCCCCAACAGAAGACTGGCAGTGAGACCCGTGATACCCGCCCCCACGATGATCTGATCATATTCTTCCATGAAAATCCCTGATCCCAGAGCACTTGCCCCGAGTGATTCAGCAGGAGCTGAATGAAATAAGAGGGCCCATCGGACAAAAAAAGTATAACAAAAAATGATGATTCTCTCAGGACCGGTGAGACTACATAATATCCCGTATTCGCCGAACGGGTGAATAAAAACCCCCGGCAATTATCTTCCCCAGTACATCATCGGCCTCATCCACGGATAACTGGCCCTCAAGACACATCGCCTTCAAAATGCCGATCGTACCGGTAAAGGGAATGTCCCGCCGCGAACAACAATCGCGCGCTGCTTTATCATCTGTAACCACAACTCCACCTCGGTGGAAGCCAGCGGCCACGCAAGAAGCTTCACCACGCCCCAGATCTCCTACAATTTCAGACAGCAACCGTCGCTCTCTGGTGCTGAGCTGCACGGGCAAATCCCCTTCTTCCTCGGTCACCTCGACCACATCACCTAACTCTGAGTAGCCCGCCGCCACCCCTTCAACAATTTCATCGAGAACTTCATCGGTTATCTTCAGACGATCCCGATAACGAAAAAGAAGCAACTCCAGTGCATCCGCCAACGCGAAATTGCTCAACGTAACGGTGTCAAAAAAATAGGCTGCCTCAGGCATTGGTAACATCCTGCTGACCGAATCTGCTGTTCATGGGCACATCGTGTCTCTTCAGCCAATCCCGTAATTCCAGAACATGCATACCCATAGCCTCCGCCAGTCGCCCCAGACTGATGAAACCGCCCTCGTATGCGGCGAGCGCTCGCTGCTGCCGGAGAGGAAGATCATCAAACGTCGTCTGGTAACAGGCTGAAATAGCTTCCCGCACCAATTCGCTTTTGCTCACCCCCCGTTTTTTAGCCAGCCGATACAAATGATCGTCCGTGGATTCATCTAATTTAACATGTAGAGTGGAATTACGCGCCATTGTGCGCCTCCAAAAGTGTAAGGTTTCGGTGAACCACGTGCGTTTTGTGATGCCCTACTTGCCGGGCTTGTCGCGGTAGGGGCGTACCTGTGCACTACAGCAGGCATACCACGCCAAACGATAGGGCCTTCTGGCAGGGCGCTGGAGCCATCAACATAATC
>CAZXYF010000163.1:0-7111 GCA_964644705.1 uncultured candidatus Brocadiaceae bacterium | reverse complement strand
GTACGCCCCTACCGGGACAAGCCCGGCAAGTAGGGTATCACAAAACGCACGTGGTCCACTGAATATTTACGGCAATTACGGCAGCGCCGCACGACGCAGGATAAAAATTGTTGTAAGAAACGTTGATGAGCCTTCAGATGAGGCGTGTTTATAAAACGGGAGAAAAAGATATATGAGCACAACCGAACCAGTAGTGGCCCCTATAAACGGGGCGGCGGATCTCGCCCGGAATCTCAAAGAACAAATCATATCCGGCCAGCTGAGTCCGGGGGATCGCCTGCCCACGTTCGTGGAACTGGAGAAGACCACCGGCCTCGCTTCAAGCACCATCAACAGAGCCTATGATCGGCTTCAGGAGGAGGATCTGGTTCGCCGTGTACGCGGTAGCGGTGTCTATGTGGCGGACTCTGAAAACGTTGCCTCCAGACGGGTTATTGGCTGCTGGGGAACCAGTTTTGGAGTCGCGAGCGGTTACTGGCTGGAATGTATTCACGGCATCAGAAATGGCACCAGTGAGAACGACGTGGACATGATGCTGATGCCGGATCTCCCGAGCGAGAAGTCATGGGACAGCATTGATGGCGTCGTGATCGCTCCCCCACTCCCCGGAGAATTGCCGGAACCGCTCCGGGGTACCCCCAGAGTATGTGTGATGTACGACCACCCGACGGAGATCTCCGTGGTGGCCGACGAATACTGTGGTGGGCGGCAGGCAACGAGGCGATTGATCGAACTGGGGCATCGACGCATCGCCTCGCTGTATTTTCTGACCGATAATCAGTACGGAGAACGACGTCACGCGGGATACCAGGCAGCACTTCGCGAGGCGGGGATTGAGCCCCGCCCGGAACTCCACCGGGAATGCGTGGATAAAGGGGATGCTAAAGGATTTACGAATATCGCCCGTAAACGGATGCAGGAATGGCTCGAGGATGACTGGGAGGAGCTGGCCCCGACGGCCATACTGGCCCACAACGATCAGATTGCCATCGGCGTGATGCAGGCACTCCAGCAGGCGGGCAAACGAGTGCCCCACGACGTGAGCATCATCGGGTTCGATGACACGGAGATCTCCACCATGTGTTATCCTTCCTTGACCACCATGAAAGTTCCCCTGCGCTCGATCGGGCGACGCTCGGTGACGGCTCTTTTGCAGAAGATGGAAGGGGCGGAGAAGGACAGGCCGCGGGAAAAGATTATGCTGGATACGAAGCTGGTGGAGAGAGAAACGACCGCTCCTCCGCCCGATTGAGCTCCTGTATATGACCCGATCGTCCTGATCAAGTCGCTTACAGTGGTTGGCACCGCCGCGGTGCGGGCCGGTGATCGCTGGTTTTGCGGGGGGCCTTAAAAGACGGCGGGGGAATCCACGCGTGACGGGATGCGTCCCCCCCGAAGATCTCACGAGTCGTCAGGGGCGACATCTTTTGCCATTGCGCAAACCTCCCGACGAAGCTTATAATCATCGGTCCGAACGGGCAGTTGGGGTTTAATTGTATAAATCCACTGGTAGGCAAAGTTATCCTTTTGACCGGGGCGGACAACAAATGGAATTCGCGCGGGTATTCGCGGCGATGCGTGTGCTGGTTTTGCTCTTTCTGGCCGCCTTACTGCCAGGTTGCGGCATGCTGGGGATTGCACGGAAACCCGTTCCTCCACCTATTCCCTCCTCCCGGGTCATCAATCAGATACGTCAGGACACACACCGATTCCACACCGTTGTGGACACCGACATCTCCCTCTACATGTCGGCGCAACGGGACGGAGCATGGGACGATATGCCATCGCTCGGCGGCATTCTCGCCTTCGACAGCCGTCGTCCGGGCATCTGGCTGCGAACCGAGAAACTGGGCCAGAAGATCTTTTCGCTGCGGGCCGGGACGGATTATTTCTGGCTGGAAATACCGGACACCCGGGAGGTCGTAACCGGAAGCCAGGCCGCCTATAACCGCCTGCCACAATTGATACACCCCTCCGAAGCGATGCTCTGGTTCGCGGCCCCTGAGTGGCTGGGTATGACCTGGGAGAACACGAAAATGGTTCTGGAGGACGAACATTATCGTTATGATGTGTTCATTTCCGGACAGCTCATCCGTCAGGTGTATGTGGACCGGCGTGATCTGCATCTAAGCCGCATAAAAATGTATAATTTTTTCGGCCAGGTTAATACTGAGGTGGTGTTCGACGATTACGTCCGGGTGGGGGAGGTGAATTTTCCGTTTCAGCTAATTGTTCTACGGCCGATGGTGGGATATCGCATTGAACTGCGACTGGATGATCCCACTTTCAACAAGCATATTCCTGAGCGTGCTTTTCAGCCCCGCGACCGTCCCGGCTGGGATCACATCAATCTCGACTATGAACCTGTTTACAGAATTCAGGCTTTCCATTCGGACTCGTGAACAACAGTGAACAAACCATGGCGGAACGGGATGGCATCCCCTATGGCTCAGTCTTTCGAGCCATAGAGGAGGAGGTAGGCGACTGCATGGGGACGAATCTCCATGAAAACGAGCCGTTGCGCTGGGACAGTACCCGACTGGTTCGATTGTTCCGCCGGCTCGGAACCGTCCCCTCCACGCACAGCGATGAGCAGGGGACACTGCGCGTGCTGTTGGCCGGCACGGAAATGGCGCAGGCCAACGATATGGACCCCGCAAAAATCCACGCGGTTCTGATGAGGTTTACCGATGGGGACCATCCTGACGGCACATGCGTGGAAACGCCGCGCTGTACCCGCTGCCCCGTTCGAGAAGAGTGCGATTACGCCTCCCGATCGCCGCGGATGAAGGATCTTCCCGAGACGGAGAGACCACGTGAACGTCTGCTCAAACTGGGCGCGGACGAGTTGACCGACGCGGAATTGCTGGCCATCATGATTGGCGGCGGACACAGCGAGTCCACGGCGCTGGATCTGGCACGCGAGTCACTGGCCACCTTCGGCAGTCTTGGAGGCATAGCGGGGGCCGGCAATGAGGAGCTCAACACAATTCGAGGCATCGGACCGGCGAAAATCGCGCGCATCCGCAGCGGGTTTGAACTCGGACGCCGGCTGTCGGCCGGACGGCTCGATCCAGAAATGAAAATCAAGGGCAGCCGCCAGGTATTCAAACACTTTCGCGAACGCCTGGCGGACAAACAGCAGGAAGTATTCCTCTCCCTTCTGCTCAACACCCGGCATCAGGTCATCCGGGAACATGAGGTATCGGTGGGCTCACTGAACGAAAGCGTTGTGCATCCGCGAGAGGTTTTCAAAATGGCGGTCAAGGAGAGCGCCCATGCCGTATTGTTCATCCACAATCATCCCAGCGGCGATCCGGCGCCCAGCCCGCAGGACCGGCAGCTGACGAAAAGGCTGCGGGAGGTCGGAGAATTAATGGGAATCAAAGTTATTGATCACATGATTGTAGGACACGACCGGTATTACAGTTTTGCAGAACGGGCTGACTGGTAAATTCCGTTCAGTTTACCGTATGAACAGGAGCAGAGATGATGGACGATCCCACAATGGAAGAAAATCACGCAGGGAACGAATCCCTCCTCACCCCCTTCGAAACCTACTTATCCGAGAAGGGTGAGGATTTCTTCGCTCCCGGCACCCCGATCACGGTGTCCCGGGGGCCCGCCCGGATCGACTTGATGGGTGGGGTGGCCGATTACAGCGGATCGGTGGTGTTTGAGGGCACGCTGGGACGTGCCTCCGTCGTCGGGTTTCAGCCCCGCGAAGACGGTCAACTGCGGGTTCGAAGCACCTGGCTGGAACAGCTGGGCGAACCGTGCGACGTGCGCATCGGGTTGGATGGGTTGCGGGATGGTGACGGACCTGTTGACTATCCCACCGCCAGAGAACATCTAACCACCCCCGAGGAGGAGCGCTGGGCCGCCTACATCCTGGGCGCTATCCCGGTGCTTGAGCGTGAGGAGGGTCTCCAGCTCAAAACAGGTGCCAACCTGTTACTCTGGTCGGACGTGCCGGTCGGAGTCGGGGTGGCGAGCAGTGCCGCGCTGGAAGTGACCGCCATGCACGCAATTTCCGGTGGGCTGGACCATGACATGTCCGGAGAACGGCTGGGAGCACTTGCCCAGGTGGTGGAAAATCGTGTTGTAGGGGCGCCCTGCGGGATCATGGATCAGGTCACCAGCGCTCTGGGCCAGGAGGGCAAACTTCTGGCACTCCGCTGTCAGCCATGCGATGTTCTGGGGCATCATGAGGTGCCGGAAGAGGTGAGAATCTACGGAATCAGCAGTCACGTGGAACACAGCGTGGGCGGAGACCCATACACCGATGCCCGTGTGAGTGCCTTCATGGGATTGAGGATGATTCTCGATGCAAAGAAAGAGAGCGGGGACACAGTAACCGATGCAGATCAGTACCTGTGCAACATCAGCCCGTCGGAATACCGGGAGAAATACCGGGACCTCCTCCCCGACCTCATGCGAGGAGAACAATTCCTGGATAAATACGGTGAAACCACCGATGATGTGACCTCGGTGAACCCGGGGAAAGAATACCGGGTGCGATTGGGAACGGAACATCCCATTTTCGAAAACTACCGCGTCCAGGAGTTCATTGACTGCATGGAACGGGCCCGGTCCGGTGATCGCACCGCCCTTGTTGAGGCCGGCGGCCTGATGTATGCCAGCCACTGTTCCTACAGCTGGAACTGTGGTCTGGGATGCGAGGAGACGGACCTGCTGGTGCGACTGGCTCGCGAATATGGGCCGGAACGCGGCATATACGGCGCAAAGGTCACGGGTGGCGGATCCGGCGGAACCGTGGCGGTGCTGGCGGACGAAGATGCCGATGAGCTTGTCGCCGAGGTGGCCAGCCGATACAGTCAAAAGACGGGCCTGACCCCCGACATTTTCGACTCCACCAGTCCGGGGGCCTGCCAGTTCGGCCACCACATCTACCAACTACCGTAACCCCGCAACAAAGTTGTGCTCTGGATGGAGGATGAATCGTGGACGATGCGGAACTGCTGATGACAGTTTACCAATCGATCTCGTGGGAGGAGCTGTATGAACGCGTCCCGGAGATCGAGCGCGAGGAGGTGGATAACCTTTTCCTCCGGTTGCGACAGTCCATTGAAAGTGGCCAGCTGGCTCCGGTTCTGGATGCTGGTGACAATGATGCGGAGGATCTTGAGGTTCCGGATAAAGCCGTTCTCCGTTGCGATGGTGCCGCCAGCGGCAATCCCGGACCCGCCGGTATCGGTATGGCGTTATTCGATCGGCAGGGCAACGAGATTCACCAGTGGGGATGCTCGATCGGGGAAGAGACGAACAATGTGGCCGAATATCTCGCGATGATGGAGGGGTTGCGGCGGGCGGCGCATATGGATATATCCTCCATCCGGGTGCTGTCGGACAGCCAGCTGCTGGTCCGCCAGATCAACGGCCAGTATAAAGTGCGCAACGCCCGCCTCCAGGAACTGCATGCGGAAAGTATGGAACTGCTGGAACGGTTTGATGAATGGGACGTTGAACACGTCGATCGCTCGGAGAACACGGTGGTCGATGAAATCGCGAAACAACAGGTGAAGAGGGCAAAACATGCCGGGACCTGAAATGGACACGCCGTGGCAGATGCTGAACGTGCTGAGCGTTATTCTCGGAGGAGGACGCGGCACTCGCCTCTACCCCCTGACGCGTGACCGCGCCAAACCCGCCGTTCCTCTGCTTGGCCAGTATCGGCTGATCGATATCCCGATATCCAACTGCCTGAACAGCGGTATCAGCCGGATGTATGTGTTGACTCAGTTCAACAGCGAATCACTGCTCCGCCACATTGCCAACACCTATAAGTTCGACGTTTTCACCGACGGGTGGGTGGAGATCCTGCCCGCGCAACAGACCTACTCCGATGATGAGTGGTATCAGGGCCCCGCCGATGCTGTGAGACAGAACCTGCATTTTGTGGCCGAGCAGAATATGCCCCACGTGCTGATTCTCAGTGGGGATCAGCTCTACCGCATGGATTATCGCCGGCTCGTGGCAAAACATCGCAGCAGCGGCGCCGATGCCACCATCAGCTGCCTGCCCGTCCCGGCAAATGAGGTCAGTGATCTGGGAATTGTCAAACGGGACGACGACGGATCGATCATTGATTTTGCGGAAAAACCCGATCCCGGCCAGCTCAACTCTGCGTTCCAGTTGTCCCACCCGGAACGAATCCCCGGATCATCGGAGAAACGCCCGTATCTGGCGTCGATGGGGATCTATCTGTTCGACACGGAAGCGCTCATCGACATCCTCGAATCGAATCCCGACTGCGATGATTTTGGGTCGGGCATTATACCGCGATGCCTGCAAACGCTCGATGTTCATGCCCACTGTTTTGACGGTTATTGGGAGGACATCGGCACGATCGAAAGTTTTTATCGGGCCAATCTTCAGATGACGCGGCCGGACCCTGTTTTTGATTTTTACGTTGAACAATCGCCGGTCTATACCCACCCGCGTTTTCTGCCGCCGCCGCGCGTGAATGATTGCCACGTCAGCAATTCCCTCATTGGCGCGGGTTCCCGCATAGAAGCCGCATCGATCGAACAATCAGTGATCGGGCTACGTGCCCGGCTGGGTTCGGATGTGCAAGTGAAAAACTCGGTGATTATGGGACAGGACTTTTATGAATCGGAGGGGGAAAGCCCGCACAATGCTCACCTTGATCGGCCGGCGGTGGGAATTGGCGAAGGCTGCGTCCTGGAAAACTGTATCATTGACAAAAATGCACGGGTAGGTCGTAATGTTACCATACGATCCAGAGCGCGCCCCGATCATCTGGATACCGAAAAGTATTCCGTCCGGGATGGGTTGGTGGTTATCCCGAAAAATACAACGATTCCTGCGGGAACGGAATTATAATCAAACGGGATTTAGGGGCCTTCGGGCTATCCATCGGCCCGCGCGAAGGGGACATAAAAACGAGTGCCTTGCGATGATGTATCGACCAAACTTGACAGCCACGAGATGAATCTGTATCGTAATTAGTAGTTGAGCGGGTGTAGCTCAGTGGAAGAGCGTCAGCTTGCCATGCTGATTGTCGAGGGTTCAAATCCCTTCACCCGCTCCATTTTTATGTACCCTACCGCGCTTGTGGACAGCCTCG
>CAZXYF010000162.1:3766-7136 GCA_964644705.1 uncultured candidatus Brocadiaceae bacterium | reverse complement strand
AAGTCACCGGAGAGCCCGTTTGAAAACGCATTTTTGAACGTTTTGGACAGCACTGCCACCAGGTCCACTGAGTCCACAACTTTTCCATAAAATCAAAAGAGACAAAACCATGATATACTTCGTCGGTGCCGGCCCGGGCGATCCAGAGTTACTGACGCTCCGCGGCAAGCAATTACTCCAGAACTGCCAGTGCTGCATTTACGCCGGTTCCCTCGTGAACCAGCAGGTGCTTGATCACCTCCCGACGGACGCGGAACGACACGACTCCGCGGAGATGGATCTGGAGGATATCATCGAGGTCTGCCGCATCCGGCATGCCGATGGCGCAGAGGTGGTCCGGCTGCACTCGGGCGATCCGTCGATCTACGGTGCGATCGGGGAACAAATTCGGGAACTGAACAAACGGGACATCCCCTGTGAGGTGGTTCCGGGAGTCAGCTCATTTCAGGCCGCCGCCGCGGCTCTGCCCTCCGAACTCACCGCTCCGGAAATCTCCCAGACGATCATCCTCACCCGCACCAGCGGCCGCACGCCAATGCCCGAACCCCAGCGTCTGGAGAAACTCGCCGCCAGCCGGGCGACGCTCTGCATATTTCTCAGCATCCACAAAGTTGATGAGGTCACAACAACACTGATCCCCCACTACGGGGAAACCTGTCCCGCGGCCGTCGTTTACCATGCATCCTGGCCCGATCAGCAGGTTCTGCGAGGGACGCTGAAGGACATCGCGACGAAAGCGCAGGAGGCCGATATCACCCGGTCGGCCCTCATCCTGGTGGGCGAGGCACTCACCGAACCGGAAGCGTCGTCCAAACTGTATGACGCCACCTTCACTCACGGCTTCCGCGAAGGCGAAGACCAGTAAGAAAAGCCCCCACAAACCCAAAAACCATCAACCAGCAACCAGCAACCAGCAACCAAACATGCCCCACAACGAAATACAAAAAACGGCCCTCATAACCCTCAGCACCGAGGGCACGCGTCTGGTGGAGGAGCTGGCTGGCGTCCTGCCCGGCGCGGATGTTTTCATCCACCGCTCCGCCGCCTCCGGAACCGACGGCGAAAGGTTTGACAGCGTCCTGGACCTGACGTCACGGATTTTTGCCGAATACGACGGCCTCATCTACGTGCTGCCCAGTGGAGTCGCAGTGCGGGCCGTCGCGCCGCACGTGGAAAGCAAGCTGTCCGATCCCGCGGTGGTCGTTGTTGATGTGGCCGGACGATGGGCGGTGAGCCTCCTGAGCGGCCATGAGGGCGGGGCGAATCGGCTGGCCATGCGCACCGCGAACATCGTGAACGCCGAACCGGTCATTTCAACCACCTCCGAGGCACGCAAAACGATCATAGCGGGCGTGGGGTGTCGACGCGGAGTCGCGGCGGATGCGATTATCGACGCGGCCCGCAGGGCCTGCGACGACGCCGAGGTAAACACCGACGAGATCCGTCTGCTGTCCAGCGCTGACATCAAATCCGAGGAAACTGGCCTTCGCGAGGCGGCCGATGCGCTGGATCTCCCCCTGCGATTCATATCGTCGGCGGAGATCCGATCGACCTGTCAATCATTCGAACATTCCGCTTTTGTCCAGAGCAAAGTGGGGCTGCCCGCCGTCTGCGAGCCGGCCGCCCTGCTGGCTGGAAGGAGGACGTCATTAATACTGCCCAAAACAATATTCGGTCCCGTGACGATAGCGCTGGCACGGGAAAACTGTTTGTGGTCGGCATAGGCCCCGGTGACCCGCTGGATCGTACGCATCGGGCCGAACGTGCCATCGAAAAGAGCACCGTTGTCGTCGGCTACACCACCTACATCGACCTGATCAGCGACCTGATCGGGGACCGCGACGTTATATCCACCGGGATGACCGGGGAGGTTGAACGCTGTCGGCGCGCGCTCGACGAGGCGCGTAACGGGCGAACCGTCGCCCTGGTTTCCTCCGGTGATCCGGGGGTTTACGGGATGGCGGGACTCGCCCTGGAGATGTGCGAGGCCGAGAACATCGACCTGCCCGTGGAGATCGTGCCCGGCGTCACGGCGGCCAGTTCCGCGGCCGCCCGACTCGGCGCTCCTCTGATGCTGGATTTCGCCTGTGTCAGCCTGAGCGATCTGCTGGTTTCATGGGGAGATATCGAGCAACGGCTGATTGCCGTGGCAGAGGCCAACATGGTCTGCGTATTGTATAACCCCCGGAGCCGCAAACGCACCGAAAACCTCACCCGAACGCGCGAGATATTTCTTCAGCACCGCCCGCCCTCCACTCCCGTCGGCATCGGAACCGCCGTCGGTCGCGAGGACGAGAACATTGTCATCACCACCCTTGACGCCATGCTGGAGGAGGAGATCAACATGCGCAGCACGGTCATTATCGGCAACGAATCCGCCCGGGAAGTCGCCGGTTTCATGATTACTCCGCGGGGGTATGACCTGTGATACTCGTGCTCGGCGGAACCAGCGAAACGGCACCGGTGGTGGAACGGCTGGCCGACAGTGGATACGCCGTGCTGGTCTCCACGGCCACCGACCTGTCGTTGTCACTGCCCGACCACAACAAGATCCAGCGACGCAGCGGCATGCTCGATCGGGATCAACTGAGCACCCTGATCACGGACCGCAACATTGGCCTCATTCTCGACGTCACCCATCCCTACGCCGCCGAAGTATCACGCAACGTCCGGGAGGCAGCCCGTGCCACTGATGTGCCATGTCTGCGACTGGAGCGCCCGGCGGTCATTGAACCGGGGCCGAACGTGACGTTCGCCGCAACGCACGACGACGCAGCGCGAGAAGCGTGCGAGCAAGGAGAGGCGATACTACTCACCACCGGCACCCGCAACCTGAGCCCGTATGTCGGCGAGGCGCGGAGGCACGAAGTGGAACTCTACGCCCGCGTGCTCCCGGTGGACAGCGCCCTGGAAGCCTGCACTCGCGCCGGTATTGATGCCGACCATCAGATTCGCGCCCGGGGACCTTTCTCTGTCCGGGACAATCGCCGTCAGATCCACCAGAACGGCATTAAGGTGCTGGTCACAAAGGACAGCGGGGAAGCGGGGGGGACGATCGAGAAAATCGCGGCGGCCCGGCAGGAGGGATGCCAGGTCGTCACGATACGACGCCCCGACATCCCCTACGAAACCACTTACCAAACGGTCAATGAATTAGTCACGGAAGTGATAGAGCACTACCCAGGGTCGTCATAATCTGACAACAAAACAGTCACTGAAATGCGCTTCGCGGGAGAACACACCTGACGTAACAATCATGTTGACAGTTTGTTGTCAACTTTTTGTCAACCGATATTATTTGTTTTTGTCAACCACATGTTCGATCATGGGGTTTATCTCCGGGGCCACGTTTTCCGTTCTAATCTTCACT
>CAZXYF010000162.1:0-3666 GCA_964644705.1 uncultured candidatus Brocadiaceae bacterium | reverse complement strand
TAAGATCGGGCCCTCGGAATGTTAGTTTCTGATCGGATGATGATGGAAACGGTTACACGGCCCAGAGTATACCGTCCGGTGAAAAAGTGAAAAGAGCGGGACCGGGAGGCAAAGGGCATGCCTTCAACCCGTTCAGCCAAAAGTCCCTGCAAGCTGTTCAGGAGCACTTAGAACCCGTTTTAAGTGAATTCCCCATTCGCGCACAATTCCACGATTCATGGGAATACAATTCAAGCGCCCGCGTCCGATTGAATAATACGGATGTAGCGACGCTGATTGGTCCATCGTTCAAGACGAGGCTGGAAAACGTTAAACCCCCAGGCAATCTGCTGGAAATCCAAGTAACGAATCTGGCCGCCAACAGAATCCGTGATCTGGACAGGCGAAATGTGCGATGGCAGATTTTTGAAGACATCAATTTTGCCAGCCGACAGTATGAGTCATTTGACGCCTCCGACTGGCCGGTCGCACCTTCGGGTCTTCTGGGACCGGTGCGCCTTCGACGTCTCGGATAAAAACGATTCATGACAACGGGGAACCGATGTTATTGAGGGTGATTTCTGCCAGATGAAAGACGGTCGAATCGGGTGCATTCATGGACGTAGCCAATACACTGAAAAGCAAACTTTCAAGGGCAACAACACCAGGACATCAGTAACTCTTTCCCAAACCGTTGGGGTCCTTTGACTCGTCCTTGAGCCCCTGTTTCACCGATCGAAAGACAAAAAATGCAAACTTGCTTTAAACAGCGCGTCAAGGTACACTAGTTGGTGCAACTGGTTTACAATAAAGAAGGAGGATGAGGCATGAAGAAAATTGGGGCTTTTGAAGCGAAAACACACCTGTCTGAGTATCTTCGGTGCGTTGAACAAAAAGGGGAAACAATACTCATCCAGAGGTATGGCAAGGATGTAGCGGTCTTGCAACCCTGTTCGGATATGGAACAGGACAAGCGGAACAGGAAAGCCGCAGAGGTAATGCGAGAATTCCGGTCCATTCGCGAGGAGGAAGCAACGTACGGCTCGAACGCTGAAATACAGACAATGGTCGAAGAGGGGAGAAAGCACTAAAATGAGTTCTTATGTGGTTGATTGTTCCGTTTCGGCGGCATGGTTCTTGCCAGACGAAGACACGCAACAGAGTGCGAAACTCCTTGACAAAGTCCTCAGCGAAGCATATCGGCTCATAGAACCCGAGCTCTGGTGGTATGAGAATTTGAATGTCCTGCGATCGGGAGTAAACCGGGGACGCATCACAGCTACGGGTGCACGTCGAGCTCTGGCGAATCTCGGACGCCTGCCCTGTGAACTTCAACAAACGCTTCAGGACAATCGTGTCTTGATCCTGGACACGGCGCTGGAATTCGGGCTTTCTGCCTACGACGCAACCTACTTTGTAACCGCTCAGAGGGCCGAAGCACAATTGGTCACGCAGGATCGCGATCTGCTGGATTTATCACCACGATATGACTGGATTACCTCGCTGGAAGATTTCCGATAAGAATGGCACAATACAACTTTGAGTCCCTGGATGACCCACCCAGTTTCGAGCCCACTCACTCGGCTGAGTGTGGCCGCCGCATCCACTTGAGCGAGGAAAACTTCTGCATGTCCGGCGGCTCCTTCCGGTGCCATGAATGCACGGACTTGCCAATGGGTGGTCTGTAAGTAGATCCGATTCTGGCGCACGCTACGCCAGTCGCACAGATAGAGAAACCAGGAGGTGACCGTTCCTTACGCCGCACAGATCTCACGGAACGCCCGAGCAGCCACCCGGGATGCCAGCGTGCCCGACCTGCGACTGGAGCGCCCCCCGGTCATCGAACCCGCGGCGGACGTTACGTTTGCCGACAACCATAAGGATGCGGCCCGGGAGGCATGTCAGCTCGGCGAAGCACTTTTTCTCACGATCGGCACCCGTAACCTGGCTCCGTATGTGAAAGAGGCGGATCGCACAGGAGTGGACATCTAAGCGGGCGGCATAAAATGCGTTCCGGTTTTTCTTTCCGTGAGCCCCAACGGGACGGGTTCATAATGAGATGTTTACTGTTCGATCCCCGAATATTATATGCCGGGCCGTTGGCCGTGTTGACGCCATTTGAAGGGCTGAAAGCCCGATAGATATCAGCCCAGACAGGAGTGGTCTGAAGGACCACGGAGGTCTGGGGTATAGGTAGGAGGTAATAATGATGAGGGCTGAAAGCCCGGCATATATCCTTATGTATGGTGGGCCTGAACGACTAAAACACTCTGATTAATATCCTCCTTAAAATGGGAGATATCAGCCCCGACAGAACCGGAAAGGATTTAGTTCGGGCCGCTTAGGCCCGCATGCTTCCCAGCGACAGCTCCGCCGGAGCCTGTGCGGATGCCGGGATCGACCCCAACCGTCAGATCCCCGCCCGCGGCCCGTTTACCATCCGCGAGAATCGGGAGCACATCTGCCGGCACGGCATCGATGTGCTGGTCACCAAAGACAGCGGCCACGCGGGCGGCGCGCCCGAGAAACTGGCTGCCGCCCGCGAGGAAAACTGCCAGATTGTAACGATACAACGCCCCGACATCCGCTACGACACCACCTGCGATACCGTGACGGAGCTGGTGGAGGAAGTGGTTGCACACGATGAAGAGTAAACGGGACAGCTCCGAGGTTTGCCTGTTTTTTTGAACGAAATCACGTGTTTTTGATAGTGAGGCATATACATGAACAGAACACCGTACCGGACAATGTGGATTATAGCCTGTATCGTGATGTGCATCTGGGGCACAACCGTAAACGCTGAGGTGCCGGATGATGCTGTGTCTGCCCGTGTGCTCCGTGTCATCGACGGGGACACAATCGTCGTTGCGCTAAACGGGAAAAAAGAGACCATCCGTATGCAGGGACTCGACGCCCCCGAGATTGCTTCCGACAGCAAAGAAAAAGAGAACAATCCCCTCGCCTACGGACTGGATTTCACCCAACGGATCAAACAGGCGATGCGCCAGAAAGGATACGCGGCCAAAAAATTCCTGAGCAAACAGGTTAAAGAACAGAAAGAGGTTCGGGTCCAGATCACTGGAAAAGATGATAAGCGTTCAGTGGGATACGTTTTCCAGAAAAATGGTCGCGCCCCACTTGGGCTGAAGGTGGTGAAAGCAGGACACGCGAGAGTATATACGGGGCGATACGACTTCCGACGTGAGGCGGAATATCTGCGGGCACAGGTGACGGCGATGGCGGCGCGTCGAGGACTCTGGACATTACTGGAACAGTGCAAGAAATCGCCCGAATTGTTTATCGGTGTTCACGCCGATGCACGCGGTCACGACCGGAAGAATCTCAATGATGAATACGTGGTGATCGGAAACGTGTCCGGCAAACGCCGTGACCTGTCCGGTCATATTCTGGTGGACGATGCGAATCACGACTTTTTGATACCGGACGACACCGTGCTTGAATCGGGCGAGAGTTTACTTATCCGCACGGGGGCGGGTACCGACACAAACCTGCTAATACACCAGAACATGGGCAGTCCGGTCTGGAACAATTCCGGGGATACGATCTTTCTGCTTGACCCTGACGGGGCGGTCGTGATGCAGATGAGCTATGGTCGCTGAATGAACTCAAAACTCCTGATCCGTTGGAAAATAAAGTGAACCCCAATTCGCAAAATAGCCGGGAATA
>CAZXYF010000161.1:0-7146 GCA_964644705.1 uncultured candidatus Brocadiaceae bacterium | reverse complement strand
GTCAGGACCGGGACTGGGAGGAGATACCGGGTGCATCAACCGAAGGACCGCCGCCGGAGCGTTGATGGGAAAAGCGATGCCGCGCTCCGCATGGTGGTAGTTTATCAACATCGAAATAAAAAAAGGCCGAAACGCAATATTTTGCGTTTCGGCCTTGGTTCATCTGTGGGGTGACCAGTGGGATTCGAACCCACAGCTTTCAGAGCCACAGTCTGATGCTCTGTCCAGTTGAGCTATGGTCACCGCTGACGGATCTTATGTTATGCAAAAGGGGGCTTCTTTGCAAACGCAATCATGCCGACAACGGGGCGCAATGAGGTCAGGTTTAGTGTCTTCATTCCCGCAAGGATTTGCTGTCGTGGTGGCGCCCCGCAGGGGCGGAGGAGCTTTCGTGCGCCGATGAAAAGGTCTCTGAGATGGAGCGCTGAAATGTGTTTCTACTCAGCATTCTTTGCCGCGGCAAGCCCGGATGCATATTCCGCAGACGTTCTGCCCGATATTGACCTCTTTGATCATCTCGCGGATTTTTTCGTAGCAGGCAATGTGCTCAAAGTCCGCCGGATCCTCCTTGATCGCGTCGGCCGGGCAGTCGTCGATGCAGGCGCGGCACTCGCCGCAGTCTTCCTCCAGGGGGGAATCAGTCGGCAGGGGCATATCGGTGAGAACAGTGCCCAGCCGCACACGCGAGCCGTGGTCGGGAGTGACCAGGAGGTTGTTGCGCCCGATCCATCCCAGGCCGGCCTCAACGGCGACGTGTTTGTGGGAAACGTGCGCGGTCTGATTATCCCAGTCGATCACCTGGCTGGCCGGAATGGGCAGCGCCTCATATCCTTCACCCTGGATGGAAGCCGTCAGTTTGAGCGTAAGATCATCCAGCAGGAGATTGACCCGTCGATAATGAAAGTAATACAGATGCGTGGGACGGTCCTTGACGTCCTCGAGCACGCGGTCGGAGAGGTGATACCCGACACAGACGGCTCGGTCCAGCCCATCAATCGCCTCGGGGGCCATCTCGTTGAAAGAATCGCGGAGCGGTGCCACATCGGCCACTCCGAAGTGGGGCGCACCTTCCCGAGCAGCGAGTTCGCGTAGCTGTGTGTAGTGTGTGTCGTCCGTGGAAATCAAAATACGTGCCTCTCATAATTTATGTTTTGGGGGGCAGGTTTGTCTTCTAATGGTACATGCCCGAAACGCTACGTTCAATCGCCCCGGGATACATCGATCGGAGACAGGTTGTATAAAATGCCGGATACCGTTTAGCGATAAGGCGCTTGAGCTGGGCCCCAGGGTGTTTGGTCGCCCGGTGTCGAGCCTGTACAATACTGAATGTGAGGAATCGGTTCTGGGGCGTTGATCCATGACTGAAGCGTAATCCATCCCTTTGTTGCAACTATTTTTATGCGTGATCGCGAGTATGACATTATCGTTGTTGGCGCCGGCCACGCCGGATGTGAAGCGGCACTGGCCGGGTCGCGAATGGGCGCGGAAACGGCCCTGCTGACCATCAATCTGGACACCATCGCGTATATGAGCTGTAATCCCGCCATCGGCGGGCTCGCCAAAGGTCAGCTGGCGCGGGAGGTTGATGCGCTCGGGGGTGAAATGGGCAAAGTGATCGACGCGACAGGTATTCAGTTTCGCATGATCAATACCAGTAAGGGACCCGCGATGCATTCCCCGCGCGCTCAGGCGGATAAGGCGCGATACAGCCTGGAGATGAAGCATCGAATTGAACAGCAGGAGGGTCTGACACTCCGTCAGGAGATGGCGGATGAGCTGCTGGTGGAAGATGAACGGGTGCAGGGGGTGAGCTGCCGGAGCGGGCTGAGTTACCGGGCCCCCGCCGTTGTGCTCACGACGGGCACTTTCCTGCGCGGCGTGTTGCATTGCGGACAGTGGCAAACAACCGGAGGGCGGATGGGGGAGCTGAGTGCGGAAGGTCTGACCGGCACCATCAAAGAGGTCGGGTTGGACGTGGAACGGTTGAAAACCGGCACTCCGCCGCGGGTCAACGGACGGACTCTGAATTTCGATGAGATGGAGATTCAACACGGCGATGCGGATCCGCCGACGTTCAGTTTCTCCACCGATAGTATCGAGCAGGAGCAAGTTCCCTGCTATATGACATATACCAACTCGGAGACGCACGAGATTATCCGCTCCGGGTTGGATCGTGCGCCCCTCTACACCGGTCAGATCCAGCACACGGGACCGCGCTACTGTCCATCGATTGAATCGAAAATTGTGCGGTTCGAGGATCGTGATAGCCATCAGCTGTTCATCGAGCCGGAGGGACGGAACACGCTGGAGTTTTACTGCAACGGCCTGTTCACAAGCCTGCCCCGCGACGTTCAGGAGGACATGATACATACCATACCGGGAATGGAAGAGGCGGAAATCATGCGATACGGATATGCCGTGGAGTATGATTACGTCCCACCGACCCAGCTCTGGCCCAGTCTCGAAACCAAGAACATCCCCGGGTTGTATCATGCCGGCCAGATTAACGGCACAAGCGGTTACGAGGAGGCTGCCGGGCAGGGGATCGTGGCGGGGATTAACGCCGCCCGATCACTGGACGGGCGCGAGCCGTTGATTCTCGGTCGGGATGAGGCGTATATCGGTGTGTTGATTGATGACCTGGTGACGCTGGGAACTGAGGAACCCTACAGGATGTTCACGTCGCTGGCGGAATATCGTCTTCTGCTCCGGCAGGATAATGCGGATCGGCGGTTGATGCGCTACGGCTACGACAACGGCCTGATCTCGGAGAGCCAGTGGCAGCACCTGCAGGAGAAAGAAGATGCCATCGAACAGGTGGAGAAGTATCTGGACAATCATCGCCACGAAGGGGATCTTCTCAGTAAGATGCTGCGTCGTCCCGAGATGGATCTGGAAAAACTCGGGGAGATCGACCCTGTCGTCCGAGAACTCGTGCCCGATGACGAGGTGCGGGAGCAGGTGGAGATTGATGCGAAATACGAGGGATACCTGGATCGGCAACGACGGGAAATCGAGAAGTTTCGTGAGTCCGAGAACAAAAAGATTCCGGGCTGGATTGATTATGATGAGATGCCGGAGTTGCGGAACGAGGCGAAAGAAAAATTGAGCGAGGTCCAACCCCTGTCAATCGGTCAGGCATCGCGTATCAGCGGCATTTCCCCGGCGGACATCTCGGTTCTTATGATCTACATTGAGGGACGCAAGAACGACTCTTAAGGCATTTGTGGTAAGGAAGACAGACAATCATGCTCGAAGAAAAACAGCACGTACTGGAGACGACCCCCGAGGAGTTGAGCCGGTGGTTCAAACGGGAAGAGGAACCGTCCTATCGTGTGGATCAGGTGTTGAACTGGCTGTACGGCAAATTCGCGGACTCATTTGAGGAAATGACCAACCTGTCGAAGGACCTGCGGGGGAAGCTGAAAAAGCATTTCACCATCGGTGATCTGCCGGTTGCAGAGCGGGTCTTTTCCGAGGATGAGCAAACTGAAAAGTTCGTGTTTGAACTGACCGATGGGTTCCGCGTGGAAAGCGTGGCCATGGAGTCCGAGGGCGGGTTGACCTATTGCATTTCCTCCCAGGCGGGCTGTTCCTTGGACTGTGCCTTTTGCGCTACGGGGGCAATGGGATTTGAACGGGATCTGGAGACACATGAGATACTGGGGCAGATTCATATCATGGCCCGCATCAAGGGCGCTCTGGGCAACGTCGTGTTTATGGGAATGGGCGAGCCACTGCTCAACCTGGATGCAGTGCTGCCGGCACTGGATTCCCTGACCGACGAGCGCCGATACGCTCTGGGCAAACGCCGTATAACGGTCTCTACCGCCGGAGTTGTTCCTGGAATTGAACGATTGAGCAAGTCACCGGCACGGCCCAATCTGGCTCTGTCTCTGAACTCACCGTTTGAGCGCCAGCGCAGCGAACTGATGCCCGTCAACAAAAAGTATGCTCTGGACGATGTGCTGGCGGCGTGCGAGACCTATGCGGAGCGAACGGGACGTCGACTCATGATTGAATACGTCTTGCTGGGCGGGGTCAATACTTCAAAGAAAGCGGCAAAAGCAGTGGCCGGCATCGCCGACCGGCTCGATGCGATGGTGAATCTCATACCATTCAATTCCGTTGAAGAACATCCGTTCAATCAGCCCGACAGGAGTGAAATTGACATCTTTCGCAAGACGCTTGAGAGCCGCGGAGTGAACGTGACCGAACGTTACCGGCGCGGCCGGGACATCGCGGCAGGCTGCGGTCAACTGAGCGCTTCCAAATAATGTTACGCAGACACAAAATGTGAAGGGACGTTCGGAAGGATTTCGTTCTTTGTCTTTACCATCTTCTTCACCATATTCGATAAAAAGGCAGACAAAGGTAAAGACAAAGATAAAGAGGTTAGATCCACCGCGTCAACACGTTAGTTTCTGATTTGCAGAGGAAGGTATTCCGAACTCAAAAACCCTGAAATGCCATCAAACAACACATTTCAGAACGTTTTGGAGAGCGCTGATAAAGGGTGGAAACCGGAACATCAAAGTCTATTTCGGATCTGAAGGCAAAAGCACATGATTAAACTGATTGCATTCGATATGGAGGGATGCCTGACGGCCGACCCAACCGTCTGGGAGATCATGCATCGGAAATGGGGCACCTGGGAGACCCACGGAGCACCGTACTGGGAAAGCTACAAAGCCGGTGAGTTCGAGTATGATGAATTCGCGCGGCTGGACGTTGGAACGTGGCAAGGGGCGCCCCGGCAGCTGCTGGAGGAATCGGTGATGGAGGTGCCGCTGATGAAAGGGTGCCGTGAGCTGATGAACGATCTGGTGGAACGGGGCATACAGCTCGCACTCATCAGCAATGGACTGGCCTGCCTGGCGGAACGATGTCGCGAGGAATTGGGGTTCGATCACGTGTTTGCGAACGTAGCCGAAACGAACGGCCCACATTTGTCGGGCGATCTGGACATTCAGGTGCCGTTTGCGGCCAAGGGGGAGATACTGGAGGAACTTACCACGAAATTGGGGCTGGGGCCCCGGGAAGTGGCGGCCGTGGGGGATGGTCCCGCTGATGCCGCGATGTTCCGGGTGGCGGGCACCGGAGTGGCTTTTCGCCCGTCCCATCCCGATGTCGCCGGACACGCCACCGAGGTGGTTGATGAACCGGATTTGCGGTTACTGAAATCTGCATTTTGTCGTTGAGAGGCATCGATGGTATTTACTCCCGGAAAACTTGATCCTGATTTTCTGGCGGAACTGCTGGAGGAGGCTCCCATCGACGATGACAGGGTGGTGGTGCGCCCGGCCGTGGGCGAGGACGTGTGCGCGATCGAGATGAGGGGGAAGTACCTGGTGGCGAAAACCGACCCCATCACGTTCGCCACCGATCGGATAGGATGCTACGTCGTCCAGGTCAATGCCAACGATCTGGCCACGGCGGGAGCTCGGCCCGAGTGGTTTTTGGTGACGGCCCTGCTCCCCGAAACGGAGACCGATGATGAATTGATTGAGGGGATATGGGAGGACCTTCGGAATGCGCTCGCCGGACTGGATTGCTCCCTCTGCGGCGGGCATACGGAGGTGACGGTCGGTCTGGATCGACCCATACTGGTCGGCCAGATGCTGGGGGAGGTTTCCCCGGACCGTTTTGTGGATAAACGCGACGCTCAACCGGGTGATCGCATATTGTTGACGAAGGGAGTCCCTGTGGAGGGAACGGCGATCATTGCGCGGGAAAAAGCAGAGCGGCTGAGTGATGTCTTTGAGGAGCAGGATGTGCAGAGGGCGAGGGAATATCTGGAAGATCCGGGGATAAGCGTCGTGCGGGAGGCTATGGCCGCATGTGACGCCGGCGGAGTGCACGCCATGCACGATCCCACGGAGGGTGGTGTGGCGACCGGACTGTGGGAATTGGGCGAGGCGACGGACCTTGGCCTGCGGATCAACGCGGAAAAGATACCTTTGCTCGAACCCGGTGCCAGTTTCTGCCGCCATCTTGATCTCAATCCGCTGGGCGTAATATCCAGCGGAACCCTTCTCCTCGTGGTTGATCCCGAACGGGCGGACGAGATCACGGCAGCGGTGGAGGAGGAAGGTGTGGGATGCGTGGATGTTGGAGAGATGCGTCCCGCATCGGAAGGCAGGATTCTATCACGCGCGGGTGCAGACCATCCGATGCCCACTTTCCCGCAGGATGAGATCGGTAAATTGTGGGATTGAACTCCTGATTCGTAAAGATGAGTCCATCCCGCCTTTCAACGAATCAGGAGCTGTGGCGGTATGATTCACCATTCCACGTTTTCACCGGGACCCGTATAACCGCATACGCCGCTTCGGGGGGAATTGACCAGTGGGAGCAGAGTCCCAATATCGTCGGAGCATGGATGCTCGGGGGCGCAGTCCTCGCAGAACATGTTGTTGTCCCAGCAGTAGGGGCAGATGCGTGTGGCCGGTTCGTCACAGTTACTGCAGCGAAAATCTGGCCTGTCGTTCCGCGCGAGAAGTCGCACCGGTCCGTCCGGTTCAGGGCCCATACGTGTGTCAATAACCTTGAGATCGAGGTGGGTTGAGCTGCCGAAATCATAGACGTAGTCGAAACTCATGCCTTCGCGCAGGACCTCACAGACGGGCACGTCAACCGATTTTTCGGGCGGACCGCCGAACGTCGATTCCATCGGTTGAACGGAATAGCGCTGTTCACCAATGGTGAAGGAGCTGAGATGGCCACAACATTCCAGCCAGATGTCGCGCAGAAACTGATCCACGACGCTCAGGTTGCTGGTGGATTCAATCTCAAAATGCAACCAGAAGATAGGTGTGTGGCTCTGGGCCTTGAGGTGGTAAAGCCGGGTCTGATCATCGTCCTCACTCCTGTTTTTCTCCACGCAACTTTTGAGATGCTGGCTGATACCTCTTTGCGTGTAAGTGCTTCCACAAATTCGGCATTCTCCATCCGGCGAAGGGGCGTTGGGTGTCATCGTTGTTTGCCTCCATAGGATTGAAGTCGATTGATTGAAATTCCAATTGTTCGGCGCATACTGAGGATTATGCAGATTTTTAGCGTTTATGCTGATGGGATGTCATCCAGGTGCCCTAAGCGGCCCGAACTAAATCCTTTCCGGTTCTGAAATTTTTCTCGTGTCGGTAA
>CAZXYF010000160.1:0-7151 GCA_964644705.1 uncultured candidatus Brocadiaceae bacterium | reverse complement strand
CCCTTCACTCCCCAACCGTCGTCGGTTTTGGGTTGCTCTTTTGCATCTGGTGACTCATTCATCTTCATCTCTGTCATCCTCGTCCCTGGACTTTTTGCGGTAGTGATAGAGGTTTTCCGTAAATCCGCCTTCATCTCCGAACTCAGCGAGTTGGGCACGAATCTGCCGATCCAGCATGGGGGTTACGACCTGAATGAGTACGATCGCACCGTTTGCAGCTATTCCAGAATAAGTGGACTTTGTGGACTGGGTGGACCCGGTGGACACAAGCCGCGGTTCCTCTGACCGGTTGTGCAGTTCGCGAACCCAGGCGGCGTACTGTTCCACGGATGTACAACGGCGGTCGATCAATTCCTGCCTACGACCGTCATCCTTCGACCACTGACAAAGGCGGCGCTGCCTGAGAAAATCCTCATAATCCAGTTTGAGTTCCTCCAGACTGGCCTTGGCTACGTTTGTCAGTTTGATTTCCATCTTTTTTGATGTTCCGGAAGCTTCGCTGCCTTCCGCAATGTTCTGCACGCCCGACCGGGCAGCCTGCACCATTTGATCATGCGTGCGGCTCCGGATGTCAATATACCGATCACAGAATCTCACGGTGATGTCATATACCAGCCGCGCAATCTGAAAGGTTATCAAATTACGATATCCCCCATGTTTACCAATAACCTCATCACTCATCCCGGCACTCCTCTCATTCTCCACAATTGGTGTCCACTACGTCCACAAAGTCTACCCGGTCCATCTGTTCTCTCTGGCAAAACTCAACATTTCCATGCTATACTGAAATTATAGTAGCCTTTCCTATCTGAAAGATGCAATCCCATGCGAATACTTCTGGTCCGCCCACCCATCACGCTGGACGTCGCACAGAAGCTGCGATCCTTCCTGCATCTCGAGCCACTTGCTCTGGAAATCGTCGCGGGCGGGTTCGGGGACGATCATGACGTCCGTATCCTCGATCTGGCCTCCACCGATGACCCCGATGAGTTATTCAGTTCGTTCCTCCAGAAGTTTCAACCACACGTTCTCGGTTTCACCAGCTACTCCAACCAGGCACACAACGCCAAAGATCTGGCTCGCACAGCCCGGAACCTGGCTCCTGATCTTGTAATCATGGCCGGTGGGGGCCATGCGACGATGGTGCCGGAAGACTTCAAACTACCGGGTGTAATCGACCTCGTCGTGCGGGGTGAAGGCGGGTCGGTCATGCCACACCTCATGCAGCAACTGGAGAACGGTGATGGTCTGCCGGAAAACGATTCGTTCCTCCCCACCGACTCCCCCAACTTCGACGACCTCGCCGACGGACCGCCCCCTGCCCTGCCGCAATTCGACAGCGTTCCGAGCCCGCGACGCGACCTGGTCAACCGCTCGGATTATTTCTGCGTCTGGCATGGGGAAAAGAACGAATATCTGCCGGAGCTCTTCCCCCAAACGGCCGCCCTGCGGACGAGCGTCGGCTGTCCCAACAACTGCAAATTCTGCGTCGTGCCGCATCTGGCCCGCGGGAAATACCGTCAACGCCCCCCCGAAGATGCCGTCCGCTCCATCATGGACGTCGACGAAGACCACATCTATTTCGTCGACGACGAGATGTTCATCAATGCCCGCCGCTGTCACGAAATCGCCCGGCTGCTGATCGAGAATGACGTTCGGAAGAAATACATCAGCTGGGCGCGGGCCGACACCATCTGCAAACACCCCGACCTGTTTGCGCGATGGAAACAGGCCGGTCTTTCCCTGCTCTACGTGGGACTGGAATCAATGCAACCGGGACATCTGGACGATTATGAAAAAGGGATTGAACCGGAGTTGAATCGGCGCGCCGTGGAAATCCTGCGGGACCTGGACATCGGGCTTCACGCCGCCCTGATGGTTCGTCCCGATTTTTCCCGTGAGGATTTCGCGAACGTCCGTTCAACGATCGAAGAGTTCTCACCGGCAGAGTTCACGTTTACCGTGTTCAGTCCGCCACCGGGCACTCCGCTGTGGGAACAGAGCAAAGACGATTTTATCTGCCCGGATCCCTACAGTTTTTACGACTGCATGCACACCCTTGTGGAGCCGGATTTGCCGCTGAAAGGGTTTTACGGGCAGTTCTCGCTGCTGTATTTGATGGGGATGCGCCACAACCCCTGGCGGCACAACAGGGTGCACGTCAAACCACACGATTTCCTCCGGTTCGCCTATCGGGGCGCGCGCTACGGCCTCTCCCTCAGAAATATTTACCGGGATTACGACGAACCAGAACTATCTACCCGGCTGAATCAGGACCCGCCCGGATGATATTTTTGAGCGCTCCCGGCAGGAGGTCCGACAGCCCACTCGCAGACCGCTTTCGCCGTTTACCAAACTCACAACTCTCAACTCTCAACTCACAACTCTCAACTCACAACTCACAACTCACAACCAACCTTGCTCTCTCTAAATAATACCCCTCCCCCATACAGGCGTCCACGCCATCTCACGATTTTATTTACGTTCAATCTTCCCGCTGGGGGTGCGTGGCAGCTCATCGACAATCTGGAACTCCTTGGGCACTTTGTAGGGCGATAACCGACCATAACAATACTTTCGCAGTTCACGCCGCAACTCCCCCTGCCCAACCGTACTGTCCGCCTTCACAATTTTCGCGACCGGTATCTCACCGTATGTCGCATGGTTTTCGCCATACACCAGCGACTCTGAAACCGCCGGATGTGCGTCGAGCGTCTCTTCTACTTCCTCGGGGAACACTTTCATCCCTCCGGTCACGATCACCGTTTTGCTGCGTCCCTCGATATACAGGTTCCCGTCCTCGTCCAACCACCCGAGATCACCCGTTCGGAACCATCCGTCCTCCAGCACATCTTCCCGTGGTCGCCACGGCGAATAATACGCGTCGAACATACCGGGACCCCGCACCAACAGTTCGCCGACACCCCTCTCGTCCTTGTTCTCAATGCGTAACTGATACGCATCCAATTTCTGCCCCACTGAACCCCGGTTGGCCGGCGAAGGATGCATGTTGATGAACGGAAGACCCACTTCGATGATCCCGTAGGCCTCGGCGGGCTCGATACCAAACCTGTCGGCAAAATCGGCTGCAACGTGCCCGGGCAGTTTCATCGCCGTGGAGATGGCAATTCGTACGTTGTCCAGCATTGACGGCTCAACGGCCTCAGTCCCCGCCAACAGCTCGTAATGCACCGGCGAGGCATAGATGAAGGTAATATCTCCCGGCTGCACTGCCTCGATAACCGAGGCGGGAAAGTTCTGCTGTCCCATGACAATTGTCGCGCCTTTGCGCAGATACAGCAGGATGGAAACGACAAAATGGTGGCTAAGCGAAAGCACCCAGAGAATACGATCATCGGGGCCTACCTGTAAAGCTTCGCTGGCGGCATCGGTCCGCTCTCTAATGGATTGATGGCTCAACACCACCCCCTTGCTCGTGCCGGTCGTCCCGGAGGAAAAACGGATAAACGCCGTGTCCAGCTCATCGGCTTCCACGGGGCCGGATCCCGCGCGGGAACGGCTGTGCAGGATAAATTTTTTCCCCAGACCGGAGCCCTCAATGCTTCGCCCTTCCCCCTCAACCTGATCCGCTGCCTCCTGGAAAAGGTAAGCATGCACATCGATGCGTTCGAGCGTCTCCGCACGCTCCGCAGTGGTCAGCTCCATGGAAACGGGCACCACGGCGGCTCCAGCCGCCAGCAGCGCCAGGCTGCCGACGACGTATCCCATCCCGTCCGCACACCGGAACGCAACTCGCTGGCCGGGACGTATCCCCATCGATTCCAGCTCTCGGCGCACCTCGCGGATGCCGTCAAACAGCTCACCGTAGCTCCACTCAGCCCGCCCGTCCACCATACAGGTGATGCCCAATCGCCCCGCATTTTCCTCCATAATCTGTGTGACGATGTTCATTGAGGCCCTCATCTGTGCTCCCTCAGTCTTATTTGTTACCAGTTCGCCCGAAGTGTATTATAATGCCATGCTCTAATGGTAGAAGCAATGCGGCACGAAAGTGCGCTTGATACAAATGAGGTGCTCGTTCATGTGTGGTTATTATTCCAGAGATGCCGTGCTGAAACGCCGCGCCCAACATCAGGATCAGCTTCAAACGGAACTGGAACGCATTAAAAACATCCTGTCCGCACAACCAAACGTCCTCCGCGTTGTCGTGTTCGGTTCATTTGCACGTGGGGAAAGCGGGGAACGCAGCGACCTGGACATCGTTGTAATCCAAGAAACAGACAAACGTTTTCTCGAACGCGTTGATGAACTTTATCAGCTGATCTTGCCCAGACTGGATGTCGACCTCCTTGTCTACACACCTGAGGAATGGAGATCATTGCGGAACAACCGCACGTTTGCAAAACGAATTCAAAAGGAAGGGCGGACGATCTATGAACAATCCACCACAGGAGGAAGGTAAACGCTGGGTCACCGAAGCCAAACGCGACCTTGACGCAGCCCGGACATTGCGGGACTCCGAACACTTCAACTTCGCCTGTTTCCATGCTCAACAGGCCGCTGAGAAAGCCGCTAAAGCTTTTCTGTATGCCCGGGGCGTGGAAAACGTCTGGGGACATTCGGTCGCGAGTTTGCTGGACGATGCTATAAATTACGAGGTGGATTTAGAAACTCTTCGATCCGACGGCGCCAGCCTGGATACGTTTTATATACCCACACGCTATCCGAACGGCTTGCCGGGAGGTTTACCCTCCGATGCGTATACCGCAGACGAAGCCGAAAGAGCTATTGAGAAAGCCAGGAAGATTATACGAACTATCAATCAGCATCTGTAATTGCGGGCATGCTAAGCGGGCAGAATAAAGTCCGTTCCTGCTTTGATTTGAATCACCAAGACGACACGGCAATAGCGCCAATTAATACGCCTCTTATCCAACCACAAGGCCTGGATGAGTGCCGTCACCCCGATGGAGCGTCTCAGCCCATAGCCCCGGGTGCCCAAGCTCAGCGATGAAGCCGGGGAAACGTTCTTAGCTGTGCGAACAGTCCCGCTCACAAGCGATACGTTCGCCCCGCAGATGCGTGACATCGCGACTGCCAGCCGTTCAAAATGGTAGGTCCGCATCATCCTCATCATCCAGCATCACGGCGCACACGTGTTCATCAATCCGGCTGCAGAAATCGGCGACGCGCGAAGTGATTTCAGGATATTGATCGGTCAGGCTTTCCAGACACTCCGTCAGCTGGGTTCCCATTTCGTATAACTCATCGGTATCAGAGTCGCGAAACTCCCTAAAGCGATCGTTGAGCTCGCCTATCTCCTCCGAGGTGGCACCCTCGGACTCCAGCACGGAGACGATTTCTGCCAGCAGAAACGCAAACTGCATGCTCCCGTCCTCATCGCCGGGGATCGGCTCATCCGACACCTCGCAGGTCCACGTTGGCTCAAACCCTGCCTCATCCTCCCCCCACGTGGGTTCGGGTTCCTCCTCGTCCCCGTCGGCCAGCAACTCGTCTCCCTCCAGCTCCCGCTCAAACTCCGCGGACAGCTGCTCGAATTCCCGCTGCTGTTCCTCCCATTCCTCGCGCGTCTCACACAACGAAAACGCAAACTCGTCGTCGAGCTCCAGATGATGCCCGTCCAGGCCGGTAAAAGCGGTGCCGAATCCCCCATCCTCCATCATCTGGCAGACCGGGCAATCGGGATCCGGCGGCTCCATATTCGGCTGGCTTTCGGACATTCCAACGATCGGGACACCCGCACCGCGGGGCACGCGCCGCCGACTGCACTCGATGATGAATTCCGGCGTGGCGCTGATTTCATGGGGATTGACCAGCCACTCCTCTTTAACATCTCTCAGGTGGTCCACCAGCTCCGCCGTGCAGTCTTCCCCATTGCTCAGCCTGCGTTGCATCTCGTCCGTCTCGCACCATGACCAGGCGGAAGAGATAAGTTCGCGGCAGAGATCAAAATAGATCACCACCTCCTCCCGCCCCATCGGATCCCGCTCAAAGCCCTCTATATCATCGGGCACCGCCACGATTTGCATGCCATCGTCGTGGCGAAGCCGCTGACCGTGCGCCAGTCCGTCGATCCAGTCTATTCCCCCATGCAGCATTTCTCGCGGCCTGCCCCCATCGAGCTCATCCCGGGGCGTCATCAACCAATCCCTGTGCACCTCGACGGTGAACGGATGAGTTGAGTTTTTATCGCCCGCATCCCGCTCAATCCATCGTTCGGTCTGCACAATTTCAGTTACCCGATCGCTGATGTATTGCAGGAGCTTATCGCCAAAAAGCAGGCTACGGTTCACATCCGGCCGATCGATCGGTGTTTCACGGGGATGATCAACCATTTCAGCATCCACCAACTCATGCAGTTCCCACCACGGCGGCAGATTTATCATCATCGGGCAGTGCTGGGTCCCGTCCTCGTCCACAACCATCGCAAAAGCCCCTTTTCGTCCCACTTGCTCGTATCCGGAGCCGGTAAGAACGCGCTTCTGCGGAAGGTCGATAAAAATCCAGACGTCCTTCGTAGCGATTGCATCCCGAGCCTCCTCCTCCGCAACGGTCTCAACCGCGATATCTTCCAGACAATCAGGGACGGGCGGGGTCCGATACCGCGGCCAGTAGGCCGCCATCTGTTCCCATGATTCCGGATCCTCCGAGACAACTGCGATAAGGGTCAGAGATAAATCCTCATACAAAGAAGTCCCTATCCTGTATTCTTCCCCATCCCGAACGACAACGGTCACATTAGCATCCTCTTCAGCATTCAATTGTCCGTCTCCTGGATTACGAAACAAGTTAACTCATATTCCACGGTGCCGTCGCCCCGGTGCAGCGCAACGCAGAAATAAGCGTCATAAAAATCAAAAAAACTATCCGCCAGATGTCGCTGTTTGAGATTTCCCATCTCACCCCATATTGAGGAACTCCACCAGGGGAAGAGGATTGTCTTCCTCGTCGAACGGCAGATTCCGCTTATCTTCCGGGACGGCCTCCAGGTCCACAATGCCCATCACGACATAGTTGAAGTTACCGCCTCCCTGCGCCACCAATGACATGAAGGACTCGACTTCTTCACGGTCGAGGACGACCACCGGACAGTTGCCGCAGAAATGGCCGGCGGTGTTCCCCATGATCTGGAAATTGATATCGCCCCCCCGGCGAATTGCCGTCAGGTA
>CAZXYF010000159.1:0-7188 GCA_964644705.1 uncultured candidatus Brocadiaceae bacterium | reverse complement strand
TAGGGCATCATAAAACGCACGTGGTTCACCGAAACCTTACTGAGAATGAGTGGCAGATGAATTGTATCAGGTGTTTAGCTCAAGAGTTATGCAGAATACTCATTACGGCATCCATGTTTCCGGATCAGGAGTTCTACGGTCTTGGTGTCGCCTGGAAGAGCAGAAAACGTGAGAGATGATGCGGCGGGACGGGCTGGCCCCGTCGGTTTAACTTGCAGGAGAGCAACGATGATTGAAGAGCAGCAGAACGATGGCAATCAGCAATCCCCCAATATTCTGTACATTTTGACCGAGCAACAGTGGGCCGGTGCGATGAGTTGTGCCGGCAACGACGACCTTCACACCCCCAACATGGATCGATTGGCGGAGGAAGGTGTGCGTTTTACAAACGCGTATTGTTCGTTTCCGATGTGTGTGCCGTCGCGCGACAGTATGTTCAGCGGGCGCATGCCCCATGAACTGGGATCTCGCGGCGCTCGCCCGACGGAGTGTCATGTGAACCTGTCCGATGAAGACATGGCATTGACGATGGGGCGGTTGTTTCGCGACGCCGGCTACCGCTGCGGATGGGGCGGGAAATGGCATTGGGGCATGGCTCCGGGACTGAGTGTGCCCGCGTGTGATGATGCCAATCATGGGTTTGAACGGGTGTGCGGTTTCGATGATTTTGAAGTGTCGGACGCATGTGGTGAGTTCATGCGATCGGACGATGATCAGCCTTTTCTTCTGGTGGCTTCACTGGATACCCCCCATAACATCGGAGAGTTCAGCCGGGATAAGCCGTTGCCGTGGGCTGAACTGGAAGATGTCCGAACGGAGGACTATCCGAACCTGCCCTCCAATTTCCCAGCGGCTCCGTATGAACCAGAAGCTATAACTTCGGCGCGTCAGAGTGAACGTGCGACGATGGGGCGGGATCAGCAGTTTACTCTGGACCGCTGGAGGAAGGAACGATACGGATATTATCGGCTCGTGGAAGAGACGGATCGGCTGATCGGTCGGATTCTTGAGGCGCTGCAGGATTCTGGGAAGGCCGATAATACGGTGGTTATATTCTCGTCCGATCATGGTGAGATGCACGGTGCGCACCAGCTGGATCGCAAGTGGGTGCTCTATGAGGAATCGGCCTCGGTGCCGTTGATCATTCAGGATCCCCATGGTGGACGGCGAGGAGAGACTGACGAGGCCCTGGTATCCAACGGGATCGATCTCCTGCCGACGGTGTGTGAATATGCCGGGATAGATATCCCCTCAGATTTGCCCGGCGAATCACTGGTTTCGCGTGTGCGCTCGGGATCTGACGAGTGGCGTGATCAGGTTGTCGTGGAAACTGTTTTGCCCGGTAATGGTGCTGTGGGACGCATGATCCGGACCGAACGATACGCTTATCACCTTTATTCTGTTGGTTGCCATCACGAGCAGCTTTTTGATATGGAGGAGGACCCGGGGCAGATGGTCAATCTGGCGGTGGAATCTCGCTATGAGAACGTACTCAATGAGCACCGAGAGCGGTTGGCCGAATGGTGCCGAGCAACCAGGGACCGGGATTTGAGTTATTACGTTCGCGGATCCGAAGTGCCGATTCCAGGACTTGGGTGGGTGCCGGTCGAATGAACAAAGCGGGGGGCCGATTAAGCGAGATGATGGGGTATTACGGTGACTACGTCTACGAGCTGGACTGGGCGGTCGGTCAGATCATGGATGCGTTGGAGCGTAACGGTATGATCCAGGATACCATCGTGATTTTCACCACCGATAACGGACCGGAGCGACAGTGTTACGGCTATATTCAGGACTATGATCATTATTCGATGGGCGAATGGCGGGGCGTCAAGCGTGACCTGTGGGAGGGAGGACACCGCATAGAGGTTGAGGCCGAGCGTAGCCCAACGTGGCATCATTTTGACCCTACCAGCACGAACAAAACAGCCGTTTGGACAAAAAAAGCGAAAAATGCCGATTTGATCTTGCATGTTGTCGATTATCGATTACACTTGCGTGCAATGGATAGTTGGGTATGTCATTGTTTCGTTAGAAAAGCGGGAGTTGGCAATGTTCAATGTCAGTGTTATTGGATGCGGTGGACGTGGTCAGGACCACACCGAAGTCTGGCCCCTCGACGGAAGTGCCGGGCACCCCCGTCGTATCGACAAATTTGCCCGGGTGGTGAAAGGCGAAATGGAACCGGATCTGGACGAGGAAGATGCGCTTCTCACACTCCAGCTCAGTCACATGGCGCTGGATTCGATTGAGACCGGCGAGGCGTATGAGGTCGATCTATAAATCGTAATCACGATTGTGATCTTAGTCGTAATCGTCCCGTTGTGTTTGAACAAGACAGGTGTCAGAAAAAGGGCACAGCTTTTGAACAAAACGCTCAAAGATTATCTCATAGGAGACCAACAATGAGTGAAGAACAGCAAAACGACGGAAATCAGCGTTTGTCGGTGGAACGACTCCAGAGCTGGGAAGAGCTGGAGTATGGAATGTTTATTCATTACGGGCTCAACACGTTCGCCAGTGCGGAGGGACTTGGTGAGGGAGACCACCCCATAAGCCTCTACAAACCCACGGACCTGGATGTGGATCAGTGGGTGCGAGTGGCCCAGGAGGCGGGCATGAAATACATCATCATGAACGCCAAACACACTCGCGCCGGCGGGTTTTCGATGTGGCCCACCGAACAATCCGACTTCTCCGTCGCCAACGCGCCGGAAAACACGGACGTGATCGGAGAATTTGTGAAAGCCTGCGATAAATACGACATCCGGCCCGCGCTGTATCTGGGATCTGACAAACATAATTTGGACCCGGGCGATCAAGTGACGGGGCCGACGAAAGAACATTTCCGCTATGTCACGCGTCGTTTTCTTGATTTTACGATGGCTCAACTGGAGGAACTCCTCACATGGTACGGTCCCATCGAGGAAGTCTGGTTTGATGGACCACAAAAGTATGGGCCCGCAGGACGACGCGAGCTGACCGAGCATATTGAGTCGTTGCAGCCGGAAACCGTTATTACGATGAATGGAGACTGGGAAAACAACGGAGGACAGACTGTTATCAAAACGAAGACATGGCCATGTGATGTCCATGCCATTGAAGCCGGCGTCCCTCCTATATGGGGAAGCGACAATTCGTGGCGTTCGTTGCAATGGGATTGGTATGGTAACGGGGTTGAAGATCCGCGCATGTATTACGTGCCCATCGAAAACTGCACCATCGCTCACCAGAACAGTTATGGCTGGTGGTGGGGACCGGACGTGCAACCGCGCAGCCTGGAGGAACTGCTGGGAATCCGTCTCCTCTGTCACGCGCGTAACGCGAACTGTGTGTTCAACGTTACGCCCAGCCCCGAAGGCAAAATCCCCGAGGACCAGGCCCGCCGGCTGGTTGAGGTGCGGGAGGAATATGAGGGTCTGATGGGGTAGAGAATCGCCTAAAATCCTAATGGTAATCCTGATCGGTCTTTTGCCGTTTCTTTTGGTTGGCACCAAGCAGATCGATGAACGGCAACGGACGATTATCATTACGATTAGGATTCCAGCGGCCGATGGCGATTACGACTAGGATTACGATTTTTTGGGGAGACAATCAGATGGATCAGCACGAGAAAGTGATGTTGTTCGATGGCAGCAGTCTGGATAACTGGCACAGCGAGGGCGGTGGTCCCGCCCGCTGGCGGCTGGAGGACGACGCGATGACGGTGACCGAGGAGGATATTATCTCCGAGGAACAGTTCACCGACGCGGTCATCCACGTCGAGTTTCGCGTGCCCTATATGCCCGAGGCTGAAGGGCAGTGGCGCGGCAACAGCGGCGTCTTTATCCAGGGCCGGTACGAAATCCAGGTCCTGGATTCTTTCGACGTCAATATACCGGGCAAGGGCGATTGCGGCGCGTTTTATGACATGCACGCTCCGCTCGTGAACGCCTGTAAAGCGCCCCGCGAGTGGCAGAGCTACGACGTCTTCTTCCGCGCTCCACGTGCCGGCGACGACGGTGAGATCTGCGAACCGGCCCGCGCGACGGTCCAGCACAACGGCGTGCTCATCCATAACAACGTCGAGCTGCCCGAGCCCACGGTCAACCGCATGCGCGAGGGCATCGACCCCGATATGACCACGCCCGGACCGCTCCTGCTGCAGTGTCATGGCGACGGCGATGAGGTGAGTTATCGCAACGTCTGGATCCAGCATCTGCCCCTGGAGGGATCGGATCAGTACGGGCCGGCATAAAATCGTAGTCGTATTCCTCGTCGTAATCGTAGTCGACCGTTGTCGTTGTTTTTTGTTGGCACAGCGAAGGGTTTCGGGAAATTGCTTTATACGTAATACCTGTTTTGCCATTTAGCCGGGGAAAGCATCGGATGTCTCTTTGGAAGAAAGACGCTACGATTGGCCCCTCCGGGCCTGCCCCGGGGGTCGATATGATTAGCCACTACGTGCGGTGACGTAACAACCAGCCCTCCATCGGTCCTGCGCCGATGGTGGCAGCGGATAAACCCGGACATTGTCTCAAAACCGCCAAAAGCGGAGGACGATGAACGGGAACGGACGATTATGATTACGATTAGGATTCTAACGACCGACGACGATTACGATTGTGGGAGTCCACATGCCAGAAAATACTCAACAACCAAACATCCTCCTGATCACCACCGACGAGCAGCGCTACGACACCTATGGCGTTGAGCGTTCGGAGTGGCCCCGGGTCTCCAATCTGTTGCGGCTGCGACGCGAGGGAACCACGCTGACCAATGCTTACTCCAACAGCCCGCTCTGTCAGCCGTGCCGGTATGGCTGGTTGACGGGATTGTATGGCTGCCAGACGGAGCGTGGGGCGCGCAATGGTTATGACTGGCCGGACAACCAGCCGACGATGCCGCAGGCGCTCCAGCGAGAAGGTTACCACACGGCCATCATCGGAAAACTTCATGCCTACACGGGACCCACGCTCGAGAAATATCACATGGATGAGCTGGAACCACACAGCCACGTGTGGGGCTTTGACACGGTCGAGGAGGGATCGGGACGCGGATTGTGGTCTTTTCGCTGTGATAAAGGACATCCCGGTATTAAGGGATCCCGCTATACCGAACATCTGGAGCAAAAGGGGTTGTATGAAGCGGCCCGCCGGGAAAACAGAGAGCGGGCGGAAAGTCGGCGCCGGAACGGCGGACGTGAACCGTATCGTCCGGGCGTCCTGGAGGTGGAGGACACGCTGGACGGTTTCATGGTCGATGCCATGTGCGATTTTGTGGAGGACTATGACCACGACAAACCGTGGTTCCTCCATGCCTCCTTCTTTGGCCCGCATTATCCGCTGGATGTCCCGGAGGAGTATTTTAATATGTATCGTCCGGCCGACATGCCCGTGCCCCGGGGGTTGGAGGATTCAGACCTGATCCGGCAGTGGCAGGAGAACCGGGCCATGTACATGGGGCTGATGACGCTGGTGGATGATCAGATCGGGAAACTGTTGCAGTCGGTGGAGCGGGCCGGAGTGCTGGATGATACCGTCGTCCTGTTCACCACGGATCACGGCGATATGCTGGGAGACCACGGTCATGCCCGGAAGATTGTTTCCTACGAGGGTTCATGCCGAACGCCCATACTGGTGCGATATCCCGAGGAGGTTCCGGGCGATGTGATGTTGCCGGGGTTGGTGGAATCGGTGGACCTCACGCAGACGATACTCGAGATTGCCGGACTCGACGAGGCCCAACGGAAGGAGGCATTGCCCGGGTCGCCGGGCCGATCGTTCTGGGATTACGTATGCCAGGGAGGACCGAAGTTCCGTGACAGCGTGTATGCGGAGTGCGGCACCGCCGCAGTGGGTTACGACATGCGCATGGTGCGGTCCGGCGATTGGAAATACACCCGCACAGCGGGCGGGCACGATTTGCTGTTCAATCTCGCAGAGGATCCCCACGAACTGTCCAACCGGGCGGAAAACGCTGCTGAGGCGCAAAAACTACGCGAAATGCAAGGGCTTCTCATTGATAGAATAACCAATATTCCACGACCACCCGATCAGGGACGATGGTTCCGGCCCGGAAAGGAGCAAAAACGATGAACGCAAGAGAGAATTATCTGCGCGCTATTAAGTTTCAAAGACCGGAATACATACCGGTCAATCTCTGGTTCAACGCATCATGCTGGAACAACTATGACCAGGAGGATCTGTTTGATCTCAAAGAAAAACATCCCCTGCTGTTTCCGGGCTTTGAACGTCCCGACGAACCGATCGAGCCCCGGGGACGCCCCTGGCAGCGGGAGGATGAACGATACACTGATCCGTGGGGATGCGTATGGGAGACATCGGAGGAAGGCATCACCGGCAGCGTCGTGGAACACCCACTGGAGGACTGGGAGGATTTTGATGACTACATACCGCCCGACCCGGCCACAACGAAGGGACGGATGCCCGAGGGGTCGATTAACTGGGCGGACGAAGCGGAGCGCATCCGGCGGCAGAGGGAGCAGGGACGGCTCACCAGCGGTAGCCTGGGACATGGTCACAACTGGCTGCGACTGATCTATCTGCGGGGCTACCAAAATGTTCTGTTCGACATGAGTGACGACGAGCCGCGGTTGCGAGAATTGGTCGGAATGGTCGAAAGCTTCTTTCTCTACATTGTGCGACGTTACATGGAGATAGGGGTGGACCGCATGCATTACGGCGAGGATCTGGGCATGCAGCAGGGACCGATGATGAGTCCCGCGGACTTCAGAAAATACCTCAAACCCACGTGGGATCGCCTGATGGAGCCCGCGCGTGAGGCCGGAGCCATTATCAGCATGCATTCGGACGGGGATATCCGGGACCTTGCCGATGATTTGCTGGATCTTGGCGTGCAGTGTCTGAACATCCAGGACCTGGTCAACGGCATTGACTGGATACGCGACAATCTGAAGGGCCGCTGCTGTATTGCGCTGGACATCGATCGGCAGAACGTGGTACGTTTTGGCACGCCGGAGGAAGTGCGGGATCTGATACGAGAAGAAGTGGAGAAACTGTCCACACCCGAAGGAGGCCTCATCATGCAGGCGGATCTGTATCCGGGCATCCCGGTGGAGAATATCGACGCGCTGATGACCGCGCTGGAAGACTGTTGTTTGAGCAACAAATCGTAAGGTTTCGGTGAACCACGTGCGTTTTGTGATGCCCTACTTGCCGGGCTTGT
>CAZXYF010000158.1:0-7262 GCA_964644705.1 uncultured candidatus Brocadiaceae bacterium | reverse complement strand
TCTGGAATAATGCGGTTCACTGAATATTTGCGCACCGACGGCCCGGCAGCCATCAATCATTTGCCCGCCATCCCGTTTAGAGCTTCCAGTACTACGGGCAGAGATTCCCGCCAGTTTCCGGGCAGATCCTCCGAGACTTCCAGTGCGAATTGCCGACCATCGACGCTGCCCTCCTCCACCATTGAAACCACCCTGTCTTTGAGCTCATCCGGAGGCAACTGATAATCCCCCACCCGGATGTTGCACCAGAACAGTTTCTCGGGCCACGCGTCCCGCGCCTCCGGCAGCGTCATGTCCCCTTCGTGGGGTTCCGTCAGCGACTCGATGGTGTCTATGGGCGATTGGCGAATGGCATCTTTGCAGCACCGCGTCCGCCCATCATAATGACAACCCACCACTTTCCCCGCCTCATGCAGAAGGGGGAAACATTCCTCGTAAACCGGCAGCAGGAACTTCTCGTATCGTTTCGGTCCCAGCGATTCGGCCGTAAAATTTTCCAGGTTTGCCACGAAACGCCCGGGAGCATCAGCGGCAATCTCCACCCTCCGGCGAAACTGATCATATAACGCGTCGTATAGCTCCCGTATCTCGTCCTCGTAATCCATGAGGTGATACGCAAAATTTTCCAGTCCCACGTAATCCACCAGAATCGTCTGCAGCGGAGTGCGACCAATCAATATAAGAGGCACCCCGTAAGGCTTGATTTTTTCTATGTTTTCCTCCATTTCCTCGTAGCACGGGGTCAGTGAAGTATTGCGGACGATGTAGGTCATGACCTCGTAATCGGCGGCCGATTCGATGAAATGTTTGCTGCACCATCCGTCCTCAGATTCCCGGCACACGTCCCCCACCGGCGTCGACCAGATGGCTTTTTTGCGCGACTGATCCTCCGATATCTCCCGGTGAAATGAAATGTCCGGGTCAACTTCCTCATCATACGGACAGTAGTGATGAGTCACTCCTAAACCTGCTTCATAGAGCCGATCCCAGGCGGGATCATCCTGGCAATTCTTCCATAAATGAGAATAGATCGTGAACGGGATGCGGTCCGGCTTTTCTCCGGCCCAAAAGGCTTTCAATCGCTCGTGGATTGTCATCTGTGGTTCCTCTCTTTTGCTCGAAACTATCATAATTAGCGTCGGTGCACTGGTTCTCTCGTCCAGTAAGATGCCCCCGCAAACCGGTGATACGCGGGTATGCTCTCCAAAACACATATCGCCCTGATTTTCCGGGAAGGCAATCCTCTCCAGAAAAATGCTTCCCGCATAATACGACAGGTCAAATCGCGAGACAAACCGGCGTTTTCGTAAGCATTCAGTGAATACTTACGATTTGTCACCCATCCATATCCCGCGTATAGTGGAATACGGGTGTCGGGTAACAGCAGGACGACACTGATGTTCCCCTTTCTATTCTGCCACCTCACTTTCTGATTTCCAATACGATGAATACAGACCGGACTCTAGAACTGTACGAGCAGCCCCTGTCCTCCCTGTCGGCACTGGCCGACCGCCTGCGCCGGGAGAATTGCGAGAACGAAGTGGCCATGTGCTCGATCGTCAATGCCCGGTCGGGCAACTGCACGGAAGACTGCAAATTCTGCGCTCAATCGGCACACAACCGGGCTGAGGGAGAGGTTTATGAACTGATGGATAACGACGGCATTTTTGAGGCGGCTGCGCGGGCACAGGAGGCCGGCAGCAGCCATTTTGGAATTGTCACCAGTGGCCCCACCCTCCAACCCGATGAGATCGACCGGGTTACCCGCGTTATTGAACGGATCACCTCCGACCTGGGTCTGCATGTCTGCGCGTCGCTGGGTAATCTGGGTGTGGACGCTTTTCAACAACTTTACGAGGCCGGGTTACGTCGTTACAACCACAACATTGAAACATCCCGCCGTTATTTCAGTGAAATAGTGACGACGCACGAGTTCGATGATCGCATCAGTACGGTGAAAAACGCCGGTCAAACGGGCTTATCGGTTTGTTGCGGGGGCATAATCGGCATGGGGGAAACCCGCGAGGACCGCGTCAACATGGGGATGACTCTCCGTGAACTTCCCGTGGATTCCGTCCCCATCAACATTCTCATGCCGGTGTCCGGCACGCCACTTGAGGACGTTGAACCGTTGAGTTCGGTGGAAATCCTCAAAACAATCGCGGTGTTCCGCGTGCTGATGCCGGACCGGACGATCAAGGTGGCCGGCGGACGCGAATCGGCGCTGGGTGATTTCCAGGGCATGGCCTTCACCTCGGGCGCCAACGGAATGATTGTCGGAGATTACCTCACGCAGAAGGGCCGTTCCCCCGAAGACGACCGGCGTCTGATTGCGGAGCTGGAAGAGGCGTGGAGCGATGGTAATGAATGACGAATGGGCGTAGGATAAATTCGGCGCAGCGTCACCTCAACCCCCCAAACAGGGATGACCAACAATTCCACATCAGCGGCTTCACAACGACGGGCTCACCTGCATGAGCAGAAGGAGAAAACGCTCCTCCGCAAACTCACCCCCGCTACGAGCCGCTCGCCCGGCAAAATCGTGAAAGACGGCCGGACAATCATCGACTTCTCCTCCAACGACTACCTGGGATTATCGGGAAATCGGCATCTCGTCCGCGCCGCCGAAGAAGCGATGCAGGAATACGGCACCGGCTCCGGCGCGTCGCGCCTGATGAGCGGTGATCTGGATATCCATCACCAACTTGAAGACAGCATTGCCGCGTTTAAGGGGAAGGAGGCGGCGCTACTGGTCAATTCCGGATACCAGGCCAACACGGGGCTTCTGCCCGCCCTGACCGATCGTCACGACGCAATAATCGCCGATAAATATTCCCATGCCAGCCTTCTCGATGGCGCCCTGCTTTCCCGGGCCACACTTCTTCGTTACCCCCACAACGATATGGAGGAACTGGAACAAATTCTGGACTCCCGGCGCAGCTCCTTCCAGAACGTCCTGATCGTCACTGAAAGCGTCTTCAGCATGGATGGTGATTTCGCCCCTCTCCAGCGGTGTGTGGATTTAAAACGTTGCTATAACTGCGAGATGCTGGTTGATGAGGCCCACGCCACCGGTGTATTTGGCCCCCACGGAAAAGGGCGCGTGGAGAAAGCTGGACTCACTGAAAACGTTGAATTCGTTATGGGCACCTTCAGCAAGGCGCTGGGCGGATTTGGCGCCTATGTCGCAGCTTCTGAAACCGACGTCCGATACCTCGTCAACTCCATGCGCAGTTTCATCTATTCCACCGCCCTCCCGGCGCCCGTGGTGGCATCCAACCTCGCCGCAATTGAACTGTGCAACAGTGATGAAACGCCGCGTAAGGAGCTGTTGGCAAAGGCCAACTGGCTGCGGAAGGAACTGCGGTCCAGCGGATTTGAAGTCCGCGGTGAAAGCCAGATCATCCCGGTTCTTACGGGTGGCAACGAGGAAACACTCCGGGCGGGTGAACTGTTGCTCGAGCGGGGACTGCAGGTCGTGCCCATCCGGCCACCGACAGTACCCCCGAACCAGGCCCGACTCCGTCTTTCGGTATGCGCGGCCCACACGCAGTCGGATTTAGAGCAACTCGTGGAGGCACTATCGGATGTCCTGTAAATTCAAGCGCATCCCCAACGATGAGGCACCTCCAGTGGTGTGCCTTCCCGGCTGGGCCACGGATTGGCGGATTTTTGAGAGCCTCAGCGGCAGCTACGATATATTGAGTCCCGATACATTTCTTCCCTACAGATACCACAACACCATTGTCCGCCATCTCCGGACCGATGTGCCCTCGCCCATTGATCTCTGTGGCTGGTCGCTGGGAGCCTACGCCGCGATGGATATTGCCTGCACCATCCCCGCCGCCATCGGTCGGCTCGTACTGGTCGGCGTGCGACCCGCCTACCCCGATGAAGAGATACAGCGGGTACGAGACGCCGTAGAAACCAACAGACAACGGTGTCTCAAACGTTTTTATCGCGAATGTTTTCTACCCGCCCAGCGAAAGGACTACAAACGTTTCCGCCGGGAATACCTGCCCGCGTATCTGGATGAGATGGAAACTGACGAATTGTTGGGGGGGCTGGATTATCTCTGCAGGCAATCCCTTCCACCTGACGACTTGCCTGAATGTGATATCATATTAATTCACGGTGAGAAGGATTCTGTGGCACCGCCAGAACCGACACAACGGCTGACTGAGAAGATGCCCGGTGCCTCCTTCAAAATTCTTCCGTCAACCGGTCACGCTGCCTTTCTGAACCCTCAATTCCCAGATGTGCTCCACAATGATTAAAACCTCTCCCCAGAAAGAGGCCGCCACCCGAAACTTTACGGCAGCCGCCCGCGCGTATGATGAATATGCTCATGTGCAAAAAGAATCGGCCCGGGACCTGCTGGAATACACGCTCCCGTGCCGGCCCGAACGAATTCTGGAACCGGGATGCGGCACCGGGATCTACACCGGGTTACTGCTCGGCGCATTCCCCGAAGCAGATCTCCACTGTGTGGATATCGCCCCAACCATGCTGGAGGCGGCGCGGGCTAAATTCGCCTTCCAGGCACAGTTTGTGGAAGCCGACGCGGAATATTTCTCCGATGAGCCCTTCGATCTGATCACCTCCAATGCCACTTTCCAGTGGTTCAACAACCTCGACGACACTCTCCAGCGCTACAGACAGATGCTCCGCTCGGGCGGACGCCTGACATTCTCCTTCTATGGCCCGGAGACCTATCGGGAGCTTGATCGAGCTCTCTCGGAGGCCACCGACGGCGAACACCGGGTTCTTGCCACGGACTTCGCCTCCAAAATGCGGATCATCAACCTGCTCGACAATCATTTTAGCGAATGCAGCGTTGAGGAACGTCGCTATCAGGATTCCTTCGCCTCGCTCAATGACCTGCTGCGCACCATCAAATACACCGGCGTGCGGGGGCATTCTGAGGAATTGAGCCCCCAGTGGACGCCACACATTTTTGCCGAAACGCGGCGAATGTATCACGAGTTGTTTGAGGACATCCACGCCACCTACCAGGTTTTCCTGTGCCGGGGGGAAGCATGAGCGGGATTTTTATCACCGGGACGAATACCGGTGTCGGGAAAACGATTGTCTGCGGGCACCTGACACGCTATCTGCACGAGTGCGGCCTCGATGTCATCACCCAAAAATGGGTGCAGACGGGCTGCAATGATAAGCCAGAAGATCTGCTGGTACACGATGATATCATCCCGGATCGAACGGGTTACCCCCCTGATGACCTGCTCCGTTTGCGGTGTCCCTACATTTTTTCCCTGCCGGCCTCTCCGCACCTCGCCGCAGCGGAAGAGAACACGGAAATCAACCCGAACATGATCGTTGATGCATATCGGTATCTTGAAGCGGAACACGATCTGGTAGTGGTGGAAGGAGCTGGCGGATTGAACGTGCCCCTTACCACCGACCTTCTGATTGGGGACCTTGCCGGGCAACTGAGCCTGAAAACCGTGGTCGTGGTCGAAAACACGCTCGGATGCGTCAATCACAGCCTCCTCACGGTTGAGGCGCTGCGTGAACGGGACATCCCGATTGTCGGTCTGGTTTTCAACAGAATCCGGGATGAGGGCGATGAGGTCGTTCTGAACGACAACCCCCGTATCATTCACAGGATGACCGGCGTGCCCATCCTGGGGGAATTACCCGTGTTGGAAAGGGCTACAGCATACTCCAGCCAGTTCCGACGGATCGGCCAGAACTTCCAACGGGAATACGGGAAGGGAAAAGAGAATGAATAAATGGTTACAGAAAGATCTGGAATACAACTGGCACCCCTACACCCAGATGCAGCGTTTTGAGGAGGAACAACCACTCTTCATCGAGCGGGCTGAAGGGGTCAAGCTATACGACGACAGCGGCAAGTGGTATTACGATACAATCGCGAGCTGGTGGTGCAACGTCCACGGCCACGGCCATCCCCACATCCGCAAACGCATGGAACGGCAGATGAAGCAACTGGACCACGTCCTCTTCGCTGCGGTTGCCCATCGTCCCGCCTCGGAACTGGCAGAACGACTGGTATCCCTCACTCCGGACAAGCTGCAGCGGGTGTTCTATTCCGACGATGGTTCGACCGCGGTGGAAATCGCACTCAAAATGTCGGTGAAATACTGGCGCAACGTGGGCAGGGAGCAGAAACGGAAATTCCTGTGCCTCCAGCCGGGATATCACGGTGACACCGTGGGGGGGATGAGCGTGAGCGGAGTCAGTTTATTCCGGGAATCTTTTGGACCTCTCCTTTTTGACTCTCTCAGCGTGCCCGGCCCTTACTGCTACCGCTGTCCCGTGGACCGGGATCGAGCATCCTGTGATACCGGGTGCCTTCGGCTCATGGAGGAGGCGCTGGAGGAGCACGCAGACGAGCTGGCGGGAATTATTATGGAACCGCTGCTGATGGGCGCGGGCGGAATGATATCATATCCCGAATCCTACCTGCAGGGCGTCGCTCAGCTCGCCGAAAAATATGGAGTGCACCTGATACTGGACGAAGTAGCGACGGGCTTCGGTCGGACCGGACGGATGTTTGCCTGTGAGCGCGCCGATGTCGCTCCGGATTTCATGTGCCTGTCCAAAGGTATCACCGGGGGCACGTTGCCCTTCGCCGCAACATTGATGAGCGGTGACATTTACGAGGGGTTTCTGGGGGAAGTGGGCAGCAACCGGACTTTCTATCACGGCCATACTTACACGGCCAACCCGATTGGATGTGCCGCCGCCCTGGCCAACCTCGATCTGTTCGACCGCGAAAACACGCTGGCCAATGTCAATGAGCGAGCGCCTCAACTGCGCGATGGTATGCGGAAACTCGCCGATCTTCCCCACATCGGGGACTTCCGCCACATTGGATTCATGGCCGCACTCGAGCTCGTCCGTGACCAGGAGACAAAAGACCCATATCCCAGCGGCCATGAACTGATGACGACAATCTACAGGGAAGGTCTGAAGCGAAACGTGATGCTGCGTCCGCTCGGGAACATGGTGTATCTGTTCCCCCCTCTCTGCACGACGGAAGAGGAACTGACCGACATCCTCGCGCGAACCTCCGACACGCTGCATCACGTGCTGGGTTCTGCGTCAGGCCTGTCCAAAACGCCAATCTGGGATGTATAGATCTTTGTCTTTACCTTCGTCTTTATCAAACATCTGCCGTTTACAGTCCCACCCTCTATCGTCCTCCGTCCGCCGTCTCCCCGTAAGTATTCAATGAACCACGTTATTCCAGATGGGCCTGCTGCCGGGCTTGTCCC
>CAZXYF010000157.1:0-7275 GCA_964644705.1 uncultured candidatus Brocadiaceae bacterium | reverse complement strand
CGTGATCATTTTTTTCGAAAACCTCGACCTCATATCCTTCGGCAGCCAGAGAAAGCGCCGCCGAAATGCCTCCTAAACCCGCCCCGATTACGACAATACGTGTCCCTTTGGTGCTTCCCATCGGTGAGATCTTCCCCTCGTTTGAGGTATTTGAGTGTCAACATTCGGTAACGGCAAATTACGTGGAAGTCACGATACGGGCACAGGATAAAGGCGAAAAGCGTATACTGCTCTCAGTTGACTTACCACTTGCGTGCGTGGTGATCCTTGAGCAGCATAATAAGTATACTTGGAGGCGTAAGCAAGGAGGCGGGGTCAGGTCGCATCCTCAACGGGGATGATGAAGGCTTTGACTCCTTCATGGCGGAATTCATCTCTGAGTTGCTGAATCCCCTCCATCAAAGCCTCGGCTACGTCGGATTCTACACAGATGGCCAGCACATTGTTGTGTTTGGGCCAGATGTGTGTACCGAGGTGGGGACCGCTTTCTTCGCCTTTGCCGACAACTTTGGTCCATTTGGTATAGCTTTCGACATTCGCCCCCTCAAGTGTTTTCATGACTTCGTCGTCCAGCGCTTCGTTGTAGGCTACAAGCAGTAGTTTCATGATCGTTCTCTCCGGTAAAGTGTGTCGTGAAAAACAACTATTCTACTGAGTGACCCCGTTCCAGAATGGAATACATTATGGGAACAATAATGAGTGTCACCAGCGTTGCCACGAGCAGGCCGCCCAGTATAGTGGCGCCCAGTGGATTCCAGACTTCTGACCCCTGTCCGCCGCCAAAAGCCATCGGCACAAGCGCCAGGACCGTCGTGAAAGCCGTCATCAAAACAGGGCGTAGCCGACGTTTACCGGCTTGAGTGATGGCGTCATGCATTGAAAGTCCCCGTGCGCGGAGAATGTTGGTGTAGTCAACCAGAACAATGGCGTTATTCACGACGACTCCGATCAGCAGGAGCATTCCGAGGAATACGATAATGTTGAGACTGTGACCCAGGAGAAAAAGGCTCCAGGCGACGCCGACAAACGCAAAGGGAAGGGAGAAAATTACCACAAACGGGTGGAGCAGTGATTCAAATTGCGAGGCCATGACCATGTACACCAGGATGACGCCGATTCCCAGTGCGAGTTTCAACCAGAAGAATGATTCGTTCATGTCTTCACTCTGACCTCCCATTTCGATCTGAACCCCGGCGGGGATCTCAATCTGGTCGATTATTGTTCTGGCGTCTGCCATCACTTCGCCCAGTGAGCGTCCATGCACGTCCCCTTCCACCCGGACGATACGCACCTGATCCTTACGTTCGATGACGACCGGCCCACGTTCGAAGGAAACGTCCGCGACGTTTTCCACCCGAATCATCTTGCCGGATGGGAGTCGAAGCGCCAAATGTTTCAGGTCGGAGGGACGAGAGCGATCCTGTTTCCGGAGGCGCACAAAAATGTCGTATTCATCACCGGCGACGCGGTATTTACTGGCTTCTCGGCCATAAACACTTGTTCTGACGGTTTCGCCCACATCTGATACGTTGAGTCCCATCGACGATGCTTTGTCGCGGTTCACGTTGACCCAGAGTTCAGGGGCGCCTTTTTCGCGGGAAACACTGATGTCCACTGTTCCCGGGATGCTGTCGATCTTCGTCTTCAGTTTTTGTGCCAGCTCGTCCGTCACCTCCATATCATCACCGAGAATGTCGATGCTGAGCGGTTTCCCCCCTCCGCTTATCATGCCCGACATCGGATCCTGCAGGCTGAGGGATAGTTTTTCGATGGAATACAGTCCCGAGATATCGCCCAGGCGCTGGCGAATGATGTCTGTTTTGTCGAAAACGGTCCAGTCGCGTTGTCCCTTTGGTACGACCTTCGCTCCAAAAGAACCGATGTAGGTGCCTTCATCATTGGCTCCGGGACCTCCCTCCGAACCACACGTCGTGTAGATCGCCTGAAGATCCTCCTGGTGGAAAACAACATTGATAATTTTCTGTATATGATCCATGAATGAGGGCGCGGTCCTCCTTGGGCATGAACTCCGATCCGATCTGTGGTACCAGACAGAAACTAACGGCCAACAGCACGACCGCGCCAAAGATCGCCACCGCGCGGTGGCGGAGGGACCAGCTCAGGAAGGAACTGTAAGCGCTTGTAAGCCGGTTAAATATCGATTCCGTGAAACGGAAGAAACGGCTTTCCTCTTCGACGGTCGCAAAATGCTCTGGCAGCAGGCGCGAAGCCAGCATCGGTGTGAGCGTGAGGGCCGAAAAGAGGGAGGCCAGGAGTATGACGCTCGCCACGGCTGCAAAAGGAGTAAAAAGTACCTGGGTCATTCCCCGCATAAACAACAGCGGAAAGAGTATGCAGAGCGTCGTCAATGTCGATGCGGTGATGGCCATCGACACCTCGGATGCACCGTATATGGCACCTTCCCGCGCGCTTTCGCCGTCCTCGCGGTGTCGTGTGATGTTTTCAAGCACGACAATGGCATTGTCCACAACCATACCGATTGCCACGATGAACGCAAACAGCGTGATCATATTGATCGTGTAATCCAGCATATACATCATAGCGCCGGCCAGAATGAGCGAGAAGGGGATGGCCAAACCGATGACGAAAGTCCCACGGAATTGGCGCAGGAAAATCAAAACGACCAGCATGGCCAGTGCGCCGCCGATGAGCAGAGTTTGGGCCAGGTCCCTGACCATCCGCTCAATGTCCTCGGAATTGTCCATCACATTAACGATGTTCACGTCCGAGGGGAGACGTTTTGTGATGTCGGGCAACTTTTCTTTGACGGCCCGGGCAACGGATACCGTGTTGGCATCGGATTGTTTGCTCACCTGCAATATCGCGCCGGACTTTCCGTTGATCGTGATGTAGCGTTCCCGCTCTTTAAATCCATCGGTGACGTTTCCGACATCTTTCAAGCGGACGATGTTTCCCCCGGAGGCCCGCAGCACGATGTCGTTCATGGGTTCAATCGAATCGAATTCGCCCGGAACCCGGGGGAGGTAATCGGTGTAACCCGTTTCGATGCTTCCTGCGGAGACCTCCCGATTTTCACGAGCAATAGCGCGCACAACATCCCGGGGAGTGAGATTATATGAGCTGAGTCTTTCCCGGTTGAGGTCAACGTTGACCTGTCTCTTCAGTGGCACGAGTGACCGCACGGACGCTACGCCGGAAATGCTTTCGAGGGGATTGGCCACCTCGTCATCCAGGATATCCTCCAGATTCTCGTAGGAATGTGTGGCCCGCACTCCGTAGACCATAATGGGAAACTGGCTGATGTCGAATTTGAATATGCGGGAATCATCCGCTTCGTCTGGCAGCTGACGCTGGACCATGTCGATGGCATCACGCACATCGTTGGCCCGGCTGTCCAGATTCGTCTGCCAGCTAAAATTCAGGCGAATCGTGGACATCCCCTGGCTTGATGTGGAGTAGACGTGGTCCACATCTTCCACGGTCGAAAGCACCTCTTCCAGGGGTTGCGTGACCTTTTCTTCGATATCCTGTGGAGCGGCGCCTTCGTAGGGGGTCTGGACCGTAATGGTGGGGATGTCCATTTCGGGAAACAGGTCAATCGGGGTCTGCACGAGACAGAACGTTCCTATCAAAATGACCGCAAAGAAGGTCATCAACGTCGTGATGTTACGCCGAACTGAAAATTCCGGTAAGTTCATTGTGGGACCTCCTCAAATCGCACATTTATACCATCTTTGAGAAGGTGAATGCCCCGGACCACGACCATGTCGCCGGGCTTCACACCGTCGAGCACTTCGTTATCGGCGGCCTCTTCGAGCCCAATTTGAACCTTTCGCAGGTGAGCCTTGCCGCCGTTAATCATGAATGCGCTGTAGTTGTTTCCGGATTGCATGAGGGCGCTGTCGGGGATGACCGTAACTTCCTCACGCCGTTTGACAATGATCTCCATCCGGGCAAACATTCCCGGTTTCAACCGATTGTTCTCGTTGTCGATTCGGACCGTCACCTTGGCTGTTCTCGTTTGCGGGTCGAGTTCAGGCTGAACGCGGTCGACCTTGCCCTCAAACACGTCGTCGCGATACGCGTCCACTTCCACGCGGGCTCGTGTTTTTCCGGGTTTGATGAGCGGGAAATATTTGCCGGCGACTCCGCCCTCGACTTCCACGTGATCGATGTTGACGATTTCAAGGATGCAGGTGGCGGGATCAACATGACTTCCCTCATCGACGTATTTTGTACTGATCACACCGGTGATGGGAGCTTTGATGGTGGCATCGTTGTAGCGCACGCGTGCTTTGTGAAGCGTGGCTTGAGCCTGTTCAACCCGTTTTTGGGCCAGGTCAACTCGGGCAACGGCGCTCTGATAGGCCGTCAGTGCTCGGTCGCGCTGTTGTTCTGTGGCCGTGCCATCTTTGTAGAGGGCGAGCATACGTTTCTTTTCTCGCTCAGCGTCTTCAAGCTGAACACGTGATTCCTGCAGCGACGATTTGGCCACCTGCAGGCTGGCCCGGGCTTCTTCGAGCGCCGCTTTCAGGTCCTCATGTTCTACAACACCCAGTTGATCACCCTGCTGGACCTCCTGGCCCTCTTCCAGCGGTGTTCCATCCGAAAGCTGGAATTTTTCGAGCACTCCCGATATCTCCGGCATGACTCGCGCTCGCGAGTCGGGCTGGATGTTGCCAGTGATGAAGGCTTTTTGCTCGAGCGTGCCGGTTTTCACTTTCACGACACGTACCCGTGGGGGCGTCTCGTCAGAAACTGCGTCTTCGGGGGTCTGTTGTTCATCCGGTTGCATATACTGATAATACTGGAGAACGCCAAAAGCCGTCCCCGCAAGAATCACGATCCAGATCGTTGCTTTGATGATGTTATTCATTGGTGCCATCTCCTTCTTTTGTGCGTGTGTTTTCCATGCTTCTGTTGCCCGTGATTGCTTGCACTTTGGCCTCCGAATCCACGGTTTCATCCGGTTTGGACGCATTTCCCGGTGCTGGCCCGAGTATGCCTTCGGCCTTCTGCAGGTTGATACGTGCGGTAATATGACGGTGAAGTGCCTGGTAGTAAATACCGCGCGCTTCCGTGAGAGCCGCTCGCGCATCCAGCACTTCCACTTCCGTATTCACGCCTTCCTTGTATCCCGCCTGAACCAGTTCCAGTGCCCGGTCGGCGCGCTGCAGGTTCAGTTTCTGCGATTCCACCAGTTCGGCGGCATTTTGAAGTTCCAGGATAGCGTTTTGTACCTGCTGTATGGCTCGTTCTTCGGCATCGAACAACAAAAGGCTATTCTGCCGCAGTTCGGCCTTGTTTTGGATTATTTGGCCTTCACGGGCCAGGCCATCGAACAGGGCCCAGGTGAGTTGAATCCCTCCCTGGTACTGGCTGTCCCAGTTGATATCGGTGGAATCGTGGGGATTTGGCTTGGCCCATTCTTTCCAGAAAAAAGCGTTCACGTCGGGCCAGTAAGTGCTGAACGCCTCGCGCAGTTTCTCATTCTGTAACGCCACGTTCAGTTCGGCCTGGAAGATATCCGGGCGGTTGGCGAAAGCCTTTTTGACCGAGTCCGCAAAGTCAGGGGAAACGGGTTTGTACGTCATGTTCGTCGTCAGTTTTACCTCACTTCGTTGCGACACCCCCATGACGCGCATCCGTCGGGTCATGGCCTTATCGTGCTTGTTGCGCTGCTCGATGAGGTCGGCTTTCACATTGGAGACGTCGACCCGTGCGCGGAGCATATCGTATTCGGTGGCGGTGCCGTGTTTCTGCCGCGATCTCACATCTTTCCGGTGTTCCTTTGCCGATTGCAGAGATGCCTCTTGAACCTCGATCAGATGTTCGGCAAGTTTTGCGTCGAAATAGGCGTTGGTCGCTTGAAACAATGATTGTTCGACCTCCTGCCGGACTTTTTCATCGCTCAGGTAGGAAAAAATCCGGGCCGCCCGCTGGGCAATGACCATCGATCCGCCTTTGAAAAGTGGTTGGGTGATTTTGACCTGATAGGAGTAGTTATCTTTGCTTCCAATCGGGAAAGATTGATTCCCAAGATCCACCGTTTGTATCCGGTCCAGACGTGTATAGTTAGCAGTTGCATTTACTTTCGGGAGAGCTTCGGAATAGGCGGATACCACCCGCCCCTCGGCTTTTCTCTTTTCCTGTAATATGGCCCTTATCTGTGTGTTATACGCCAGGGTGAGATCAATGGTTTCCTTGAGATTGAGCGGTCCTTCGAGGGTGGGCTTTTCCCGATCTTTCCTCTGTTTGTGTTTTTCCCAGCGACGGAAAGAATCCAGACGGCGGTTGTGCATCTGGCTGAAATAGCGTTGTCGGGAGGGTACGCACGCGGAGGCAAACAGGGCAATCAGGATGGTGATGACCAGAAATGTCAGTGTGTTTCGTGTTGGAGGGATCATTCGTTGTTCCTCTTCGCAAGAAGCCCCCGGAAAAGCAAATTCTCTATGTTTTTGGGATCGAGTGATTCGATGCTGGTGGCGCGATTATGGATTTTCCGCTTGATCACCTCGTTCGTGGTTCCTTCGAGGGCCAGTACGCCGAGAGTGGGGGAGATATCGCGAAAATCGCCGTCGGCGCTGCCCGCCGCAAAGGTTTGTTCGAGCGTTTTTTGGTATTCCTTGTATTTTTCATTTGACTCAGGATTGACCGTTCGCGGAAACGCCGTTTCGGATGCGTCGACGAAATTCGCAAAAATTCTGAAAAACTGGAGATGCTTGTTGAAAAACTCAAATTTGCACCGGATCACCGCTCGAATTTTGTCCACCGGACTCTCTTGTTGTGCCATATATTCGAAAGCTTCCTGGCAGTATTCCTCGATGCGGGCCGAGATAAGATGGCGGTACAGGTCCTCTTTGCTGTCGAACATTTTATAGAGGTAGCCGACGCTGAATTCGGCCTCTTCGGCGATCTCCTGCATGCTGCTTGAATGGTATCCCTGGCGCGAGAACAGCTTTTCCGCCGCTTCCAGCATCAGACGCCGATGCCACCGTCGTTGTTTTTCCTTGCGGCTTAGATCCGTGGGTGTTTCCGGGTTCACGGTACTCTCCCTAAGATTGACAGACCGTATGAATGGGTATTCATAAAGTGAAGGACCGGTTATTACATGAATAACAATTCTATATTGCGGGGGCGGGTCCTGTCAAACGAAGTGTATTGTGACCGGTGGCGACAATCAGAGCTGTCGTAAAACTGTAGTTTGCAAGTTTTCCGGTGTTTTCGTGTGATTTGTGTGCGTTAAGCGCAGAAAATAGCAGAATCGAGTTCAGCTTCTTTCAGTCAAAGTCG
>CAZXYF010000156.1:0-7320 GCA_964644705.1 uncultured candidatus Brocadiaceae bacterium | reverse complement strand
GAGCACATTAATGTGTCAGTTAAAAGAAAACGGTCCTGCCCGCAGGCAGGACCGTCACCCGTTGCAAACTTACAAGAGAAAGGACATCAGTCCTCATCCCGTTTTGCGTCACATTCCTCCCGATAGAGGAGGTCTTCCCATTTTTCATCGATTTCTTCCTGAATCTCATCGATGAGGTGTTCATTCTTCGGCTGGAACAGGTGTTTGAACCGTCCCTGAGTTTCCAACCACTCGCGCACGGGTTTCTTTTTGCCCTTGCGCGGTTTGTAGCTGATCGAGAGACGTCCATCTTCGATTTCATAGATGGGCCAGACGCATGTATCAGCAGCAAGCTGACAGAGTTCCATGCTCTCATCGGGTTCACAGCGCCAACCACGTGGACAGGGGCTGATCGCAACGATAAAGGACGGGCCCTCGACGCTGACCGCTTTCTGCACTTTTTTCATGAAATCCCGGGCCCGATGCGGAGAGGCCTGAGCCACATACGGGATATCATGCGCCGCAGCGATCGCCGTCAGATCCTTTTTCGATTCGGCCTTACCGGCCGCTTCTTTCCCGGCGGGAGCTGTGTTGGTGGAGGCGCCTTTGGGGGTTCCACCGCTCCGCTGGATCCCGGTGTTCATATACGCTCCGTTGTCGTAGCAGATGTAGGTGAAATTGTGGCCACGTTCCAGTGCACCGGACAACGACTGCAGCCCGATATCGTAGGTGCCCCCATCACCACCGTAGGCGATGAAAGCGATATCCTCGTCAATCTTCCCCTGTTTTTTGAGCGACTGATAGGCTGCTTCGGCACCGCTGATTGTAGCAGCGGAGTTTTCGAATGCGCTATGCACCATCGGCACCCGCCACGCGGAATTGGGATAGACCGTGGTGGTTACTTCCATACATCCGGTCGCAATGCTGCTGACAATCTTTCTGCCGTCCTGCTGGGCGGCAAGCATCGCCTGGCGCAGAATGATAGGTCCTGCGCAACCCGGGCAAGCCGCATGGCCGCCACTGAGCAGTTCCGGCTGATTTCCCAGTTCTTTCAAATTAGTTGTGGGCATAAATAACTCCCGTATTATACGATTCTATTTTGCACGCTGACCGGCTGACGACCGGTCACGATTGAATTCAACTACTCGCGCACGCCAATGTAGCGCACGTCAGGTTTGGAGTCGCCGGAATCTTCCACCTCCGTGATATCACGGAATATATCCTTCACCTGTTCCAGCGGAAGGTCCCGTCCGCCCAGTCCATACACGAAGTTCGCCATGGGTTTGGACTCACCGTAGCAAGCGGAGCGTACTTCATTGAACAGAGGTCCACCCATCCCGAACGACAGCGCTCGGTCCAGCACGCCAACCGCGTCGGCGCCGTCCAGCACATCGGCGATCTGCTCGGCGGGGAAAGGCCGGAAACAACGCACGTGGAGCACACCGGCTTTGAGCCCCTCCTCATTCCGCAACTGATCGGCGGCCTCCTTCGCCGTGCCAACCGAGCTGCCGAGACCAACGAGGATAACGTCGGCATCATCGCACCGATACTCATCCAGCAGTCCGTAGGAGCGCCCGGTCAGCTCCCCGTATTCCGCACCGACTTCGGGGATGACATCCAGCGCGCTGTCCATCCCGTCCTGCTGTTGTTTTTTGAACTCGTAATAGTAGTTCTGGAGCGCGAAAGCGCCGAAGGTATGTGGGTCATCCACATTCAGAAGCGCCCGATCCGGATCGTATTCACCAATAAAGTCACGAGCCACATCATCATCATTCAGCTCGATACCTTCAACTGTGTGACTCAGGATAAAGCCATCCAGCGCGACCATAACCGGCAGGCGGACATCGGGATGTTCAGCGATTCGGACCGCCTGCAGGACGTTATCATAGGCCTGCTGTGAATTTTCGGCGTAAAGCTGAATCCATCCGCTGTCACGTGCACCCATCGTATCACTGTGATCACAGTGGATGTTGATCGGTGCGCTCAGTGCGCGGTTGACCACCGGCATCACAATGGGACACCGACAGCTGGAGGCAACAAAAAGGATCTCGTGCATCAGCGCAAGCCCGGCTGAGCTCGTCGCCGTGCAGGTACGGGCACCGGCCAGTGAGGCGCCGACCACCGCACTCTGCGCACTGTGTTCACTCTCGACTCGTACAAATTCAGTATCAACTTCGCCGTCGGCTACATATGCGGCGAACTTGTGCATCATATCCGTTTGGGGCGTGATGGGATAGGCCGCGACGACATCAGGATTGACCTGACGCAGGGCCCCGGCTGCCGCATCATTGCCCGTTAGTGCAACTCGTTCCGCCATGGATCTATTTTCCTTTCATTACGTGTGTCCGTAGAGGAGGGTTAGTCGCGCGGCTGGGGCTGTTCGCCCTCCCGTTCCTCGTCCGTTACATCACTGTCGAGTTTCATTTCAATGCAGTCAACCGGGCATTCGGTGGCGCATATTCCGCACCCTTTGCAGTACTGGTAATCGGTCCCCAGTTTCTTGCCATCATCAACCTCAATCGCACTGTCCGGACAAAAAATCCAGCAGAGATGGCAGTCGGTGCATTTTTCATAATCGGTAACCGGCGCATAGGTACGCCACGATCCGGTGTAGAGTTTTTCCGTGGTTCCGGCCTCGCTCACACCGCCCGGAATCATTTCATTTTTGTCCATCAGTTTCTTTTTACTCATTCGCCCTGAACCTCCTCGAAAGCACGCTCAGCAGCATCGATATTGCCCTGAAGCATACCTTCACTTAGTTTGCCTTCGAATTTTTTCCGGATGCTTTTCTCCACGTCTTCCAGGGGCACCGCGTTCGTCACGCCCAGCAATGCACCAATCATAACCGTGTTTGGAATCGGGCGACCGATCTCTTCCAGAGCGATGCCCGTCGCATCGATGGTGTAGACTTCGCGTCCTTCAAGACCGAGCTGTTCCCGGATATCTTCCGGAGCCCGTTTGGTGTTCACAAGCAGCACACCATCGTCAATGAGACCGTCCTCGACATCTTCACTGTCCAGCAACGTCTCATCCAGAACCATCACGACGCCCGGATTATAAATCGCGTCGTGCACTCGAATGGGGTCCTCGCTGATGCGCGTGTACGCCTTGATTGGGGCACCTTCGCGCTCGGCACCATATTCAGGAGCGGCCTGGGCATTGTGACCGGCAGTCACAGCCACCTGGGCCACCATACCAGCAGCCGTTTTGGCTCCCTGGCCTCCACGACCGTGCCAACGAATTTGAAGCATATCTTGAGCCATAACCGTTGTACCTCGTTTGAGGAAAGAAGGATGGAAATGCAACAAAATCCCGCATGCGTCAAAAGGGGGAACAGTATTGTTTCAGAAGCCCCGCCGGGTGTCAAGTCAGCGACACCTTCCGATCCGCCCCTCCACAGGAATAGTTGCGCCCCTCAGAAAGCAAGGTTATACTCACGGGTGGTGGTTTCACTGGTTTCAGGAGGCGATCCATCATGCGGAGCGTGTTTGTCACATTTTGTGCTATGGCCATACTTCTGGGAGGCGGCTGCACCATTTCACACCGTATTCAGGAGGTCAGCCCCCCGCCAGATGACCCGCCACTGACAGATCTGGATGAACAGACGGACGGACAATCGAACCCCCACGAACACACCGATACCTCGCAGAGCTCCCAATAGTCTTCATCTCGCAGAGGGAGGCCTCTTATCATGCGTCGCCCCATCCGCTTTAACTTCAGTTTGATTGGCCTTGCCGTGCTTCTCATCATGCTGGGCTGCCGGGTGAACCCGGTCACCGGTGAGAAGCAGCTGATCATCCATTCCACCCAGCAGGAACTGGAACTCGGCGACCGTTACCATCCGAACCTCATCTACATGTATAACGGACGATATGACGGGAAGAAGGTCACCCGATATATGAGAGCTATCGTCGAACGCATCCATAAGGTTTCTCATCGGCGCGACATGCGGACGGATTTCACGCTCCTTAACACATCCATCAACAACGCATTCGCTATTCCGGGCCACCTGTATGCGACTCGCGGATTCGTTGCCCAACTGGAGAATGAGGCTCAGTTCGCCGCGGTTATGGCTCACGAAATGGCGCATGTCTCCAGTTTGCACACGGCCCGACAAATGACCACCTCCATGCTGACAAACCTCGGGCTGGGACTTGCGGCCCAGGCTGCGGGCGATTCAACCGCCGGAAAGGGGCTGGTGACTGCCGGACAGGTGGGCGTCACCCTGCTGGGCCTGTCTTACAGCCGGGAGCAGGAACGCCAGGCGGACAGAGTCGGAACCTATTACATGGTTCTGGGCGGATGGGATCCACGAGAAGCAATCAGCATGCAAAAACTGCTGGCTTCCATGAATAAGCGGGAACCGACGTTCGTGGATAAATATCTGTCAACACACCCGCCCGCCGACAATCGAATCAAAGAAATTCGAGGGGTGATCCGGGAGAAAAATCTGCTTGATTCAAAACACCTGCAGGGAGACGGCATCTTTGCCGAACGATGGAACCAACACCTCTCCCGGCTGCGTCGCGTCAACGCGGCCTACAAGCCTTACGACAAAGGCATGAAATTGCTGGCGGAGAAACAGTATAAAAAGGCCCTGAGTGCCGCCAACACGGCTCTGGAACAGCGGACGGATCAGGCACCGTTCTACCGGCTCAAAGGCGACGCGCTGTTAGAATTGAAGCAGCTTCAGAAAGCCCGGCAACAGTATGCGCGTTCCCTGGAGCTGGACCCGGATTACATTTTTGCCAACCTCGGTCTCGGCAAAATTGCGCTACGCGAAAAAAAGTATCAGGATGCGGAGACCCAGTTCCATACCACCGCGGAAGCTTTCCCCGCCAACCTCAGCGCTCAATATGGACTCGGACTGGCGCGGTTGAACCAACACAAATACCGGGAGGCTATCCAACCTTTGCAAAAAGTGGTGAGCGGGGCACCAGATGCCCCCGAACCGCATTATTATCTCGCCGTCTGCTACGACAACACCGGGCGGCGAAAAGCAGCGCTTGCTGAATACCGCAATGCTTTACGGGCAGGCCTGAGCGGCCAGGCCGCCCAACAGGCCAGAAACCGGATCCAGATCCTGGAATCAGCACTCGGACGAAACCACAATGCACAATAGCCCCAGCTTTTGTATCATATGGATGTGACAGTTATTTCTTAAACTCGGCATGACTTTATTGACTGGAGGAACCAGACATGCGACCTTTTCGTTGTCTTATCTGTGGTGAAACCTACATCGGCCGATCCGAACCAGACCGCTGTCCCTACTGCGGCGTGGCTCAACGCTTCATCGTCGATGCCGCGGAATACGTTGACTACGACGAAATGGGACTGAGTGACCAGTCCGAGGATTTCATCCGGCAGGCCATCAAAATCGAGCAGAGCAACGTTGCTTTTTATGAATGCAGCGCAGACAATGCCCAGAGCCCGGTCGTGCGTGCCATGTTCAAACGCATCGCCAAACACGAAGGTGAACACATGGAGCTACTCTGCGATCATCTCGGAATCGACGAACCGGAGATTGAGCCGGAGGAATGCTCCGACGACGACACGCTCAACATGAAAGAAGGTCACGACCGGGAAGAACGCGCCGTCCGGATGTATTCCCGGTTTGCCAAAGAAGCCCCGGAACCGCGTTTGAAACAAATATTCAGTGCCATCGCGGGTATTGAACAGGAGCATGGCAAGCTGTTCAACATATTCCGCTGAATCGGGCTAAGCGGTCTTTCATAAGTATCCTAAAGTTTCAGACAAGCGTCTTTGGATCCCATTCTGACGCTACCTGCTCGGGAGATACAGGGATACACTGATACTGATTCAAGGACACAAAGGTTCAGACTGAATCCCTGTATCCTGCCTCCTTGTATCCCCCCAGAACGCCCTCTAAAGAACGGCGTTAAGGCTCAGATTATTAATGACCACCCGCTCAGAAACGTCCATTAAAGAAAACGGGGCGGCCTTCAATTGACAGGCCGCCCCGTTTTTTTACGTCTTCGATTTACAACCGGATAATCTTCCCGTCCGGTCATATGGTCGGTCGTCAGTCAATCTCCTCGAACATGCTTTTGGGAGCGCCGCAGATGGGACATGTGTCGGGGGCTTCCTCTTCAACGGTGTTCCCGCACCCCTGGCAGACGAACATCGCGGTTTCCGGCAGATCTTTCCCCGCCTTCACCGCTTCGATTGCCTCGTTGTACATCTCATGATGGATCTCCTCCACCTGATTGGCATAATCGAAGGAATCCCGGGCCGATTCTCTGCCCTCATCTTCAGCCTGATCGATGAAGCCCGGATACATGTCCTCAAACTCCTCGGCTTCACCCTCGGCCGCTGCCTTCAGATTTTCGATAGTGTCGTTCACGCCACCCATCACCTCAAAATGATTCAAAGCATGAACCGTCTCCGCGGCGGCGGCTGCACGGAACAGCCGAGCAACCTGTGAATAGTCGTCTTCTTCTGCCTTCTGCGCAAAAGCAGTATATTTGCGGTTGGCCTGACTTTCCCCGGCAAACGCTTCCTTCAGATTCTCATCAGTCTCGCTCATGACACTCCTCCTCTATCGCAAAATTTCACCTGATACAATACACAACACCCCTTCAGATTCTTTTCATCGCCAGGGGATGTTTTCATAATTATAGCGTCTATTCTGGCAGACCCAAATGACGATCCTTTTGGATCCGGTACAGTGATCTCCCGTAAGTATCATCAAGGATCTACACTTACACAGACAGCGATTGTTCACATATCCGGTTCATACTACCTCAGAACTTCCCACAACAGCGTTTCGAGGCGCATGGGGCTTTGTCTTTACCCTCGTCTTTACCCTAATCTGCCTTTGTTTTTTTCGGTCTCAAGATCGATAGAAAGGCACACAAAGGGAAAGACAAAGATAAAGAGGTTAGGCTCTGTCTGAAAAAGCGGATCTGGATTCGAGCGGCCCAATTCACCGCTGGCTTTGTCCGCCTGTATCGGCTTATCTCCACCGGATAGGCCTGCTTCGGCGTCCGCGCCAGCGGCGAATTGGACTGCTCTCGGTCCCACGACCGCTTTCTCAGACAGAGCCTAGATCCACCGCCTCGACATATAGGGGGTGGTTTGCGAGATAAACCGCCTTTCGGGCTGAAAACCACCTCAGATCCCGTCAAAAAGTCCATTTGTGAATGTATGGAGCAGCACTGATGCCGCCTGCTCACCAACCCGAAAAGTAAGCATTCAGTGAACCACGTTATTCCAGATGGGCCTACTGCCGGGCTTGTCCCGGTTGAGGCGTACTTCTGCACTAACCGAAGATGCGCAAACAACGCGATAGGGCCTTCTGGCAGGGCGCTGGAGCCATCA
>CAZXYF010000155.1:0-7392 GCA_964644705.1 uncultured candidatus Brocadiaceae bacterium | reverse complement strand
GTTAAGCGGTCTTGCAAAAATGTTCTAAGGTTTCTGGGAGTCAGAATAGCAAAAAACCTAACAATCGCCGGGGCAAGCCCGGCGGATTTACTTGATTGTTCGGCCTTCTGTGTAGGTTGAAACCTGAGGAACCCCGCGGCAAGCGCGGGGGATTCTGACTATACGATACAGCAAGATAAGAGTTGAAAACCTTAGAACAATTATACACAACCGTTTAGAGGACATTAACCGCAGAGTTTTCCGGGCCGGTGCAGCTGTTCCAGGCGTCGAAAACTGCCTCAACGTTTTCCCGGGTGTTGTCCTTACCCCATTCGCACTGGGCGATCACCCCGCCCTCCTCGCCGCCGAGCGCCTCGTGCACCCGCTCCACCGCCGATCGCACGTCCTCCGGCGACCCAAACGGCATCACATGCTGGCGGTCAATCTCGCCCCAGAAGGTGATCTCCCCGCCATAATGCTCCCCGAGCTTCTCGATGTCCATGCAGAACAGCTGCGAGTTTATGGCGTCGATGCCGACCTCCACCAGATCACCGTAAATGGGCTCGATGAAGCCGTCCGAGTGGAAAAATGCAAACTTCCCAGCGTCGTGAATGATCTCGCAGTACTCGCGATACAGGGGTTTGAACAACCGGCGCCATTTCTCCGGATTGATCAGCAGACTCTGATTGGTCCCCCAATCATCCATTAAAAACACGCCGTCCACTTTCGATTCCGCCCAACTGCGAACGTCGGCAAGATAGAACTCGTGGACCCGATCCAGAAGCTCCATCAAATTGTCGGATTCCATCGCCAGGTCCATATACACGTTCTCGGTCCCGCGCAGAAACTGCAGCCGCTCAAATGGGCGTCCACATACCGCCGACAGCATGAACTGATCGCTTTCCTCGCACATGCTGTTTACCCGACCCACATCCCGATCCTCCACCGTGCTCCATGGAGGTTGGAAATCATCCATTTCCGCCCATTCCTCCAGCGCAGGTCGACGCACCTCGCCCAGCACGCCGGGTTCCCCCACCTTCCATGTGCTCCCCCACGCGTCCTCGTAGGTACCCGCTTCCTTCAGCCGTTCCATTTCTTTCCGGCTGGATCCCGGGGAGAGCTCCGGACGTCCGATATCCATGGGGTAACGGCTGCGAACCTCCTCGAGCTGTTCGGGTTCGAACAGTGGGATGTAGGGTAAACTCCACAGATCACGCGGAATGCGGTCGGGACCGCTGAACGTCAGCGCGGCCTTCACTCGTTCTCGTCCCGTCACGAATACCTCCTTTTTACTCAACTGTAATTTGTCGCCGATCAGTGATGGTGTTTTCCTTTGTGTTTGCCATGACCCTTCTTTTTGGTCTCCCCCAGATAGGATTTTTTAAACTCCGCGGTCAGCTGACGCAAATTCTCAACGTGTTCCAGATTTGTGGTCTGCTTGCATTTCATCGCCTGAACCAGCATCTGGTGGAGAAGCGTGGTCTCCCGGACGTATTTCTCCCGTTTCTCGGAGCCTTCAGGCGCCGGTTTAATGCGCTGCGTCATGAAATACTGCCAGACAATTTTCTGCAGTTTCCGCGCGTGCTGTTCCTTGTTGTTGATCCAGCGCACGAGCTGGTTGTAATTCTTCTCTTCCTCCCCGCGCAGTTTTTTGATCTTTTTCATTGACTTTTCGATGGTCCGCGTGTGTTCCATGATCAACTCGATGCGCATCGGATCATCGTATATCCCACACGGCACCTCGCAATGCGCACGCAGTGCGGGAACGAGAACAAAGAGACAAACCGACACGATAGCACTGACACTAAACTTCCTCATGACCGTTCCTCCTGTAACAGATGTAGAGACTGGACGAAAAGTGAATCGTTCCGAATTCGGCAGATTTTATTTTCCTGCTAACAGGTTATTCATCATAATCCGCTTAGCCGCCTCAAGACAGTAAAGACGGCAGTGCGTCGGCGAAACGACGCCCGAGCTCGAGCTGCCCGCCGGTCGTATAATGAAGATTGTCGAACTGCGGCAGATCGATCGTCGTGACCATCTCAACCTGTGATTCGGTTCTGGCGACCTCTCTCTGGGCCATCTGAACGGTTGAGCGGTAGGCATGCCCAAACCGCTGCTCGGCAAGATTGTACTGTCTGGGTGCGATTTCACCGATGATGACCGGCAATTCGGAATCGGCAACGCGTTCCCGGGTTTCAGAGATGAGTTCACGGAGATTATCCTCATAGGCCTCGGCCATGAACTCAAACACCGAATCCCGCTCGCCCTGCATCCACAACATACCACACACTTCCCACTCTCGCCGCTCCGATTCCACAATTTCCTTCACCTTATCCAACTCGTCAAAAAGGCGTGGGAACAGAGGTCCTCGATAATCGTCTTCCTCCGGTTTTTCAACCGGGTGAGGATTCCAGTCGTAGTAGAGGTTCGATCCTCCGACGGCCGTTTTACACAGAAACACCTGCTCCCCGGTGAAAAGTGAACCGGCCTTCCGCGCAAACCCCAGCTCCGGGCCGAAATTGTCCCGCCAGAGCAGATCCCGTTCCTCTCCCTGTTCAAACAGCCGCATGTTTTGTGGCACCCGCCTGAGCGTCTCCGGAAGTTCATCCGTGACACCGGCCCCGTGCATGTTGGACTGGCCTGCCAGCAAAAATATTTTTGTCATGATAGTCACCTGCTTTTAATGTTTACGAATCAGAAGTCACCACGGCCGCGGATGTATCCTCGTCTCTCCTCTCGCGTCCCCGCTCAGGTAAGTATCCAGTGAACCACGTGCGTTTGGTGATGCCCTGCTTGCCGGGCTTATCCCGGTAGGGGCCCATATGGAATCAGGCCTGTCCAAAATAGCGTTTCGAGAAGCATGATATACAGCGCCACACGCCGGCACTTTGCTTCGACCTACCAAATTCCGTTGCGCTCATGCCTCATTCAACGAATCGGGACAGACGTCCGGTGGAACCTTTTCCCGGTCCCGGGACCACATCCCAAGAACGCGCTGCGTGCCCCACAGGCTATTATGCTCGGAGACACACACGGCTTTCTCATATACGTCGATAACGTTGAAACTGTGCCCGAAGGTGCTCCTCTGATACACGCTGCTCACGCTGTTGGCGTTGACCACCAGCGTTTGCCCCACGCTGACCGCGTAAGCGTGGGAGGAGGTTCCTGTCAGGATCAGATCGATCCCCCCGTCCACCGATTCTCGCAACAGGTCACCGGCGTCCTCCAGCTGCCCTTTCTCGCGAGCGTGGGGCACCGGCACCAGGTGGTGGTGGAGGAACATTCCACGGATCGGTTCGGGTCGCGACTCGACTTTGTCGAACAGATCCCCCCGTTCGGTGGGACCCAGAACGCCAACAGGCGAATCATACTGGGAGGAGCATTTGCCCTGAAGGAACACCTGATCATCGGACCACTCCTGGTCGATGGGGCCAAAATAACGGGGAAACAGATGATACCCCAGGTAATTCAAATCCCGCTCGGCGGGTGTAAAAACGATTGGTGGCTCGAACTTGCCAATTCGCTTGCGCGCAAGTTCGTAGTTCGGAAGTATCCCCTCCTCCACCACCCCGCCGCAGTGAACCACCACGTCGATATTCATGCCGTTGATGTGGTCCACGGCGCGGGAATAACAGCGGTCGAGGAACGATTTTGACTCCGAAATGAAGGTATTGGAGATCTGGGCAATTCGGGTCTGCCGTTCCCCAAAATCGTGGAAGATGTGCTTGCGCGCCCGCCCATACTTCCGCACCGCTTTGCGCCCATCAAGTCGTTGCGTGGTTACCTCGATACAATCCGGTTCGACATCGATCACGTTGTAGGAATTGACGTCACCGAACCGGGTTTTGGCGCCGGAAACCGTCCCGGCATTGACAATGACCGTGTTCTCCACCTGATAAACGTTGGGGTAATGCCGGTGACCGGACAGAACCAGATCGACGTCGAAGCGCAGGAACAGTTCCAGCAGATCGCCCGCGTTCGCCAGCACGTTGCGTTCGCGACCGGCCCGGGGAGTGGGGACAATGTGATGATGAAACACGACGATTTTGAGGCTTTTCTCGTGGTATTCGTGGAGCGCTTCGCGGATCATATTGAACTTCACCTGACCCAGGCGACCCTCGTTTTTGTCCGGCGCCGCGCTGTTGACGTAAATAATCACACCGTCGTCCAACTCCCGCACCCCCTGAGGCGCCCCCACATATTTCCCGAACAGCTCCTGCCCCCCACTGCGTGCATCGTGATTCCCGGCGGTCACCACATACGGCATCTGAACATTTTCAAAAAAACGTTGCGCCGCCTCATACTCCGAAGACGAGCCCGACTGGGTGACGTCGCCGGAATGAATGAGGGCATCATACCGCTCGGAATAGACCTCATCCTTGACGGCCTGGAGGGCCTCTTCGTTGAAATGCGACGAGCTGCCAAAATGCGTATCTGAGATGTGGAGCAGGCGCATGCTACTCCCTTGAAATGTAGGTTTCGAGGGTGTGAAGTTCAATATCAATCAGATCCCGGAACGTCACCATACCGACGAATTCGCCCTCCTCGGCGATCAGCACATGTTTGATGTTTTTGTCGGCCATCAGAGACAACACCTCGCGTACGGGCGTGCCGATATCTGTGGAAACCAGTTCCCTCGTCATCGCGTCCCGGACGGGCGTATCGGGTCCGAGACCGCGCGCAACAACGCGCGATTTCAAATCCGTATCGGTGAGCAACCCCACGATTTCCTCTTCTTCCATGACCACGATCGAGCTGATGTTGAACTGGGTCATGCGCTCAGCCGCCTTCTGGACCGACCGGTCCGCCTCGACACCGACGAGCCGCTTGGTCACGAATGCGCGTATGGGGACCTGCATGTCATAAAACTGCGGGACGCCATTACCGTTGCTCATTGATCGATTTCCTCCGCAAACCCCGAAATGACTTCCTGCTGAATCCGCTTCAACGTCTCTTCGAATTCCACATTTCTAATCACTGTCACATCATACCTGTCGGCCATGTTCAGGATAAAATCCTGCATATGCCGAATCCTTTCCATGTTCTCGACGTAGCGTTGCGCCGGGCGGCGACTGGCTTTTTCCCGCTCATAGAAAAACATTTCGTGCTGAGTTTCCTCGGGAACGCTCAAAATGAAACGAAACAGATGGCCGGGAAACTCGCCGATGATATTCTCCAGATACCCCGGCACGATATGCACGCCATTGAGTACCATGTGGAGTCCTTCCTTCGCCCCGCGTTCAATCACCGCCGCCACTCCTTCGTTCAGAACCCGTGCCTGCTCTTTGAAACCGGCTACAACCTGATCGGTGCCTCCCTCGGCCGCCATTGCGTCAGCGGCTTCAAACGTGGAGCTGTGAAGAATGGGCATCAGGTTATCGGATATAATCGAACGCATGATCTCACGAATGGTGTCGCTACCGATGACGCGGTTGATACCCAGCCGGTGACCGATCTCGGCCGAAACGGTCGATTTCCCCACGCCGGTTGTTCCGCCGATGAGGATGAAGACCGGGTCCGACATGTATTTGATGTAACGCTGAACGCGGTACAGACGCTCTTCATCCTCCCATCCCTGGCCCAGCATCTTGTCCGACACAATCTGGCGGAGGGTTTCCGAATCGATTTCGCTCTTCCCCCGCTCATTCACCTCTTTGCGCACCTGCTGAACCAGTTTGTAGGCATCGGACACCGGCACTCCCGCCTGTGTCATGGATTTGGCCATGATCCCCTGTGAAAAGGGGAACCGCTGGTCACCTTTTACAACCTCCGTCATCTGCCTTCTCCTTTCGCCGCCTCACAAAGACTCACCACGGCCTGATCCAGATTATCGATCGTGCCGCCCACCAGCTCCAGTTTGTTGTGCAAAAACACGATGTCCACATCCTGCTCTTTCGCCTGCATCCCCGCCACGTCGATGGAGGCCGCCTTGATCTCGGTCAGAAGCACATCGCACCTGCTCAGACCCGATCGGAGATCCTCGCGGAGTTTCGGCCGGTTCGAAAGGTTCGTGCTCACCCCGCTGACCTCGCAGTCATGTTCATTCTCGAGACTGTCAACAATGGTTTCAATACATTCCTCGGGGGCCGTCGTGGCCAGGAAGACGCTTTTCCCGAAGATGTCACCGAGGGGTTCCGGCCTGAACACCGTCAGGGCGACGTCGATCTCCGGCTTGATGTTGACTATGCCCTCTTCCAGTGTTTGTACTTTTTCCGGCGTGGCCATCGGTTCCTCGCACATGGTGACGATGGCGAGATCGGAGGTGGAAAGTCGATATTCACCGAGGTATTCCAGCACGCTTTCCACCGGCTGGGCACCGCCGGTTATGACCAGACGTCGATCGGTCTTCACCGGAGCGAACGTCGCTCCCGAGCCCTCCATGATCACAAAATCATGCGGGCTGTCGTCGGCAATTTGCGCCCCCTCCATCACATTCGATGCCACGGGGGTTCCCGCCATACCGCCGCCACAACGCCGGCAACCAACGGTGGGAACCTGGCTCAACAGAGCATCCTCCCAGTAGTCCGAAGCCGCGTGGCCGCCTTCCCGGGCAACATCGAGCAGCGTATCCGCATTGAGATCCATCTCGTGAGCGTTGACGTATTGGGGTTCCGGCGGGCCACCGCGTCCCATGCACACCACCACCGGATCCATGCCCCGGCGCGCAAGCAACCGCGCCACCGATACTCCCACGGCGGTTTTTCCGACGCGTTTGCCGGTGCCGATGATTGACAGGCTGGGTTTGGAGAGGACGGGCGCTTCGGGAGCGGGTGTGAAGTAAAAATCAGCGCCCACATACGGGATGTTCTGCGAGAGCGTCCGCGACATCAGGCGGAACCGGGCGGCGTAATCCACCACCGGTTCATCGGACAGATCCACTACCGCTTCGCCGGAACATTCCCGGATCGCCACCGGCAACTGATCCAGCGCTTCCTCCTGTGTTTCGGCTCCGGTGTAAATCTCCGCCCCCGGCGCAGCTTCCGCCAGTTCCTCCGATGCATTTTCAATTTTCTCGGTTCCGCCGATAAACACCAGGGCAACTACATTCCCGCCCTCCTGTTCAAGCGTTTTCACCGTATTTTCCACCACGGGAGGATAGTGTTCTCCATCCACCAGGCAGACGAGTCGTTTATTCTGCAGGGGGCCGTGCAGGAACTGTGTGATCATCGGACTCAACCAGGTGCTCTTTGCTGTCATTATGCGGTTCTCCTTAGACCAGAACGGCGAAACTCTCTCTGAGGGCTACCAAAACGGTGGCACCGAGAACATGATTCTATCAGAGCCCGCCCAAACTGCCAACTTGACGTTGCACCGTCTCCCCTACTCGATTACATTACCAGACCTTTCGGAACACGCTCAGTCGTGCCAGCGATCGTTCGGGCACGTGAGGCGTGTCCGCGTCGATCTCCC
>CAZXYF010000154.1:0-7401 GCA_964644705.1 uncultured candidatus Brocadiaceae bacterium | reverse complement strand
GTGGTTCACTGAATGCTTACGCGCATCCGACCTCCGCTCACACCTCCACAACTGCCTTCCATACGCCATCGGCCTTCTCATGCAGGGTTTTGAGCGCCTGTTCGGTTTCCTCAAGGGGGAACCGGTGGGTGATGATACGCTCCGCGTCGATTTTGTCACGCTGAAGCATATCGAGTGTAACCGGGAAATCAAAGGCAAATCCCATGGTCCCGTACACGGTCATCTCGTCCAGGGTGAGGTTGGTGCAATCGAACGCATCGCTGTCCTGACCGGTCCACCCCATCAGCAGTATTTTGCCGCCTTTGCGCGCGAGTTCCACCGTCTGATAAATGGTTTCCGGGATCCCCACCGCCTCCATAACGCAGTCCGCCCCCATCCCATCCGTGGCGTCCATTATTTCCTGCTGAACGTCGTCGGTGTCCGGATCCAGCGCCCGTTCGGCTCCCACTTCTAAAGCGGCCGCGCGTTTTTCCCGGTCGGGTTCAACCACCATCACCTTTGCCCCGCTGTTGGCCGCATTCTGCGTGAGGAAATAGCCAATCGTCCCGCATCCGAGCACGACCACGGTCTCCCCTATTTTCAGGTTGCATCGTCCGACCCCGTGCACGGCCCCGCTGATCGGTTCAGCCAGAGCCGCCTCTGCAAAACCGACGTCGTCCGGTTTGGGATGAATGAAGCGTTTTTCGCTCTTCACGTATTCGGCGAACGTTCCATCCACCTGGTGACCGAGAATGATTACATCGCGGCACATGTTGTATTTCCCGCGCACGCAGTTGCGGCACTCACCACATGCGAGCAGCGGTTCCACCACCACCTCGTCGCCGGGAGCCAGATCCTCCACTTCGCCCCCCACGCTATCGACCACGCCGCTGGATTCATGGCCAAGGATTATTGGCAGATCAATCCACGGATGCTCCCCGATGTATCCGTCCACATCGGAGCCACAGATGCCGCTGGCCTTCACCTCGACCACCACCTCGTTTCCCTGCGGTTCCGGTTTCGGCACATCTTCAATCATCATTTCGAACGGTGCATGACATACAGCTGCTTTCATCATGGGCATAAGCATTTCCTTTCCACAACAGAATAGCTTTTTCCCGGGACACGACCGAAAATCCAATTTGATGGTACCGGCTACGGGCGTGGTGTAAAACGCAATGCAACGTAGTTAGCTTTTTTCCGAAGTGAGGCCACCAGGGACTTGTCCTTCCAGCGTCGCCGCCTGGTGTCAACATCTCCCCCAAAACGGCTCGTCGTCCGGGCCATTACTTTTTCATACAAACCGTCCAGATCCTGCTGTTCGCCGGGTTTCATGCGTATGGCGACCGACTCCAGTCCGTCGGAACCAAACTTGAACACGTAATACTTTCGCTCATTTTCACGGGGATAATGAGCAAACACCGTCTTCCCCCCTTTTTGTTTTCGCCAATCCGGCGTGTATGCTTCGGCCATTTGATTCAGCGAGCTCCCAAATTCCACAGGGTGCAGGGCGGCGGGGAGCCGGACGTCAAGAGAATCCTCCCCCACCTGCTCTTGCACCTGCTGAGCTGCCGATCCCACCGACTCTTTCACATCCGATGCGATCCGACCCGCCTTTTCATCGACCGTCCACGAATCGAGCGGATTACCGGTAAACTCCGCATCTTCCCCCATCCACAGGACCATCGCCCCGCCCGCTGCAAGCAGCAGAAGGGCACCAATCGCCATAGCCACAATTTGCCGCATACGACCACCTGTTGTATATATGAATGCAAAATGTCCGGTGGGGTAAGAGCCAACGGCCCGGCAGCTGGGAAGACAGAATTGAAACAGGTCATTTCAACTACTGACGCGGGATAAACCTTACCGCCACGTAATTCCCCCCTTTTTGCAGCTTTGCTTCCAGCTCTTCCCCCCGCCAGCGCCGCCGCGCCGTATCGGGGGAACCACCGAACCGCATCGTCGTGGACCGCATGATCTTCTGATACAATTCATCCAGGTGCTGAATCTTCTCCGCTTTATAGCGCACTTCCAGCGCATCCAATCCCTCGTTGTCGAATTCAAACAGATAATATCGGCTTCGATCATCTCCGGGATAATGTGCAAACATGTCTTTCCCCCGCTTGACCTTCCGCCACGCCGGATCGTATGCCGCGGCGATTTTCTCGGCTGGCAGGCCAAACTCCACTCCTTTCAATCCTGCTGGCAGCCTCACATCGAACATCTTCCGTTCCGGTCCGCGTTCTTCTTCCTCCCCATCTTCATTTTCAGGCTGTTCAGCAACAGCCTTTTTGCCGGGTTTGGACGCTTCTTCATCCCCAGCACTTTTTTCCGGATCTTTATTTTCCCCGGTGGGCATTTTTTGTTTCTTTGGCCGCCCGCCTTCTGCCTTTTTCTCCAAGTTACCGCCTTCGGACTCCCGGCCATAGGTAAAATCAACTTCCGTACCATACCAGAGAACAGCCACACTGGCGGCTGCCAGCAGAAAAAATGCGGCAACGACCAACGCCATCAGTCCTCGCATATTACCTCCTGCCTTTTACATGGTGATGATCGGGGGTAGCCGGCGGAAAATATCGATGAAAATATCCGTCAGATCCTCGTGATCCTGCGAATAATAGTATGCACCGTTTGTTACCTCGGCAATGCGTTGATGCAATTGCTGATCCGCACTGTCGCCGAAACTGACGGTGTATATCCGAACGCCGTTGGACGCTGCGCGTTTCGTTTGTTGCTCCATCGCCTCTCCCACCGTCGGGTGAATCCGCGTGTTGACGGTTTCGCCCATGAAATCGTAGCTGTAATTTCCATTTCCGTAGTCATTGCCGTTGGAATAATTGGCATTACCGTCCGTCAGCAAAATCATAATGCGCTGGCCGAACCCATCCGCCCGGCCACTGTCCACCATCTCATCCAGAGCCCTGTCCATCCCATCGGGTTCACCTGTGCCGCCCGCCGGCGGAATACCCGACAGATGCTGTTTCAAACTGTCAAAATCGGAGGTGAGGGTCGATTCCATCGACCCAGATGTTGCATACGTAACCAGCCCAGCTCGATCATCAGCAGGACGGAGGAGATCCGTGAAGGCGCTGGCTGCATCCACCGTACTCTGCATCGGCTGAACCGGAGAGCTCATGGTCGCGTAATCGCATTGGTCAAACGGTCCATAATAATACATGTCCCAGTACGAGGTATCGTACGCACTATAAATCGTGACATCCGAGGGAGCCCACAACAACGATGGCCAATTTTGGCCTTCTGGATTCTCGAATTTCCAGTATTTGTCACTTACCAGGGTATCAGCAACGGAATCGGGCAGAAAATCCGTACGCACCTCACCGGTATCGTCATCAAGTGCGTAGAAATACGCCGTCTCCCAGCTACCTATGTGCATCTCTTGGGGAAGCGCATACCATCCGGAGGAACTTTTTTTCATCCGGTATGTGCCCTCCTCACTATCCCACACCGGGCTGTGTTCCTCATCAATTCCCTGAGTGTCGTAGCACATCGATCCGGACCGGTCCAGCACAAACATCACGTACCGCCGCGGTTTCGTGCCCACACCCACCACGCCCCTATATTCCACCTGATCCAGACCAAAAATCCCTCCGAAAAGGGAACCGATGGGGCCATCAGGGGAACCCACCGTTCGTCGTCCCCTGACCCGCATACTGTCCACAACCCCGGCCTCGTCCTCGGGAACGAACTCCCCCGTGTCATCATCATAATGGCCGAATTGCACATCCTCTTCCGCCAGGTGCAACGGGGTGCTGGCAACGATATTTTCCTGAGCTATTGCGACAGCTTCAGCCCGTGCATCCTCCTTCGAAGCAGTCCCCACCACCCCAGTTAGCTGAGATGCCCCGGCCAACGACGCTGCGTCAACGGCATTTTGCAGTTGGGCTTTGCAGACGAAAAAACGCCCGATATCAATTGCCAGCACACAGATGCCGGCCAGGAGGATCAGTGAAAAAGCGAAAAACACGAGCATTTGACCGCGCCGTTTTCTGGGTATGCTTTTCCTCATGGCGCCTCCTTTTTTGGAGCATTCAGCTCCGGCAAATAGATGAGCGTGTTGATTTTGCTGGACAATATGTCACTCCTGGACGGGCTTGCTTCTCGGCGGTTTATTCTCCGCCCTGTCCTTACTCAAAACGTGCTTTTTCCACGCTTTCAGTACCGTTTCGACAAATTGCTGACGTTGTTTGCCCGACATTTTCGTCATCGGCACTCGGGGATACGATTTTTCGGTTTCCTGCTGTTCTTGACCCACAAACTGTGGCTTTTCTTTTTTATCGGCCACATCATTCCTACCCGACACGGCCGCGGGTATCCTTTCTCGTATCCGTCGGAGAACTTGAAGGGCCTTCATCCTCATTTTCTCATTTGGCGATTTGTCCGCAACCCTACCTGTGGCCAGCACCCCCCTGTCATACGGTTCTTCAGCAATGTATTCCATAACCTGATACCTTAATCGGGGTTTCAATTCCCGTGAGAGTATAGCATGGGCTATTTTCTGGCCCATTTTTTCATCCCCGCATCGGTGCCGGGCCAGCATCAACTTAATTTCATTCCGTGGTCTTTTTATATGGGGTCCAATCTTTTTGATCAGTTTGAGATCGCTTTTGTTGCCAGCCCGACTCAGAGCCAGAACACCCGCAACCAGCACAAATTCACCCTTTTGCTTCGGATTTTTCACAAACTCCCTGATCGCCTGCAGGTGCTTCTCCGCCCCATACTCCCCCATTGCTCTGAGCAACAAAATCTTCGATTCGTTCCGCTTGACTTCTCGGAGGAGTTCTGGAAGACGGTCCCATAGTTTCTTCCCCCCCACTCGGTTCATTACCGACAGGAGCACTTTCAGATATGATCCTTCTGGGACCTGTTCCAGCTCATTATACACCACCAATCGCCCCAGGATCCGGTTCCTCACCAACCATATAAAATCAGGATTGGACCGCAAGTCTTTCATCTCCGTTAGCTGACTTGCGTTCTTGCGCAATGCCTGCACATGCTGCCTGGCCTGCCTCAACTTCTCCTGTTTCTGGGGTGGACCCTCTGCATAGGTCTTCCACAATAAAGTTCTGGATTCCCCCCTCCCGGCCGCAACCGAGCCCATGCACATCGCACAAATGATTACCACAAAACGTTTCACGATTATATTTCCTTCCTTTTGCCCGACAGTGATCTTATCGGGAGACGGCTTTCATATATATTGTAGGATTAAATGGCCGTATCGCAAATTTTGAGGAGTACCTTTTGCTCGCATCCTCTTCTGTCTCGCATCGGATTAGAAGTATCTGCCCCGCAAAGATAGAAAGCTGGCATCAATCTGCGCACGCGTTAAATACAAAAACCCCGGACCGCTACCACCAACGGTTCCAGGGCTAAATTTGTATGGTGGGCCCAGAGGGATTCGAACCCCCAACAGACGGATTATGAGTCCGCGGCTCTGCCATTGAGCTATAGGCCCCGAGAGGTAAAAGTATATCCCACCATCGTTGACGGGTCAAATCTCCACCGCAGCGAATTTATTGGGTAATGACTGGAGGGAGGCGTCGGAATATGTCGATGAATATCGGCACGAGTTCCTCGTGATCTTCCGAATAATAATACGCTCCGTTGGTAGCTTTTGCTATCTCCTGATGCACTTCCCGGTCAGCGCCTTCACCAAAACTCACGGTATAGATCCGCACCGAATTGCTAATTGCTCGTCGGGTCTGGAACTCCATCGCCGCCCCCACATCGGGATGGATTCCGGTGGTAACGGTTTTCCCCATGAACTCATACGAATACGGCCCGCCGCTCCCGTAATAAACACCGTTCATCTGGTTAGCATTTCCATCTGTCATCAACAACATGATCCTCTGTCCGAAACCTTCGGCCCGGTCCGAGAATAACAATTCATCAAGCGCCGCTTCCATCGCCTCGGGCTCGGCAGTTGCCCCCACGGGAGACACACCGCCCAGCGCGGTTTTCACCGCCTCGAAGTCTGAGCTCAACCGTGCATCCACGGTTGCCGCTGAGGAATATGTCACAAGCGAGGCGAGATCATCATCGACCCGCAGCAGATCCAGAAATGCGGATGCGGCGTCCCGGGTGCTTCCCACCGGCTGAACGGGCGAATCCGTGATTGCGTAATCACAATAGGCAGGGCTGTCGTAATATGCGTCTGCATACCACCGACTCGTCTGATACCGGCTGTAGATCGTCACATCCGACGGGGCTTTTAACCACGAGGGATTATTGTCCCCCTCCGGATTCTGAAAATACCAGTATTTACCCTGATCCAGCGTATCTTTGATCGAATCCGATAAAAAATCCGTGCGAACCCGGCCCGTGTCATCGTCCAGCGCATAAAACATGGCCCGCCTTCTGCTCCACCACCATCCGCGTCGAACTTCCATCGTCTGCGGCAGGGCGTACCAGCCGGAGGGGCTTTTCTGCATTTTGTAAGTCCGTTCCTGGTCATCCCACGCCGGCTGGTACCTTTCCTGTATATCCTCCGTGTCGAAACACATGGATCCCGATCTGTCGATCACGAAAGCTATATAGCGCCGCGGTTTCGACGCGACTCCGGAGATATGGCTGAATGATATCTCGTCAACCCCAAAAATAGATGCCAGAAAAGTTGGGATGGGGCCATTGGGCGAATCATCAGTCCGGCGACCGCGAACACGAACGCTATCCACGATCTGAGCCTGTGATTCGGGGATGAACTCACCATTCTCTGCATCATAACGCCCAAAAACGATGTCCTCATCGGTCAATATCAGAGAATCACCCGCCACCCGGTTGGCCGCCGCCACCGCCTTGGCAGCCACAACTGCCTTTGCTTTGTCCTCATCCAGGCTTCCCTGAACCCCGCTGAGCTGGGATGCCCCGGCCAGGGAAGCAGCGTCCACCGAAAGCTGAAGTTGCATCTCCGCCAGATACAATCGCCCCGCATCGACCGCGAGCGCACACATACCCATCAGCACAATGAACCATAACGCCACGATCAGAAGGATCTGCCCATCTCTTTTTTTTCTCATTCCCTTGAGCATTGTCGCTTCTCCCTATTTTTTAGCGCCTCAGCAAAACAGCGACACGTCACAAGTTCCACGATACATACTTGCAAAAGGTGTGCCGGTCAGCATAATCACGAGAACAGTTCGCTTTCCGATAGCCCGAATATTTCACAAATCTCAAATGTGAATTATTCTAAAGCCAGCCTCAGACACAGTTAATGTCGAATCATCAGGGCAATTGTGAATCACAGTGTGTTTTCAAAAGCTCAAACGACACCTGTTTGGTCTCCGACCGAGCCGTCAGTTGCGCCGTACGACGAACATCTGCAAAAACAGCCGGCAATTGCGGTGTAAGAACACAAACGCCATTATCTGTTCTCACAGCTGACGCACGAACGACTCGTGAAATGAC
>CAZXYF010000153.1:0-7416 GCA_964644705.1 uncultured candidatus Brocadiaceae bacterium | reverse complement strand
AGACGAAGGTAAAGACGAAGAGCTGTCTTCTAAACACTTTATCATTGTCTTTACCTTTGTCTGCCGTTGCCGTACCTGAACCATCACGTTCCACATCGGCCCATCTCAAGAAACCGGACCGTGGCCGTCACCCGAAAAAGCAGCTCGTGGCGGGTCGTGATCGACACATTGGGTAGGTGCTCAAGCATGTCACGCAACCCCTCCTCGCGGAATCCCCGGCGGATCGACATCAGTCCGTCGTGCCATACGCCCGGGTGCATGAAGGGGCCGAGCGCCAGAAAACCGATGAAAGCCGGAGCGCACCGGCGCAGGTCGTTGATGAACACGGATCTCCGCACGATGTGACGGAGATGTTCCATCAGCTCCAGGATCTGCCGGTCGGTGAAATGGTGAAAGAATAGCGATCCAATGGCGCAGTCATACGGCTGGGCGGGACGGTGTTCTTCGATAGAATCATGGACGATGTTGATCTTCAACTCAGGCCGTTCTGCCAGCCGGTGTCGCGCCCGGTTGATCGCATGCGAATTGATATCCACGCATGTGAACTCGATTTCATGCGACCGGTGTCGGGCCCAGCGAGCTACGGACTCGGCGATATCGCATATGCCGGCGCCCATGTCCAGAATCCGGAGCGGCCGCTTGTGTGTGAATTCATTCAGTTGGCGCCGGATGAATCCGCGAATAGAACGCACAGTTCCCATATAGCGGCTGGAGACGTTCATCGCGTCGTAACTGGCGCTGGCCAATCCACCATATCCCCGGCGATCCTCGGATTCGTCCAGTCGTTCGTGTCCCTGCGTTCGTCCGTTAGACATTCCAGGTGTCGCCCCCACGCAGCTTGTCTTCGAGGTCCCGATAACGTCGCAGTGATTCTTCCCGGAAATCCGGATCGATCTCCACTGCTTTATCCGCAATGCTGCTGCAGTATCCGCAATCCTCGCAGAGCGTTTCTTCACAATCATGCTGCGCGACGCGATTCACAAAATCATCGGGGATGGCGTGTGAATGAATGACGATGGGCCGGGTCTCCGACGGGAACATCATGCCCTGTTGTTGGGCCAGTTCCAGAATTGGCTTGAGTTTCCACGGCCAGATTTTGCTGGGCCGCAGGAAATGCTTGAAGAACCAGAAGACCGATTTTTCGACGGGTTCTTCAAATCCGTAGGGTAGCAGGAGTTCGGCCAGGTTGCCCTCGAATTGGTGGTCGGTGTAGGCTCTGACGCGTTTGAAAAGTTCACTGGACGGGATGCCACGTTCGGTGAGTTTGAAGCGATCAAATCCGATTGACTCATATTTGTCGATATCCTCGGGCCGAATCCAGGGTGATCGGACGAACAGGGATTTGTCCTCCAGACGACGTCGCGTGCAGCGGAAGAGGCAGTAATCGATGAAAATGCCACCGCTGTCGTCCGAGGAATGTGCGAACCCGTTCTGATGGTAGGATTGCAGCGGGCAGTTGGGCATGCAGATGTGGTTGGCAATGAGCTGGAGCGGGACAGATACCGAGTTGCGAATGGATTCAAGCCGCTCGAAGTTCCGGTTGATAGTCAGGCTTTCCAGCGTGAGTTCATCGGCCCCCAGATCCTGCCAGAATTTGGCCCGTGCGGGAGTATCAATCTTGGCGTAGATCCCCACCTTTACGTAAAAATCAGGACGCCGCTCCTTGACGATCTCCAGCAAAAACGGCGTGGAGACGGTCAGCCGCCTGATCCCCATGTCGGCCAGCCGGTCGAGGAACCGCATGAGTTTCTTCTGCCAGCCCCGGGTCCATTCCCGGTTGCCCAGACAGGAACTGTTCAGCAGGTAATTGAACGTGATGTCGTGGTCGTGGACGGTGTCCACGTAGTTCTGCAGATCGCGTTTACTCAGCGGCGTGCCCATGTAGCTCGGTCGGCCTCCGCCCACCAGATCGGAGGGGAACTTGCCGTAAATCTCCGTCACCGGATAGGGATTCAGGCGAGGGATAAGGTCAACGTCGTAGTTGGCCGGCATGGTGATTTGCATAGTGCGATATCCCGGAACTGGTGGAGAAGAGGTTGAACGGCAGACGAAGGCGAAGACAATGGTAAAGACAAAGATTGATGTAGCGCTTGCCCGCCTGGCTTACAGCTCCTCAGCCATCTCATCGGCAAAGTATGTGATGATGGCGTCGGCTCCGGCGCGTTTGATCGATAGCAGGGATTCGTGAGCCACCTGCTTTTCATCGATTCGGCCCTTTTCCGCTGCCGATTTTATCATGGCGTACTCTCCGCTGACCTGGTAAGCGGCGATGGGCAGACGTGTCTCCTGTCGCAGCTCCTGCAGGACGTCGAGATAGGGCATGGCGGGTTTGACCATCAACCAGTCCGCCCCCTCCCGTTCGTCCAGCAGAGCATCACGGATACCCTCCTGGCGATTGGCGCACGGCAACTGGTAGCTCTGCCGATCGCCAAAACTGGGCGCGGAGTGGGCCACGTCGCGGAACGGGCCGTAGAACGACGAGGCGAATTTGGCGGCGTAGGACATCACGGAGACCGACTTAAATCCCGCGGAATCAAGGTGGTCACGGATGCCCGTCACCTGCCCGTCCATCATGCCCGAGGGAGCAACCATGTCAGCTCCGGCGTCCGCGTGCACTTCAGCCATGCGGGCGATCAGGGGGATGGTCTCGTCGTTGTTTATTTCTCCGTCGTCGGTGACCATCCCGCAGTGGCCGTGGGTGGTGTAGGCGCACAGGCAGACGTCGGTGATGATCACCAGATCGGGGCGTTCATCCTTGATCATCTGGACCGCCTCCGGAACGATGCCCTCGGGGTCGAGAGCGGCCGATCCTCGCTCATCTTTCTGCGAATCATCGGGCACCCCGAACAGCAGCACCGCGGGTACAGAAAGCTCGCTCACCCTTTCCTGGAGCAGGTCGGTGGAATAGCGATGAACGCCCGGTAGCGACGGGATTTCCTCTTTTTCCGCGTCACCGGACATAGCAAACAGGGGCTGAATGAGGTCGTCGGAGGACAGATTCGTTTCCTGAGCCAGCGCCCGGAGCCCCTCCGTGCGCCGAACGCGTCGCATGCGGATGTCTGGATACATAGCACTCTCCCAAAAAGGTCCAAACTGATCGCATCATTCAGTATAGGCAGTTGAAAGTTTTTTGTCAGATGGTTTTTGGTTGTGAAACTTCTGATTACGAAGGGGAGAGCGAATTGTTATTGGATCAGGATAATGTGTTTGCGCTCGTGAGGGCGGCCATTTGATGAGAAATGCCATTACCTGTTTCGGTTATTGTTGGTCACCAACGTGAGAATTGCCCTTGTTACAGTGTGGAGAATACGACATACTAATACAGGATTGGGATTCGTGGGATAGAAGACTACGCGCGTAGTATTTCTCTGGGTGGTGTGGAGGTTTTTACCCACTCGCGTGCAAATCGGTGACTCTGACACGTTTTTATAAGGGAAAAAGGACGATGAAAACAAAAATAGATGTCCCGGATGATCAACTGGAAGAATTGCTCCGTAACACTCACGCGAAAACGCATAAAAAGGCGGTACTTACTGCGATTGAGGAATATAATCGTCGTAAACGCATGGGGAAACTTACCGATTATTTGGGTACCTTCGAGGACTTCATGTCTCCGGATGAGCTCAAAGCAATGCGTAAGGATCAGTAAAATGGTCTTGATTGACACATCCAGCTGGATAGAGGCTTTGCGAAAAAGGGGGAAAGAAGAGGTACGTGAGCGAGTTAACCAGTTATTGATGGACGGCGAAGCAGTGGCGTGTCATCTCATCTGGCTTGAACTGTGGAATGGAGCTCAAGGACAAAAGGAAAAGAATCGACTTCGGGAGATACAGCAGACCATTCCTACGGTGAAAACGACAGCTGAAACTTGGGAGACGGCTTGTGAATTGGCCAGAAAATGTCGGACTTCGGGATGTACCGTGCCTGCAACGGATTTATTAATCGTGGCATGTGCACTCACGCATGGGATACAAATAGAACATTGCGACTCACATTTCGAACAGGTGCTAATTCATGCGTAAGCTGTCAGTAGAGTATTTGTTCAAACCCCGTAGTAGGCCGTTTTTTCGGAGTTTAAGGTTGATGCAGGAGGTCGTCCGTTCTATCTTTCTGCAATGACTGTTTAGCAGGTTTCAATCTGCTTTCTCGCCCGCATTATTCTCCAGTCTTGTCTGAGTATGGTCGGGGTTTAAGCCGTTAATTCACGGATGTTGGGGAAGTTAGTGTTTTCGATTCAGCGGAGACCGGTTGATGATCAAAAAAGCAGTTATTCTTGCCGGCGGTATGGGCACGCGCATGCAGGCGCCCTCCGATAACGCAACGGAACTGGATGATCATACTGCGGAACTGGCGAGTAAGGGGTTAAAGGGGTTGATTCCCATCAACGGACGGCCTTTTCTCGATTACGTTCTGGGAAGTATCTTTCGGGCGGGTGTTGAAGCGATATGTCTGGTGGTGCCACCCAACAGCGGCGAACTGCAGAACTACATCAACGATGCCGCCGCGCGGAGCGGTAAAAAGGTGACCTGGGCGGTGCAGGAGGAACCCCGCGGTACGGCGGATGCCCTGATGTGTGCCCGGGAGTTTGTGGCGGGGGAATCGTTCATCATGTCGAATTGCGACAACATCTATCCGGACGGTGCTCTGGAGGATCTGGTGCGGGACACATCGCATGGTTCCTGCGTGATGGCGTTTGACCGGGACGCCCTGCTTGAGGGGAGTAATTTCGGCGAGGAACGGGTCAGGCGATTTGCCGTTGTCGTGGCGGATGAGAAGGGGCATCTACAGGAAATTGTGGAGAAACCGGAGAATCCCCAGCAGTATGAACGCGACAGTCACCTGTGGATGAGCATGAATCTCTACCGATTCACCCCGGCGATCTTTCCCGCCTGCAACAGTATCGAGCCGGATGAAGAACGCGGAGAACTGGAACTGACGACGGCGGTGTTGCAGCTGGCACAGAAACACCCGATCCAGGTGAAACGATGCACCGGTGGGGTGGTGGATATGACCGGTCGGGATGATATCGTGGCGGTGCGGGAGATGCTGGATGGGGTTTCGGCGGGGTTTTGAACGGGATGGTTGCCAGGAAGTTTTGCCGAAAGATTGTCCCCGGGCGAACGGCGGCGATTTCCCTCTTTGCGTTGGAACCTTCGTGTAGGGGGAAACATAATGATCCCCGGCGCAAGGCACGGGGTATTATCAAAAAACTGACCTGGTTCACCTAATACTTACAAATGTCGCGTCATTTCAGATGAAAGAGGTGTTGCCTGAATGTGTGCAGTGCGCGGCTGTTTACTCCACATCATCCAGATCAAATATCCGATGCACCACCTCCACCGTCTTGAGCACTTCTCCCCGCGTGTCGTTGCGGGCGGACCGTTGCAGGTGGGTGAAAGGGTCGTGAAGTATCTTTCCGCAGAGCCGTTCTCCGAAGGCCCGCAGGCGATCCCGCTCCTCGTCCGACAGGTCCCCCGGTTGTTGATCCAGCACTTCGCGGCGGGTTTCGGCGAAATGCTTTTTGAGCTGCTTGATTGTCGGCACCACCTGCAGCGCATCCAGCCAGTTCTGAAACTTATCCACTTCCTCGTCCACGATCGCCTCGGCCAGAGGGATCTCCGACTGCCGCTGGCTGGAATTCTCTTCCACGATGCCCTCCAGGTCATCGATGTTGCGCAGATGCACGTTCTCCAGTTCTCCCAGCTCCGGCGCGACGTCGCGCGGAACGGCGATGTCGATGATGCACAGGCACTTTTGGAGACTGTTCAGTTCTGACGTGAGGGACGCGTCCAGTACAGGTTCCGATGCTCCGGTGGAACAGATCACCACATCGGCGCGTGGAAAATTTTGGGCGAGATCGCCGAGTTCGATGGCTTCGGCGGGGCATGCATCGGGATGGTCCAGGGGACAGTCCGGGCGGGCATGGGCTCGGGCGTGCGGGCTCGGTCCGGGCTCATTGGCGTCGTATTCGCCGGGTACGGCCAGGGCGTGGCACAGCTCATGGGCCCGGCTGAGGGTGCGATTGGCCACTATGATGCGGCCGGCTCCGGCCTTCAGCAGGGACTGCGCGGCCGTTTCGGCCGTTTCGCCGGCCCCCACCAGAAGGACCGTCCGATCCTCCAGATCCTCCGTGATCGTATCCGCCATCTGGACGGCGGCTCCTGCCACGCTGGCCGGTCCCTCACACAGGTCCGTTTCAGAACGCACGCGTTTGCCGGCTCGGAAGGATCGGTGCAGCATCTTGTTGAGGAAAAAATCAGCCGTGCGAGTCTCCAGCGCCTCCCGATACGCATCTTTCACCTGCCCGAGGATCTCGTGCTCACCCACCATCTGGGATTCAAGTGACGCCGCGACGCGGAACAGGTGCCGCACGGCGTCCAGGCCACTCCGCCGGAAAAAGGAATAGCTGGCAGTGATGTCCTCAGGTCGGTCTTTGATGTTGGCGATGTGTTTGAGCAGATGGGGAAGTGGATCATCATGAGCGGGGCGCACAAGGTAGAATTCGGTGCGGTTGCAGGTGTCCAGCACCAGTGCTTCCTCGGCGACCTCCTCCGTGCGGATGACGTGTAAAATTTCGGTTGTGAGTTCGCCGGGCAGGGCGATATGTTCACGCATTTCAACCGGTGCGGTATCGTAATTGATGCCAATCAGCAGGAGATCCATTGTTCCAATTCTTCCTCAAAGGCTTCTTCGTCGTTTTCATTCAACAGGAGTCCGGGGGCGGGGGAGTCCAGAAAGGATTCAAACACCTCGCGTCGTTTGTCGGGCTGGTCGGGGTAGGTGGACTGCACGTGGTCGCGCAGCCGTTGCATACCATCGAGCAGGTGCGCGTATGCCGGGCCGAATTGTTCCTCCAGCTCAATGCGCAATCGCCGCGCCATAGCCGGACTCGCCCCGCCGGTGGAGATGGCCAGTTGAAGGAGGCCCCGCCGGACAACGGCGGGCACGTGAAAGGAGCACAACTGCGGCACATCCACCACGTTGCAGAATATGTTACGCTCTTCGGCCTGACGGGAGACGCGTCGGTTGACGCCTTCAGAGTCGGTGGCTGCCACCACCAGCCACCGGCCCTCGGCGTCACCGTCACGATAACTCCGGTGGATGATGTGCAGGTTGTTGTCGGTGTTTAAATCATTCAGAGCATCGCATGTTTCCCGGCTCACAACCGTGACGTCAGCCCCGCATTCAAGCAGCCGCCGCACCTTCCGGGCAGCGACGCTGCCGCCGCCCACGACGAGGACGGAGCGTCCGGACAGGTCGGCGTAAATTGGATAGAGTCTCTCGGTCATTCTGTGTCCAGAAGCGTGTCGTTTGAACGAGAAGAACGATGATCAGAACTCCTGATGCGCAAACACCAGTCCGGTAAGGTTTCGGTGAACCACGTGCGTTTTGTGATGCCCTACTTGCCGGGCTTGT
>CAZXYF010000152.1:0-7455 GCA_964644705.1 uncultured candidatus Brocadiaceae bacterium | reverse complement strand
ACAAGCCCGGCAAGTAGGGCATCACAAAACGCACGTGGTTCACCGAAACCTTACAACGAATCGACCGGTCACCTCCAACGGTGGCCATGCCCGGTCACATTACTGTAATGCAACTGGCATGCCAGCCCCCCAGAACGAGCGACAGAAGCTCTCAGCCCGGGGAAAACCCCTGCCCGCATGGCCACCCGTTATATATGCTGGCCGGCTCCGTTATATGTGACGGCGGCAGTATATGTAACGGGCCGTCCCGCCGCATCATCGTTGGTGCGGCGTGTTCCCCCCGGTTGCAGAAAAACCAGTCCTGAAGTTTCAGAATGACGGCGGGTTTCAGCGCCAACCCTTCCAGCTAACAGGACTCGCACAACGCGTCAGATCAATCTGCCGGTGTCTTTTTTCCGCCCACGCCTTCGCATGCTTCTCCAGTTCATCGTGCCCACTGTTCAAAAACGCCACCGCAACAGCCGGGTTCTCTGTCGCATCCAGAAAGGCTTTCAGCCTGGGTATAACCCTGGCTTTGCCCAGGGCAACCAGCGCGAAAGCCGCGTTGGTCGCTGCCCTGCCGCCCCCCTGCAGGTCGGCCAGGAGAACACGGCGTGCAGCCGGCCAATCCTCCAGCAGATCCCTCCCCCGGCGTCTGGCCACAAGATAATGCACGCGCTCCTTCGCTCCCGCCGGCCTCCAGCCGAATTTGTCCAGGGCTCTCGCGGCACTGCGCCCGACCTCCCAATCCGGCAGACAGTGCACAAGGGCTTCTGTTGCACCTGTGGCCTTCAACTCACCCAGGGCCTCTGCCGCCGCCCCTCGCACCGAGGAACTACCATCATCAAGGGCTTTTTTTAGCGCCCCCACCGCTGATGGCGCCTCCAGGATCCCCAGGGTCTCCGCTGCCGTGGTCCGCACCAGCCAGTGGTCATCCTTCAGGACCTCGATCAGTGCGGTAACGGATTTTTTCTCCGCATCGGTCGAACGCAACGCCCGGGCGGCCAGAATCCGCAGGCCATAGGAATCGTTTCCAAGAAGCTTGATCAGTGCATCGGTCGCTCGGGGGTCCCCGATTTTCTCCAGAGCTTGGACCACGAAGTGCCGCAATTCGATGCTTGCCGGGTCGCTCAACTCTGCAAGCAGAGCCGGCACAGCCTGGCGCGCACCGACCCGTCCAAGAGCTCTAATTGCATGTTGCCTCACTCGCCTTTGTTTGTGCCGGAGATAGGCCAGCAGTTCGTCCACAACACGGTCTCCCCCAAATCGCGCCAGTGCTTTAATGCGGGGAACCGCTCTGAGATAGTCGGTCTTTCCGTAATATCCCAGTGCATTCACCGGTTCAGACTCATCGTTTTCCTCCAGGGGCCATTTCCCCAGTCTTTTATGCGTCTCCTGCTCAAGCCACCGGACGGCGGCCGGATGGTTGATGAGTCCCATTTCGTGGATGATCTGATCCCCGTATCTCAGTTTGTTGCATTCATCAAGGGCTTTGACAATTTCGGGCATGCTGGGTTTATGGCCGACCCTGACCAGCGATTTCATGGCAGCCATGCGAAACCCCCTTCTCTCATCGTCCAGAAATGGGAGCAGCGCCTGTGCTGCTTTTGGGCCACCGAGCCTTCCGAGGGCCTTGAACAGGGACTCCAGCAGAGGAGTGTTGCTATTGCTGGGAACATATTTCTGATCGGGATTACGCTTGATTTCCCGCTCGAGTTCCTCCACCAGCACCGGGATAGCGCGCTTGTCTCCAAGCAGACCCAACGCCCTCACAATGGAACGTTTGCGGTAAGAACGCTGATCTTTTTCCTCCGTTTTTCGGAAAGCTTCCATCAGGAAGTTGAAAAGTTTGTCCGGCTTGAGAGCGTTCAGTGCGATTTCATTGTTGGTCAGATCGGGCCAGGACTTACGAAAATGTTTTGATGGTTTCCACAGATCTAATGCATGGATCCCGTGCAGAAGCATCAGGGTGTCGATACAGCGTCCTGCCCCCCGGGCGGGGATGGTCCCACCCCCGCTTCCAACTACGAGCAGTCTTCTGATGTCCGTGCGTGGAGGTCTGCGGAATCGAGAGACGAATCCACCGAATCTTCCCCCAATACCCTGCGTTTCCCCCAGCGCCGAGGCCGAAGCAAGGATCACGTCCGCGTTCGGCCCATCCATCATTCTCGCAAACCGACGCAGAGTATCCTCCTCTTCCGGCGGTTCCCATCTCGGCAGGGCGTGCGGATACGCCCTCGGTCCGTATTCGGGAGCCAGAGCATATTGAAGGGTCCTTTGCGGGTCACATATTTTCAACTGAAAGCGCCAATCTCCCCAGACATCCCACGTTTTGAGGTAGATTTCGTTCCATCCCTTCCGGAGTTTGATCTCAAAATAGTCGCGATACAGCGTGCGGTTTTGCACCGGCATTTTCGTATAACGCTTGCGTTCTCCCCACTCCGACCGCACCCGCTGGCCCGCCGGCCAGATCACCTTTTTCCTGTTTTTGCCCGCTCGACGTGCGGCCCGGAAAAATTCCTCCCCGTTAACCCTCAACACGCCCATACCGGTATTGGTGAAGGCACATTCGTACTTGCCCCCGGTGGGGCTGAAGACGTAAGAGACGGCATAGCCGATGGGCAGCGCAGGGGTGGCCTCAAAGAATGCGTCCAGGTCAATGAAACCGCTGGAATCAGCTTCAGCGATACGCCACCCTACTTTTCCCCCCTCCCCGTCATCGTACATTGCGTCGAAATCCAGCTCCGTGGCGGCGCGGGTTGGGGGGAAGCTGGCGCTTGAAAACCTTCTGGCTTTTGCCTTTCCGTGCCAGGGCTCGTCCATCCACGAAGTGTCCATCCATGACTGTTGAGCGGGAGTCGTGCTGATCCAGTCCGGCGGATCCCAGTAGCCCGTCTCCGTAACGGAGTCCTGTTTACGCTGGTGGAACGGCCCCAGCACGCGCCACTGGGCCACCACCCGAGCCCGAACGGTTGCCGGAGAGGGTTGATGCAGCGCTGCGGCCAGTATCGGGCTGCGTGAGTGGGCCGAAAGCATGTCGTCAGCAACGATTCGCCCGTCCCGTCCAATGATCCAGATGCTCGGCAACGAGTAAATGTCCAGTTCTTTCAGCAATTCGTGATTCCATCCCTTCTCCGGGCGGGTGTGAATCCAATCGGGATGTTTTTCGTTTATGACCTTCTCCGCATCCTCCCGTGATTCGTCCAGATTCACTCCAATCACGGTGAGGTCTTCATGTTCAGAGGGTGACAGCCCCGGATATGGCACCCTGTGTCGCCGGCGGTACTCTGGCCTCTCCGGCAGAGCCTCATACTTTCGCATTGATTCCGCATCCCAGAAACAGACCACGCCCACCTTGCCCTTCAGATCTTGTGGCAGAACCAGCGAACCGCCATCCATACGGGTTAGTTCTGCTTCGAACCGGCGACCGATCTCCACCTGCCGGTCCAGAACGTATCGGAGATAACTTCTTGCCTGGGGGGAATCCCCATGTTGCTTTTGCACCTCATCGCCGGTGACCTGGATCATAGCATCATCTCCGGCCTCCACGGCCAACAGGGATCCCAGAATCGCCGCAGCCGTCCCGGCTTTCCCGCCCTCGTGCCGATCCATGAACTTTCCGATCTCCCGTTCCGATAAATCACGGTTATGCGCCCCCGCCGCAATACGATGTCCCGTCAGCAGGTAGTCGGCAAAAAGTCCGGCGGGTTGTGGTGGTTCTGTCCCGGAGACCGCTTTCGCAAGGCGTCGCGCCCTGTCCTGAAACTGTTTCTTTTTGGTCCTGAGCCACAGCACCCGCGCGGCAACCATCATCCCATTGCGCACGGCGTAGATTTCCGGGGCATCGGGATATTCGTCTTCCAGACTCGACCCGGTTTCCAAAACCTTGCGGGCCAGAGCAACTTTCCGCTCCGTGGAAGGAGTGTTGGGCAGGCTCTGGATCAACTTTGCTAACGGAATAAACTTTTTGTCCGGGATCTTTTGAGATCTGGCAGCTGCCCGGGAAAACAATCCGGTATTCATGCGCAGGAGAAATTCGCCTGACAGGTAGTTATGCACCACGTCATGAAGGGTTTCGAATCGCAGCATTTCCTGTTTTGCAGTCCTGACAACGTTGCCGTATCCACCCCGTATCTTAGTGGAGGGGCGCCGACCGTAGTGTCCCTTCATTCCCCGCAAACGTCGGCATCGGCCCAGTGGATCCAGGTAAATAACCGTGGGCAGGCCCTGCACCCCATAGCTTCGGGCCGTCGGATCATTCAGCCCCCTCCCACTGAACGTCTGGATCCAGGGAAGATCGTGAGCTTTCAGGGAACGGTGCAGGTCTTCTCGGGAGGAATCCAGACTGACTCCCACGATTTGAACTCTTTCTTTGTGCTTGCGGTAAAACCGTTTCAACACTTCGATGCCATCCAGGCTGCTGGGAGAGCTTCCCGCCCAAAAGAGGAGTATCGTGACTTTCCCCAGCAGGTCCCGGGGAGCACGAAGAACACCGCCCTTGATGGGCTTCATGACCGCATTCAAGGTGCGCCCCGACAGGTCGGCCTTTGTTCTACGCACCAGGAACGCGTTTGCCCCCGGCTCATCCCAGTATTCTGGCCGGAAACGAAGTTCTTTTTGAGTGATGTTCAGCACCGCACGCCGTTGCTCGCTTTCAGCGGTTTTACTCGCATACATCAGAGCCCGGGCTCCAACATCGGTGTCATCATAGCGACCGGCGAAATCAAGAATCAATCGCCACTTGTCCGGGACCTTTTCGTCCGGCTGGCGAAATTTCTCGCGCAGCAAAACGAGATCGGCTTCGAGTTTATCCTCGGGTGGTGCCTCGGACTTCAACATTTTCCGGGCGGTATCAAGCAACATGCGGTAGGTTCTGGCATCAGACTCCAAATTCACACGCGCCTGAAGTGCCAGAAGCATAATACGATGGACCTCATAGAGATTGGGCGCATCGGCATACTCCAGGGCGTATTCCCGGCCCATCCGTATCACCCGCGAGTATCGACGGACTTTTTCCCCATATCCTTCCCGATCAGCCGGTGGTTCAAAGGTCTCCGCAAGTTTCGTGATGGCCGCCTGCGGCACTTTACGCGGACTCTTCTCTGCCGCCATGACCGGCCGCGCCATGAGCAGACACAGGACCACGAGCAGCCCCAAAACCGCACGGGTCCAACCGGACTGCAGGATATGGCTCAGCCAGAAAACGACGCGAGAAGCCCCTTTGCGCTGCCTGAAGGTGGCAGTTTGATCAGTCGTCGCATTCATCGTAATGGTGGTGTGTTTTTGCTGTAGCATCATCAATAACATTATCGCATCTGAGCAGATGTAATGAAATCCGGTGGTGGCGATGGCTGCGCGGGGAACATAAATCAAGGGGCAACTCCGGACTCCCCTACTTTCCTTTCACCTTCCCGGGTCGCTGGATGCGCCATCCTTCGTCGGTCTTTATAAATTTGACTTTCACCAACCCGGGCAGAGATACGGTGATGGTTTTCCCCTGGCGCTGGTATTTCGGAGGCGCTGGAGAGCTTTCTTTCTCGGCCGGCATCAACACGGTGACCAGTGGGTTACCCGCCTCGGCGTCGTATTCGCCCGTCAGTGAGTGCCACGCGAACTTTCCTTTTTGGGCCAGCTTTTTGAATCGCCAGGACTTACCGAATTTGCGTTTTTTGGAGGTGAGGCTCAGGTCCGGGCCGAACGTCCACAGCCACAGATCCTTTTCGTGGCCGGGGATAACCACTGCACCGGTCTTTTTGTTGATCTTCGGCCCGTGGGCTGCCTGGTACTGGGCGGTGACGCGGCGATTCTTCTCCACTTTTTCCGCCTCAATCTGGCCCGGTGACCAGCTTGGCCATTCCCCGCCCTTTGATCGCTCGCCAGCCCCGGGAACGATGTCATCGATAACAATCACCGCGTCCTGCCTGTACATCAGAACGGTCCGCCTGAGTCGGCGGGCGGTTTTGCCGTAGGCGCGGGTGGAGTCTATCACCATCACCCGCCATTGCCTGTTCTCCCGGGCTTCGACGATCCGCGAACCAGAAACAGCCGGTCCCTTGCCGTTGATCAACGGCAGGGTGTGGCTGCGCGCGGCGCCCTGGTAGTAACCGGGATCAATCAGCAGCATCTCACCGCCGGCGTAGAGCACAAAACTGCCCAGATCCTTCTGTTTATGATGGCTCAAAGTGCCTTCGGAACCTTTCAACCCCACTACCAGTTCCGGCATCAACGCGCTGTTGCTGCGCATCACCCCCCACTCGATGTAGTCCAGATGGGAGAGCGTCGGCAGTCCGGGAAACGGGCGATTCGCTTTTCGCGCGGGTCCCGCTTCGGACTGTGTCAGGAGCAGAAGTGTGTACGCCATTACGATTCCCCGGCGGTCCACCCTGATGTCCGATTCCTTGACTTTCCCCGCGCTCACAGCTGCCATGTGATCGGACAACCAGAGCAACAGGTCATGGTCGAAACGCCGGCCCAGGTCGGCGCACATAGTCCACCCATAGAATTTGGGCTGGGTATCGTTGAAGGGCATGAACTGCCCATCGCCGCCCAGGACAGTCTCCACGAAGCGGTGTTGTTTTTTGAGCCGCGGATGGTTGATAAGACTGTCGTCGCCTGTGGCGTTATGATACGCATGGGAAAATAGCAGATAGAATGTGCCCGCAAATCCCCAGTACAACGATCCTTCAAAGTATCCACCGTCCGGCGTAAAACACTGCGAGGCGAAGGTGGCCAGTTTTTTCCGGGACATTTTGGTGGCCCGTTTGGCCTTCGGCGACTCCCACAGCAGGGCCAGCGCGGCCATGCCGGCCGCACCACACTGCGCGGGCACCGTGTTGCTGGGATTGTTGTACAGCCAGCCGTCCATCTTTTTCATGTGCGCATCCAGAGCCCGTTCCAGGTACTGTTTGGTCTGAGCTCTTTCTTTTTCACTCAGTTCCAGATACAGCGCATCATAGACCATGGACATCGTCGCCACTTTGAACCCGATCCACTGCGATGAGAAGTTCGTGCGGTCCCATTCTTTCTTGACCCATTTCATCAATTTGGCCCGGTACTTTTTCTGACCGGTCAACAGATACGCCCAGAGCTGCTGGTCAGCTCCGGTGTCGCGTTTTTCCTGGGCAATCAGCGCTTCCAGATAGTACGACTGGGGCGGACGACGGAACCGCTGGCGGATCGCCTCCAGTTCACCTTTCCGGAAGAACAGGTAAGGATGCTCTTTGGATTCGGGTATCTCCTGGGCGAGCAGTGGCGTGCTCAGAACCGTGAAAACAAGGCAGACCGCAAAAATGCTATGGAAGTGTGTTCTCATGCCGGAGCTCTCTTTTCGGAGTGATGGCGTATGGAAAAACTCAATCTGCCTTTTTACGTAAAACAATGGGACGATTCAGTCCAAACATTTCACAGATTTCAAGCGTAAATTCAGAACTCCTGATCCGTTGGAAAATAAAGTGAACCCTATTCGACATATAGCGG
>CAZXYF010000151.1:0-7535 GCA_964644705.1 uncultured candidatus Brocadiaceae bacterium | reverse complement strand
TTTTGCGGTTTCGACCACCAGCTGATCACGTGTTTCTACGATCGGGATTTGCAGTTGTAATCTTTATGTCCTATTCTCTGCCTCTCAATCGTCTGCCCCCCCCACTTGTTCTGGAGATTCACGACCGATGCTGCACAAATATTTTGTCCTTCCCGTCTGTCTGTTCGTCATTTTATCGCTATCGAAAACAAACGTTATGGCTGCGAAAAAGCAGGACTGGAAAGATGTTACTACCGTCGCCGAAACCGTTTCCGCCTATCCGCAGAAGATGAAGCAGCTCATGCATGCTCTCGACCTGGGCCGCCCGGATCTACAACATGTCAGGGAAGCCTGGGAAAACGATGATCTGGAGGGGGCCTGCCGGGCACTTCTCGAGCATTATCGGACCGGAAACACCGCCGAATGGCTGCGGCCGAGCGAGGACGAATCGCCCCCCGAACCCCGGCCGAGAATTATACAGATTGCCAACAATATCGTTGAACGCGACGTGTACCGTGGTTTCGGGGAGAAGGGCAAAGTCCCGCGCGGTGACGGCGGGCATCTGGTCTGGACCCACACCGGGCCAAAAGGCGATCTGCAGTTCCGGGCTCGATTGAATCGCCATCCGCAACTGAACAGACTGCTCCATGCCTACAAGTCAACCGGCAAAGAAAAATATCTGAACCGGCTCGATATAGATCTCCGGGACTGGCTCATCGCTTCGGAAGGGCATCCGTCCAAAGAGGGATGGGGCTCACACCTGGAGCCGGCGAACCGTCTCCCCACCTGGGCCAGAGTTTTCTATGCACTCCAGAACGACGGCGGATTTTACCCTTCAACACGGCTCCTGCTCCTGGCAACCATCCCCCGTCATGCGCGCTACCTCCTCAAAAATCCTGGTGGCGGCAACTGGGTGACCATGACCCAGCTTGGAGCTCTTACCTGTGGGGCGTGCTGGCCGGAATTCAAACAGGCGGAGCACTGGCGCAAGAAGGCGTTTGCCAAACTCCAGGAGAACGCTCACGAGTCGGTCTATCCTGACGGCGCTCAGAAGGAACTGACCGCCGCCTACCACATGGTCTCGCTCACGCGCTATTCCCGATGCGTGCAGCTCATGCGCAACGCGGATCTGGAGGTCCCTGAGGAGTTCATAAAAACAGTTCGCAGCATGTGGAATTACATCGCATATGTGGTGCGACCGGACGGCACGCGCCCGATGAACAATGATTCGGGCCTCAGATCTCAGCGCGATGGTATCATTCGTGCCGCCGAGCAATACGATCGGCCCGACTGGCTCTACATCGCCACCAACGGACGGGAAGGACAAAAACCGGACGATCCGCCGTCCCGCTTCTTCCCCTACGCCGGACAGCTCATCAGCCGCAGCGGCTGGGGCGAGGACGCTCAGTGGAGCTTTTTTGATATCGGCCCGTGGGGGTTGGGGCATCAGCACAACGATCACGGGCATCTCTCCATTATGGCCAGTGGCCGGCATCTGCTGGTGGATTGCGGGCGGTTCGCTTACCAGGGGAAGATTGCCGAGAAATATCGTGATCCCTACGCGCACCACACCCGGGGCCACAACACGATCCTGGTGGATGGGCACGGACAATCCAGTTACCAGCGAACCACCGACCAGCCCCATCCGTTCCGAAGCATCAATGACGCTTTCGATTTTGCTGTGGGCACGTTCGATGCCGGATACAAATCGGTGGAAGAACCGGCACAGCATACCCGCGCGACGCTCTACCTGCGCGGGTTGGGCTGGATCGTGACCGATTATCTGAAAATAGCCGGGCAACATGAGGTCCGCCCCCTCTGGCACTTTCATCCCAACTGCACGGTCAAAGCCGACGCGGGGGCGGTGTTCAGCAGCGATGCCGACAAAGGCAACCTGCGCATCACACCCACCCGGCCTGACCGGTGGAAGGTTGAACTTGCTCGCGGACAGAATGAGCCCACGCTGCAGGGGTGGTACAGCCGTAGTTACGGCGAGGTAGAACCAGCCACCTGTGCTGTGTATCGCGACCGCATCACCGACGCGGCGACGTTCGGCTGGGTGATGAACACGGCGCGCGGCGTTCCCGGAAAACCGGCGATCAACTGGCTGGAGGCGCCCGAGGGCGTGGCCCGGATGAACGTCACCTTGCCCGAGGGCCCCACCTACACCGTCACCACCGTTCTCGATGACGCCATTCTCCCGCTGGATCTGCCGGACGGACGCACACTGACGGCCCGCCTGCTTCTGGAACGGAAGGGCCATCAGCCGCGCGTGGCCTGTGGTTGGTTGCTGGATGCCGACGGAACCACGCTGGCGGCGGATCCTCTGCCCGTGGAGGCGGCGCTGGCGGATCTGGCCGGGAATGTGGAGCTGCAATCGGACGGGGCACAAAAAGCGGCCACAATCACACTACCGCTTCGCAATGTCCGTTTTGCCGATCCGCTGAAGGTCGAGGCGAAACTGGCCGGGGATATCGGCAGTGGCTGGCAACTGAGCGGTCTTCCTGCCGAGGAAGAACTGAGGCTCGGTGAGACGGACCAACTTTCCATGGAGGCCACAGCGCCCCCCGACCGGCCGCGCTATCCGCTGCCGCAGCTGGAGATGACGCTGGAGTTGCCGCAGAAGAAAACACAAGACCAGCCGATCCGGCAGCAGATATCTCGTGTCCTGCCGGTCACCGGCCGCCAGCCGTCTTTGAAGGTGCGAAAGATTCGCGGTGAACCGAGCATCGACGGATCTCTTGACGAAGAGCTCTGGCGGGTCGATCCTGACGTCCCGGTCCTGGGCAGCATAAAAACGGGCCGATCGGTCGAACCGGTGACCCGGGCGTGGACCGCCTGCGACAGCCAGGCGTTGTATATCGCGTTCCGGTGCAGCGAGCCGGAGATCGGTAAGCTCAAATCCCGGGCGAAAAAACGGGACGAGAGGCTTTATCTCGATGATTCGGTCGAGATCATGCTGGATCCGGCGGGAGACGGGCAGACGTATTACCAGATAGTCGTTAACACCGATGAAGTCATTTTCGACGGACGCAAATTCGATACCTCCACGGATCTGGAGGGCCTTCGTGTCGGAACGTCGGTGGAAGGCGATCACTGGACCGCCGAGATCGCGATTCCGTGGAAAGATGTCGGGCTGGACGGTCCGCCCGAGGATGCCGGTATCCTCTTCTGCCGCAACCGACACGTTACCGGCGAGCACCAGGTCTTCCAGTTCCCCGTCAGCCCGAGCGGCAACCACCAGCCGAACTACTTCGCGCAAATATTTGTTATGGGAGAGAAGACAGAATGACAATTGATTGCACTCGCGTTTCGAACAGGTACGGAACATACCTGCTTGCCGCGTGCTTGCTGGTTATCCTGATGGCGGGATCAGTTATGGGTGGGGACGCCGGTGCTCGGGCGGACGCGCCACCTTTCACGACGGTCGTTCACGGCAATAATTACTCGAAGCACACGCACCTCCAGTCCTACGACGGTAAAACCTTCATGGTCCTGTCGACCATGGAACACGATGAACCCTGCATCTGGTCGGTGGATCACGCCACCGGCCAGTGGCGTGGCCCCGTGCAGGTGGGGTTCAACCAGATTCCACCCGCGGACCAGCATGGCAACCCCAGCATGGTTGTGGATGATGACGGATACATTCACGTCTGGTTCGGTTCGCACGGCGGCCGGGATTCCCGCCGGGTCTATGCCCGTTCCAAGCGCCCCGCGGATATTACCGAATGGATTTACCCGCCTTTTGACCCGCAACAGACCTATCCTCAGCCCTGCGTGACCTCCGACGGCACGGTATATGTCTTCTACCGCAACGGTGGCCATGGCATGCCGGGCTCGGCGCGCTGGCTTTTCCGGCGTTCGCGCGACAACGGTCTGACCTGGAGCGATCCAATTGTGGCCGTGCGGAAGATGTCCGGTAGCGGCACAGCGGATCTGTATTGCGTGCCGACCCTCTATCCCGACGGCCGACGGATCGGTATCGGAATCAGCGATGAGTTTTTGCCGGGCAGCCCCACGCGCCACAGCACCTCTCACCTGTTTTATGTGGTATTCGATACGGAGACGGGGAAACTGCGGAACATTAAAGGTCGCGAGCTGGATGCCCCCGACGGTCTGACCATTGGCATGCTGCGCAAACATTGTATGGTGGCCGACTATGACGCCATGGAAAATTATAACAAGCGTGTCTCCGCGCGCCCCTGCATCACCACCAGTGGCATTGTGCACCTGCTCGCCCCCAACGGCAATCCGGCGGCGTTTGCCCCCCGCCCGACGGACTTCAACCCCGACGAACCTCTGAAAATGTATGAGGACGGGGGCATCGGTCATCCTCCCAACTACGGGGAACTGACCTACACCGGTCGGCCCCGCATCTACTGGTGGAATGGCAACGAATGGGCCCACGCCGATCCGGAGACAAAACTGACCAACTGGCTCACGGCCCGGAAAGATATTTTAGTGTCCTGGCGAAAGACACGCGCAGGCGAGTTTGAACGTATTGAGAGCCGGAATCACGGCTATACTTGGAAAGAGACGGACACAGTTAAGGTGCCTGCGCGGGAGGGGAAACACCTCAAGGCCCTCTTCCACACCGCCCATCGTCAGCCCCACGGCTCCGCGCAGGTGCTGTTGTACGAGCGCACTTCGCCCCGCGCCGGTGACGGCAGGGCGTGGCTCTGGGGGGACGAGGGATTCCTCGCGCCGCCACAACCGCTCTCCCAGGCCACGATTCCGATCGGAGCGTGGTTTGATTCCATGGCGGACCGAATCCGATTTGCCGAACGATCCACACCGGGAGAACCCCCTTATATCCTTCCGATCACCAATCCTTTTGGCCGGCCGCTGCAGTTGAGCATGAGCGAACTGCAGGATACGGCGCCGGGGTGGACGCTGGAGATTCCCGATGTGACGAGGATTGCTCCCGGCGAGACGGCTCGTCTGACGTTTGCGGCCAAAGCCCCCAAAGAGAGCGCTCGCTATCCGCTACCCGTCATCAAGTTGCAGATCGAGATGGCCGACGGTGAGCATCGCCCCTTCACCAGCATCCAGCTCCTGCCACTACCGTTGGTGGGGGCGCAGCCGGACCTTCGCATCGTGCGGACCACGACGGAGCCGACGCTGGATGGGGAACTGAACGAAGAGGCCTGGCCGGAGGCACCGACTGTGCCGGCCCTGGGACGGATGGATGGCACGCGCTCGATCGAGCCGGCCACGCAGGTTCGAGCAACCTGCGACGCAGAGGCGCTCTATGTCGCGTTCCGCTGCCACGAACCGAAAACAGATCAGCTGCGGTCGGAATATGAACAGCGCGATGGCAAGCTGTGGCTTGACGATTCGGTCGAGATCATGCTCGATCCGACCGGTGACGGAACGGATTATTACCAGCTGATCGTCAATACCGATGGGGCCATTTTCGATGGGTGCAAACTCGACCAAACCGTGAATCTTGATAACGTGCGCGTCTCCACGTCGGTGGCGGACGATCACTGGACCGCCGAGATCGCGATTCCGTGGAAAGATGTCGGGCTGGACGGTCCGCCCGAGGATGCCGGTATCCTCTTCTGCCGCAACCGGCACGTTACCGGCGAGCACCAGGTGTTCCAGTTCCCCGTCAGCCCCGATGGCAACCACCAGCCGGGAAATTTTTCGAAAGTGCGATTTGATGGTGAATAAATAGACCAGGAGAAAATGTATGACCTTTACATCGGGTACACAATCCCCCCTTTTGATGGCAGTTGTTGCGACGCTCGCTATGCTTTCCGGGATAGCACCGGAAGCGGCCGAACCGCGGGCTTCCGATGAAGCGGGCCGTACGTGTAACACGAAGCTCCATGTGCTTCCGGCGCCCGGGCAGGTGAAGATCGACGGAAATCTCGAGGATTGGGATCAGTCCGGCCAGATCTTTATGTGTTCGGATCTCGCTGAACAGAAGCATCGACGCAGTGCCTATGCCATGGGGATGTATGACGAGGAATGTCTTTATCTGGCTTTCGAAGTTCTGGATCCCACTCCGTTGCGTAACACGGTGAACCCGGCGGAGAGGCCGGGACAGGGGTGGCGCGGCGATTGTCTGCAGCTGAGGCTCCGATTACCGGGCGAACTCCTGGTGCCACGGGCTGTGTGGCTTGATAGCTGGTATTGCCGACCGGAGAAAACATCCGCGTTGATTCTGACGGACGTGGCGGATATGGATCGTGCCGATATTCGAGAAAGAGGGGGAAAGGTTGCATTTCGTGAACGTGAGGAGGGGGATGGGTACGTGCAGGAATTGAAAATCCCATGGGGCGTGCTCAAACTCAAAGACAGGATCCGGGCTGGGTTTACGTTCGGCATGGGTGTCGAGCTGGTAGGGGGGCAAAACGGTGATGCCGATGAAGCCTTTCGCCTGGTCGATCTCGTCGCCTGGCAGGGGGTGCCCCGGGAGGCTTTTTTCAACTGGCCCAATCGATGGGGGGAAGCCAAGCTGATGCCGGAGGGCAACCTGGAGAGTGCAAAACACCGCAGTGCGTCCGCCGAAAAAGACCCATCGGCGAATGTCTCAAACGAGACACAGCAGGAACACCCTTTCCTGATCTGCACCCGGGATCAGTTTCCGCAAATACGTAAAAGGAGCCAGCGTGAACCCTGGGCTTCCATGAAGGAAAATGCGCTGAAGCGTGTCGCGAAACGCGCTGAAGTTACGGAAGCACGGAATGCCGGGCAGTTACAGCGCTACGCCGGCGCATGTGCGCTGGCCTACATTCTCGTTCCCGAACGACGTTCCCATTATGCGGACCGTGTTTACGAGTCGATCGTCCAGGATCTGGCCGAATTGATGTTTGATGAAGCGAAAAGCTGGCGGGGGGTTGTTCGGCCGATGGGGGCCGCGTTTGTATCCATCATTGCCCTGGATATCGTGCACGATGATTTGACGGACGAGCAGATTGAAAAGTGTGAATCTACGATCAAATCGCAGATCAACAAAATAGAAAAAAATGGTGCGTGGTTTCTCGGACGACGTGGAACGCACGGCACATGGCAAATCTATAAAGGAGAACGGAGATCACCGGATGACAGATTTTACAATCACTACATGAAACAGATGACTTTCGATGGGGTGACAACCACCGCTACGACCTACGCGTGGGCGCGATTGGCGAGCGGTGACAGCCGTCCTCAGAAAACAGGCTATGCGGATGTGCTGGAATTCACCGGCATTGACGACCGGTATTATGACAACCCCCGATTGGGCAATTTTTACCGGTGGTTGTTCGGGTATTCCGCCAATGCATCCAAACAACTTCACGCTTTCGGCGATTTCATCCCGAAGAGCGTTAAAAATGCAGCGCTCGCCTACCGCGCCGGACGTTTTGACCCCATGGCCGGCCGATACATGGCCTGGGCACTGAAAGGCCGAAAGAAGCCCGGTCACGTGCTCGCATACGTTCTGAAAAAGAAGGCATTTGAACCGAAGGTGCCGACAAGCCGGCTTTTCCCGGATGGGGGCGCTTTTCTGTGTGAACCGAAAGACAATCCCGCATCGCTGGGGGCTGCTCTGTATAACATCGCACCAA
>CAZXYF010000150.1:0-7569 GCA_964644705.1 uncultured candidatus Brocadiaceae bacterium | reverse complement strand
CGTTGGGACTAAAAATACAGCTAATCGACACCAAAGCGGGTTTGAAACCCGAAAGCTTTTAGTTCGATCCGCTTAGAGCCTTGACCGTAAACATCGGATAATCATTCCTACTCCAGCGTGACGTCCCAGTAAGCGTCATCGAGGAAATGCTTCCAGGAGTAGTATTTTTTCCGTTTCAGCTTGAGTTTGATCTGTGGATTCCGCTCGGGTTGAACCGGCTGGCGAATCAAGCTCATACGCGCTTGAGCGGGTGTTCGACCGCCCTTTTTCTTGTTGCATTCAGTGCAGGCGCAGACCACATTGGTCCACTCGGTTTCTCCACCGGCGGAGACGGGCACAACGTGATCGATGCTCAGTTCGGATGTGCGGAATGTTTCCCCGCAGTACTGGCAGCGGTTGTTATCCCGGGCAAACAGGTTGCGTCGATTCAAGGGGACCGACCGGTCCGGATATTGATCGTAGGTGAGCAGGCGGATAATGCGCGGGACTTGCAGTTCATACGAGACGGTGGAGACCCATTCGGCATGGTCATCGGTGAGGTTATGCTGGCGTTTGAAATCACTGACCTCTCTCCAGCTATTGAATCCATGAAACTCAAAGTGCCCCTCCGAGACGTCCACGACTTCTGCGGCTGCCTTACACAGCAAACAGAAGGCCCGTCGGACGGTGGTGAGATCCACCGGTACCATGGAAGAATTCAGCACCAGCACGCTGGAATTGAGTGCAGAGCTCGACATAAAACCTCCTCGTTTAGTGCTTATTCTTAGAGTACAGGATTTCAGGAATGCAGACAAGTTGAGGCGCGCTCCGGCAGAATACGGATTGGGTTTTTGACTTCATCGCCTTCGGCGGCTACCATACCCACACCGTCGTCTTGGCGAACTATTCCACAAACACTTCGGATGCTGAAAATGGAAAACCTGATTAACGAACTAACATTTCAAGATGGTCTCGTTCCAGCGGTAATTGTCAATGCGGAAAGTGACAAGGTGCTTACGCTGTGTTATCTGAATGAAGAAGCTTTGCGTAAAACGCTGGAGACCGGTTATGTGCACCTGTTCCGTCGATCCAAAGGCCGGCTGATGAAGAAGGGGGAAACAAGCGGCCACACTCAGGAAGTGGAAGAGCTGCGAGTGGATTGCGCGGGCAATTCCCTGGTTATCAAAGTCGATCAGAAAGTGGCCGGTTGCCATAAAGGCTACATGAGCTGCTTCTATCGTAAGTACCAACCCGACAGCGACAGCTTCGTCGAAGACGGAGAAAAAGTGTTCGATCCGGACGAGGTGTATTGAGTCCTGTTTGATCGGGCAAACCGCCGCAGATCATGCAGTAACTTCCGCGCGCACTCTGATAGTACGGTTAGTATATTGTCGTACTGTTGGGTTTTCTTGTTGATTGGACGAGTACGCGATCGATATTGGATTCTTCGGTTTACTGCGATATAATGTAGTATATGGAAATCAGGAAATGATAAATCGGCAATAACTGTGTGGGCTTTCCGGTAAATACGAGTCGTAGCAGGAGGGTAACATGGCGGACGAGAAGCTGAGTGAAGATGAAGTTCTGGAAAAACTTGATATCTCAGAGGATGAACTGAAGGAACTTGTCAACCTTGAGGAATTGTCCGTCACCGAAGAGGGCGGAGAGCGTCTGTATGACGCCGACGAGGTCGAAGAATACGAAGGCCGGGGCGAGCTCGATCTGGATGATTTTGATGAAGATCTGTTTGACTTCAGTGATCAGCTTGAGGAGGAGGAAGAAGAGGCCCGGGAACAGCAGGAACAGCCTGAAACGGAATCCGCCGGGGGGGAAGAGGAAGAAATGGAGGAGTTGATGGCTGATCTGGAGGGTGGGGAGGACGAAGTGATTGATCTGGAGGAGTTTGATGAGGGGGAAGAGGATGAGGAGATGGAGGAGGCGGAGCCGCTTGATCTGGGCGAGCTTGAGGAAGAAGAACCACTGATGGAATTCGAGGAAGAAGAAAGCGGTGGGGGGGAAACCGAGGAAGCTGACGAAAGCGCAGAGGACGAGTTCGTGCTGGAATCCGGTGAGGAGATGGATACAGAGGTAGTGGACGTAGGTGCGCTGGAAGAGGGGGAAGACGATCTGCTGGGGGACATTATCGAAGATGTGGGGGAGGCGCCTGAGGAAACGGTGGATCAATCGACCGACGAGCTGGCGGGCGAGGAAACCATCGACATGGAGACCAGCGCCGAACCAACCGCGGAGATTACCGAACTCGATGAAGAAGATGTGGAAGAGACGGCTGAAATCACCCGCCTCGATGAGGAAGAATTTGAGGGCGAAGATCTGGAAGGGCTGCTGGCCGAAGAAGAGGAAGGTGGGTTTGAAGAGGGAGAATTTGAGGAAGGTGAGTTTGAGGAAGAGGAGTTTGGAGACGAATATGCCTGGTCCGGGGAAGCCGCGGTGGCTCCGGAAGTGGAAAAGCCCATTTCAACATGGGTGGTGATCAGCCTTGTTGTGGTGTTGCTCGTCCAGATTTTTGCGGGACTGTTCGTGGTGGAAAATGCTATGAATCCCGATTTTAGCACCGGGATAACCGAGTCGCTGAACTTCTTCGGATGAATCCCCTTACGACGCTTTTGCTCTGCCGGTATCGGGCTCTCCGGCTCCGAGTCGCTCAGCGACACGAGATCGAAACCGATCGGGCTTTCATTGCTTGAGGCCCTGCATATAGAATATTTTCGTATTGGTACGTATTCACTTGGAATTGCATTAATCAGGAGCGGTGTTTCAATGCAGACCAGAATAGCGTGGACGGTCATGGCGGCGGTGGTTGCTCTCTTTCTTGTTGGTTGTAATGGAGCCCGAGAGCTCCGAAAAAAACTTTCGGCACGGGAGGCCAAACTCGAGGAGTGTCTGGCTGAACGGCAGAGCCTTGAGGTGAAGCTGAGATCGAAAGACAAACAGGTGAAGGCCCTCAAGGACGAGCTGGAGGAAGCAAAGGCTAACACCAAGGAGTTGCGGAAACTCAAAGGTCAACTTGAGGAGGCGGTTTCAGAGCGCAAGAAACGGGTGAAAGAACTCCGTAATCTGGTGGCCAATATCAGCGGAATGAGCGTTGAGTCGCGAGCAGGGGGCGATTACATCGTCATTGAAAACAAAATATTGTTCCCGTCGGGTGAAATCACGATCACCGAAGAGGCCCAGAAAGCACTGAAATCGGTGGTGGGCTATCTGAAAAAGCAATTGAAGAAAAATGCCAGTGCCAAGATCCGCGTTGGCGGGCATACCGATGGAGAACCGATCAAGGCCTCGGAATGGGATGACAATTACCATCTGGCAGCAATGCGAGCGCATTCGGTGATGGCCTACCTCATGTCCAACGGCGTGCCCGCGAAGAACATGTTCATCGTTGGTTTTGGCCCGAATCGACCCCGCGTCGAGCCACCGGAACCAACAGCTCCGGTTCCGGAAAATCGTCGTGTTGAGATATCGCTTATCCCTGAAACGGTTGAGTCACCGCAGAAATTGCTCGAACAATTGGCCGAGTGACGGTCCGAGACCCATCGGGTCCTTTCCTCTCCCCACAAGTTTGCGGTTATGAACGGAGGAGGCCGCATGGTGCATAAAGTACGCATGCCGCGTGTCGATGCCAACGTTGATGAGGGTACTGTTGGAACGTGGTTTGTGGAAGAGGGGGAACAGGTGGAGGAAGGACAGCGCATAGCCGAGATCATAACGGACAAGGCGACTTTCGAGATTGAAAGCGAAATCGACGGTTATTTCCGTCGGAAAATCGCCCCCGAAAAAAGCGTTTTGCCCGTTGGGTACATCTTAGCATTATTCAGTGAATCCCCCGATGAATCCCTGCCGGATGTCGCCGACGAGAATAGCCAGATCATGGCAGAATACCGGGATGATATGGTGTTCGGAGAAGGGGACCGATCTGAGTCGTCTGCCGAATCGGATGCCCCCCAGGAGCAAGAAGATGGATCGGGGCCCGACGGTAAAATAAAGGCAACACCTGCGGCGCGCCGTCTGGCGCGTGAGCGCGGAATTGAGCTGGAAAGTCTGGCTTCGGTGACCGAGGGGGTGATCCGTGCCGATGATGTGAAACGATTCATTGAATCGGAATGAACGCGGCGACCGGCAGGGTCGAACTGTGCTACTGCATGTGATCTGACTGCCCGGCGGACTCCGATATTCATCATTGTGTTGACCCGGAGAAACTATGAGTGATCAGTCCGACAAGAACAAAGTGATCGTGACCGGGATGGGCGCCATCAGTTGTCTGGGCAACGGGGTTGAGCAGTTATGGTCCGGTGTGCTGGAGGGTGAGTCCTCGTTCAGTCGCATCGATCGATTCGATCTGGAAGGGAGTTCCTATGTGTACGGGGGGATGGTGGATCTGGATGGTGGGGGGCCGGATGATAACTCCTCACTGGGGGCTCAGTTTGCAGTTGATGCGGCTCAACAGGCGCTGGAGGGCGTCCCCCGTGACATGCGTGATGATCTGGCGGTGGTCCTCTCATCCAATTTCGGTCCGTCTGAGGTGCAGGAAAATGCGTTGACCGGCGACAGCACATCAACCGGCCTGCGGCGAAAGTTGCGGGACGGTTTTTTTACTTTCGATCTGGACCATGTGGCCCGAGCGATTGGCGCGGGCGGGGAACGAACAAACATCTCCCTCTCATGCGCCTCCGGAAATGCTGCTCTCTCCCACGCGTTGAATTTGGTACGAAGCGGAGAAGCCAAAATGGTGCTCGCGGGTGGGTATGACTCCATTCAGAAGATCAGCTGGGCCGGGCTGGCGTGTCTTCGCGTTATGGCCGTGTCGGAGAATGATGAGCCGCCGGTGGTGCGTCCGTTCGATAAGAACCGATCCGGTACCCTGTTCAGCGAAGGGGCGGGGATGATGCTGCTGGAAACGGAGGGCCACGCCCGTGAACGAGGGGCGGAACCGATGGCGGAACTCGTCGGAGCGGGCGTAAACAACAACGCCCATCACATGACCCATGCCGACGAGGAAGGACGTGCGACGGCGGAAGTGATGCGGATGGCCCTCCATGATGGCGGGATCTCGCCCGATGAGGTGGATTGTTTGAATGCACACGGAACCGGCACGGCCCTCAACGATGCCATTGAAACGCGAGCCGCCCGAGAAGTTTTCGGGGAGAAGGTGAACTCGCTACCCGTGACGTCGATCAAAGGGACCCTCGGACATGGAATGGGGGCGGCAAGCATTCTGGAAGCAATCACCTGTGTCCGGTCGATCCAGAATGATCGCATTCCACCGACCAGCAATTATGCCACGCCGGACGCTGAGTGCGGGCTCAATATCGTGACCGATGCGTCACATGACAAGCCCGTGGAGGTGGTTTTGAATAACTCTGCCGGCATCGGAGGGGCGAACGCCGCCGTGGTCTTTCGTCAATTATCCTGACGTATATGGGTGGACAATATCGTGAATGATGATGGTATCAATCAGATCTACGGGATGGGACGCGAGCCGGTTTTCATCACCGGAATGGGGCCAGTGTGTCCCGCCGGAACTGGTATCCAGGCCCTGGGCAGGCATTTCTGGCAGGTGGCGGATTACGAAGGCGATGAAGACGAATCTCAGGGCGCTTCGGAGATCCTGTCTGTGCCGGAAATCGATCTCGCCGATTATGTCCCAACCACGCGTCCATACCTTGATCGGCATTCGGAGTGCATGCTTGCCGCTGCCTCCATGGCTCTGGGCTGGACCGGTGAGGAGGCGGTCGATGCCGATGAATCCAGACGCGGCCTGGTGACAGGGACGATGTTTGGCAATGTATCTTCGGTGGAAACGTTTCAGGATACCGTTCGGGCCAAAGGCATGCGGCTGGCGTCTCCGGTGTTGTTTCCGCATTGCTACCCGAACACGAGTAACAGTGTGGTGTCGATCGAGTTTGATCTGCGGGGATACAATGAGAATCACTGCGGAGACCATCTGTGCGGTGCGATGGCTCTCAGGACGGCTTATGAAACGCTGAAGAAGGGATGCGCGGACCTCATGGTGGCGGGCGGTGGTGATTTGCTGAGCGCAAATTTCCGCAAAATAATTGGTGAGGACGAATCCGCAGAAACCGTCCCCATGGGCGAGGGTGCTGTCCTGCTGAGCTTGGAAACGAAAAAATCATTATCCGATCGCGGAACAGAACCCCTCTGTAAAGTGGCGGCTGTTGTTGGGCGGGGAACGGGAATAAGTGTCCCGACGGGAGATGAGCGGGAACGGGAAGAATTCGCCAATACCATAGGCGTCGTTCTTTCCCACGCCCTGGAACGGGCAAATAAATGGGAAGGGGATATCGGGGCCGTTTTCGCCACGACACCCTGGGGCGGTGAGGAGTGGATATCATCCGGCGTGAAGGAAGCTCTGAGTGGCTATTCTACCCTGCCGCAGTTCTTTAGCGTGCCGACGGTGGGGCATACCTGGGCGGCGGCATATCCCCTCCAGTGCACGCTGGCAGCAATGGCGCTCAGGCAGGGCGAACTGCCAACACCGCCCCGATTGGAGAATGTGGAGGAAGGCGTTGAAACATGGATGGAGGAAGAGCCCACCCCCTTGCTGGGGGATGCCGTGCTGGTGGTTGGCGCGACCCATCGACAGATTGTCGTGACTGTGCTGGAGACGGTGGGGTAAAGAGGTGCAATCTGACCTCGTCCGAAGCTGCAGATTCTCAGACGCATGAACCAAGCAATGAGGTGATTGTTTGATGCCCGTTCTCAGTGCCATAATGCTGACCCACAACAAAAGTGGATACACTCAAAAAGCCCTGGAGAGTCTGGTTGAGACCAGCGATGTCCAGCTGGAAGTCATTGTGGTGGACAACGGATCCACGGATGATACGCCGGAATTGCTGCGCGGCATGGAATCTGATTTTGCCCGGAGGAACCACCGTTTGCGGTGGCACCTGAATGATGAGAATGTGGGCTGTTGCACGGCTCGGAATCAGGGACTGGAGATGTCCGATGGAAAGTATTGCGCTTTTCTGGATAACGATGTGATGGCCGTGGAATCGGGATGGGCTCGGGGATTGATTGATACTCTGGAAACAGAACCCGATGCGGGGGTCGTCGGCCCCAAGATGATCTATCCGTTTGAACCATACTGGATTCAATGTGCAGGGGTGGGAATTTCCCCGAATGGACGTGTGCAATTCCGTGGACGCGGCGATCCGCGCGATGCCCCTGGGTACAACGAGCGCCGGGAAGTGCAGTGTCTGATAAGTGCCTGTTTTGTGTTTCGCCGCTCCCTCTACGAAGCAATTGGCGGGTTGGACGAGGCGTTCAATCCCATAGAGTTTGAGGATTTCGATTTTTGTTATCGTGCGCGCTCCGAAGGATGGCGATGTATCTATGAGCCCGAAGTGGAAATGTATCACTGGGAAAGTATCACCAGTGAAGGAACGCGCCAGCTTCCCAATACTTATTTGATTGTGAAAAATGGGATGAAATTCAAAGAACGCTGGCGGCACATGTTTGAGCAGGAGGATGGACCGCCGGATTCCGAGTGCAAATGGGAGCCCATTACCATGCCCGGTCTGGAGGGGGAACGCACCCGCTAAGCGGGCTTGCATA
>CAZXYF010000149.1:0-7584 GCA_964644705.1 uncultured candidatus Brocadiaceae bacterium | reverse complement strand
TTTGCGCATCTTCGGGTAGTGCAGAAGTACGCCTCAACCGGGGCAAGCCCGGCAGCAGGCACATCTGGAATAACGTGGTTCACTGAATGCTTACGGATGCGGGGATTCAGTGTGGCCCTTTGTATCCTTGAATCAGTATATCCCTGTATCTTGCGAGCAGGATAGCGTGATAACAGGACCCATAAAAGTTGGGCTGAAACATTAGAATACTTATGAAGGCCCCTTAGGTGTGGGATACGCCAGTCCGGTGAGTAATGCGCGGGCTTCACACGGTTCGGGATGGGAGCGTTTTTACTGTCCTGCCCGGAGTCGTTCAGCGAGTTTGATGCCCAGCCCGCTTTGCTCCACACGCCGGGCCGTATCTTCATGGTCATACTCCAGACGGTGATATTCGATGGCGTCATCTTCCAGGGTTACGTAGCAGGCACGGACATCTCCGTCGCGGGGTTGGCCCACGCTACCGACATTGACGATAATTTTTTGCTGTTCCGGTAATGGGTAGCTCCCCCCCAGGTCCTTCGGATACTGGAATTGGCAATTATCGGTGAATATCCCGGGGCGATGGGTGTGGCCCACGAAGGCCACATGATCGATGAGGGCGAAGTTTTCAGGTAGTTTCTCATCGCATCCAAGCTCGGCGTCTCGCGGTCGCAGGTATTCCCGTACCGGATTGCGTGGGCTGCCGTGGACAAACAGTCTGTCTCCTTCCGCGTGCCGATGGGGTAAACCCTTCAGAAAGTTCCAGCGCTGGCGCGCGCCGCTTTCTTTTCCGGCATCCGGGCCGGGCATGAGCATTTTACGGTGATACCTGATGGCGGAACTTGCCTCATCGTTGAAATCATCGGAACCGTAAACGAGAGCCGCTTCATGGTTGCCACACAGCACGATATCGCACGTGCTTCGTACAGCATCGACACACCATTTTGGATCGGGCCCATAGCCGACAATATCTCCGAGACAGATTATACTGTCCGGCTCCATGCCCAATATATGTTCCAGCACGACCGAAAGGGCATTGCGATTGGCGTGGATATCGCTGATGATGGCCTGCATGATATACCTGTGCACCTGCTGAGAGTATGGTGAAATCTATCTGGTGCTTCTATGCATAGAATACGGGAGGCTGCACGCTGGAGACAAGGACGGGAAGAGTAACGGCTTCAGAGGGAGCAACATCACCACGGTCCCTCTCATGATGACGTTGGTTAAGATGTCACCAGTGTTGGTTGGTGGCATCCCGAGTGTGAATGGCCTACAATACGATTCGTGTGAATGTCCTACCTGGAGTGCTCAACAGTGAAGAGGCAGATTCTCTATGTTAATGCTACGGGCCGGTTGGGTGGAGCTGAAAACAGCCTGTTGCAGCTTGTCCGGGGCCTGGACCGATCGCGATTTGTGCCGGTGGCTGCCGTACCCGAGACGGGCCAACTTGCTGAGCGCCTCAAGGAAAGTGGATGTGCTGTTGCCCCTATACCTGAGCTTCGTGTGGGGCGCACGGCCAATCCGGCTCGCCTGGCTGCAATGGGCCTCAGGTGGCTGCGGGCTATCGAGGTGGTTGCCGGGGCAACACGGCGGTGGGATGCGCGGCTGATACATTCCAATTCGACTGCGGCTCACCTTATTGGGTGCATGGGTGCGCTGATCGCCCGGGTCCCCGCCCTCTGGCACGTTCGTGACATGCTTCAGGCACCGTTGGTGGAATGGCTGGCTGATTACTCCACACATCAGGTGATTTACTGCAGCACGGCGGTCCAGGAGGTCGTGAAGTTACCGATGCTGCATGGCGTATCCCGTCACGTGGTTCCCAATGCCCTTGATATTGACCGGTTCCGGCGGGGGGCTGAGCCGGGAGACTTTCGGCGGGAACTGGGGTGTGGATCCGAGACACGGATCGTGTTGATGGTCGCCCAACTTGTTCCGTGGAAGCGACATCTGGATATGGTGCGGGCGTTTGAAAGGATCGAGGAGCGGGTGGAAGATGTTAAATTGATACTGGCGGGGTCAGACATGTTTGGTGAACATCCAGAGTATGTGGGAGATTTGAAAGTCCGGGTGCGTGAATCAGGTTTGGATGGGGCGGTGGAGTTTATCGGACAGCGGGATGATATCCCAACGGTGATGTCTGATTCCGATGTCGTGGTGATTCCCAGCCGGCGAGAACCATTCGGTCGCGTGGCGCTGGAGGCCATGGCCATGGAAAAACCCGTTGTAGCGTCCGGCGATGCGGGGCTTGCCGGCATTGTCGAGCATGAACGGACCGGGCTTCTGGTGCAGCCGGGCCGGCTTGAAGAGCTGGCACAGGCTATCGAACATGTAATAACCTCTCCGGAAGAGGCCCGCCGCATGGGACAGGCGGGTTTCAAGCGCGTGAAAAGCGAATTTGGCGTGCAGGATCATTGCCGCAAGGTGGAAAACATATACGAGAGTATTCTGGACTCGTGTGAATATGCTGAGGAGGGTTGAACATGCTGGATAATGAGCTGAGTGTCGAACTGGACGGTCCAATCGTGGATCAGTTACAGTCGGTGGATCTGGAACAACGAGAGTTGGATGCAATGGTTCCCCTCGCCCTGGGGATTGAGTTTTATCGGAAGCACTGGATCAGCCTGGGACAGGCCAGTATGGTGTCCGAGGTGGACCTCTCCCAATTCGTTCACGAACTGGGCGTTCGGGGCGTGCCCGTTATCGGACTGGGGGGGGAGGAAATGTCGCGAGAATTGAATCGGGTTCGGAAAATGATTGGCGAGGGAGGGCGCTCATGATTGTTGCCGATACAACGACACTTGTTGCGATGAGTCTGACACAGAACTTATCCGCCGCTAAACGCCTTTTAGGGCGCATCACTGTGGGGGAGAACACGGAGAGACAGATCCGAAGCGTACTGGAGGAACTGGCCCCTGATTGTGAGGGCCCCGGGGATGACATTATAGAGGTGGTGTATATCGATATATCCACTCCCATGTTGTCCCGGTGGGAAACCGAAACCGTACGGCTGGCTCGCGAGGAAAACGCAAAACTTGCGCTGACCGATGATCCTGTTGTCCGACGCGAGCTGGAAAATGTGGGGGTCCCCGCGATAGGGACAGTGGGATTGTTGTATGCCGGACACAGGCGGGGCCTTATCCCGGATGTGCGGAGTGATGTTGATCGACTATCGCATCTGGGTTACGGCCTGTCGGAAGAATGCGAGGAAATGTTGTTCGAGGCGATAGAGGAAAAGTCGTCATCTGCTGACACGAATTAGAACTGCAATCCATAGAAAAGGAGGCAAGGTTTGAGCTCTCCCGAACGAGAAGTTGACCCGGAACTGGAAGATGTGTTGCCCCTTCACGAAAAGGGCAAAACCCGCATGGTGAGCCGCTGCCAACTCGACAGCGTGGCTGACCTTCGCAAAATCTACACTCCTGGTGTGGCCAAAGTCAGTGAGCTTATCGAGGACAACCCCGAGGCAGCGTATGAATACACCTCCATCGGTGATACCGTGGCCGTGATCAGCAACGGTACGGCCGTGCTCGGGTTGGGCGATGTGGGTGTTCGCGCTTCCATGCCGGTGATGGAAGGCAAGGCCGTCATATTGATGGAAATGGTCGATATCAGCGCCATACCCCTGCTGCTGGATTCGACAGACAGCGATGATTTTGTGCAGGCGGCATCACTCTTTTCGTCCACTTTTGGGGCGATATTGTTGGAGGATATTGCGGCTCCCCTGTGCTTTGAGGTGGAGGAAAAACTGAAGAATGAAGTGGACGTGCCGGTATTCCACGACGATCAGCACGGCACCGCTGTGGTGGTGCTGGGGGCGCTCATGAAAGCGCTTGAGACCACGGGGAAAGAAGCCGCCGATCTGCGCGTCGTTATCAATGGGGCGGGAGCCGCAGGCTGGGCGATCGGCAGATATCTCATGAATTACGGCATCGATGATGTCGTGTTATGCGACCGGTGCGGAGCCATCTATACCGGGCGGGATGAACACATGAACCCTGTCAAAAGACGAATTGCCGAGGATACCAATGCGATGGAAGAAACCGGCAGCCTGGAGGGGGTTATACGGGGAAAAGATCTATTCATAGGTGTAAGCGGCCCGGGCCTTGTCTCGGAACAAATGGTCAAGAGCATGGCGGATGAACCCATCGTCTTTGCGCTGGCGAATCCCGTGCCAGAGATCTGGCCGGATGATGCGGTGAGTGCCGGAGCCGCGGTGGCCACCGACGGTCGCCATCTGAACAATGCCCTGGGGTTCCCCGGTCTGTTCCGGGGGGCACTGGATGCCCGGGCGAGCAATATAAATGAGGCCATGAAAATCGCCGCCTCACGCGCGCTCGCCGACCTGGCTCCGGAAGGTGATCTTGTGCCTGATTTCATGGATCGGGAAGTGCATCGGGCCGTTGCTGATGCTGTGGCCGCTGCGGCGCGAGAAAGCGGGGTGGCACGCCTGGAAGGCTGACCCGGCCGGGTATTCTGCGAAGTGCCGGATAATCGCTGCATCACAACCAACACATAGTGGAACAGGATGTGTCCAATGCGCACTTTTCGCATCAAAACATTCGGTTGTAAAGCCAACAGCTATGACTCCGAGCGGCTTGCGGAGGCCCTGGTGGAAGGTGGCCTGAGACGCGCCGATGATGAAGCTGAGCCGCCGGATGTGCTGATAGTCAACACCTGTACGGTCACGCATGTTGCCGACCGGAAATGCCGGCGGGCGATACGACGGGCGATCCGGGATGATTCAGTGGAGAAGGTTTTTGTGACCGGTTGTTACGCGTCCGCTTCCCCGGAAGATATCGCCGACATTGAAGGTGTTGACGGTGTTTTCCCGGGTGATGAAGTGGATAGCCTGCTTGACACTGTACTGGCGGGGCATGGAGCGGGCCGTTTCGGCGATTTTGGGGTGTCCAGTTTTGGTGGGCGCAGCCGGGCCATGCTTAAGATTCAGGATGGCTGCGACTTTTACTGTAATTACTGCATCATCCCGCACGTACGGGGTGAACCCCGGAGTATGCTCACGGACCGAGTGGTGGAGGAGGGCCGCCAGCTGGTGGACAACGGATATCGGGAAATTGTGCTCACGGGCATCCATCTTGGATTATACGGGCAGGATCTTGAATCCAGCACGGACCTTGCCGATGTCGTTGACCGGCTCGCGCATGTGGACGGACTCGACCGTCTTCGTCTGAGTTCTCTGGAGGCGCCGGAAGTGACGCAGCGTCTGTTATCGGCCATGCAGCACCCGGTCGTGTGCCCGCACCTCCATCTTCCTCTGCAGAGCGGAGACGACGCTGTGCTGGAGCGGATGGGCCGGCGCTATTCTCGGGGGGAGTTTCGACATTACGTTCAGTGCACACGGGACCAGCTGGATGCACCGGCGATCACGACGGATGTGATGGTCGGGTTCCCCGGGGAGACGGATGATGAATTTCAGAATACGCTCGATTTCTGCCGGGAGATGCAGTTCAGCCGGATGCATGTCTTCAAATACAGTCCCCGGTCGGGTACTCCGGCCGCCGAAATGGATGATCAGGTGCATTCAAAGGTGGCGGGGGAACGATCACGCTTGTTGCGTGAGTTGGCCGGTGAGATGGCCGAAGAATGGGCGCAGCAATTTGTGGGGCGTAAGGTGCGAGTTCTGTTGGAAGAACAGGTGGATGATAACCTCGTCCGGGGATATACCGACCGGTATGTGGAGACACAGGTTCGAGCGGAGGATGATGTTGTGGGTCAAATAAAATGGGTCACAGGGAGTGAATCGCGGGATGGGTGTCTCGTGGGCATCATTGATGAATGAACGGGGTATGTGGGGCGCATCATCTATCCGCGCAGGTCACGCGCCAGCACTGCACAGAGTTCGGACGCGATGTCGGATTTGGTCTGGGGCTCGGCGACAATACGGCCCTGATCCCCAATCAGCAGTGCAGGATGATGTTCATCCCGGATGTTGGTCAGGTCGTTAGCCACAACAAGATCGGAACCGGTTTTGTCCATTAATTGGGAAGCTATACGGCGCAGTTCCTGGTTTTGTTTGTTCACCTCCAACTTGAAACCGACCAGATAACTTTCTGGACTCCATTCCTTTATTTGACGGATTACTTTGGGGGTTCGCTTCAGGCGAAGGACCCATTCTTCTTTGCCGGAGCGGACCTTGGTATCCTGCTCCTGTTCGGGTACGTAATCGAGCACGGCCATCGCGTGGACAATGGCCGAATAGAAGGGGGGCTGGGTCAGCTGTTGTTCCAGAGTTTCGATCAGATCCGAGACCGTTTCGATAGGTTCGATGGAGAGGCGGTTCCAAGCAGCCGTGGTCAGAGAAGATTTCTGTGGTTTGCGCGAACCGGCGCCGGTTACCATCGTCACGTTCGCCCCCCGGGAGAGTGCTTCGGTGCCAATAGCACATCCGAGCCGTCCGGACGAGCGGTTGGTGATGAAACGGACAGCGTCGATGTTGGCGCGGGTGGGACCGCTGGTTATGAGGATAGATTGACCTTGAAGATCCTCTGGCATGATTGAATTCCTGATGTGGGAAGCGGGAACGACACTAAGGTGTCAGGGACATGTCATACGCAGGAAATTCTGCAGCAAATCCGGTCCTTTTTTGGTGAGGAAAGATTCCGGGTGGAACTGGACCCCCTCCAGTGGGTACCGGGTGTGACGAATCCCCATAACTTCATCCTCCTCTGCCCATGCGGTTACTTCAAGGCAGTCCGGGAGAGAATCAGCCGGAACCGATAAGGAATGGTAACGCGTGGCCTCAAAAGGGTTGGGCAGTCCCTTGAAGATTGTCTTTCCGTCGTGAGAAATCATGCTGGTTTTGCCGTGCATGAGCCGCCGGTGCCTGACCACTTTGCCGCCAAGAGCGTCGGCAATGCATTGGTGCCCCAGGCATACGCCGAGCAACGGGACCCGTCCGACAAAGTGTTTTACCACCTCCACCGATATGCCCGATTCCCGGGGAGTGCACGGACCGGGGGAAATGATGATGTGATCCGGATCACGTTCCTCGATCGATTCGATGGATATTTGGTCGTTCCGATCCACCGCGATGTCGGCCCCAAGTTCACCGAGTCGCTGAACCAGGTTGTAGGTGAAGGAATCATAATTGTCGATGATGAGAAGCATTGCGGCCTCTTTATCTGAAAAACTTGTCGAGCAACCTTCCGCAGGAGGTCTCAGTGACCTTGCTCTCTCTATTATCCCGGGTGCTCCGATATGCGTCAAGCAGCGCTATGCCCCGTGTGTTGATCGGTTGAGGATTGACAGGAATGGTTGACCCGGACATTTTATGAGTCGTCAGTGCGCCATCCGCACTACCCGAAGATGCGCAAACAACGCGATAGGGTCAGACCCTATCGTTTTGCGTGGTACGTCCGCTTTAGTGCACAGGTCTGCCCCTACCGGGACAAGCCCGGCAAGTAGGGCATCACACAGGGCTGTCCAAAACGTTCAAAAATGGGTCTTTAAACGGGTTCTCAGGGGACTTTAAGCCGCGAATACAGACCATTTTGCAAACCACCCCTAATTATGTTTGGGGAGGTGTATCTAACATCTTTACCTTCGTCTTTGCCTTTGTCTGCCTTTCTATCGATGCTAAGA
>CAZXYF010000148.1:0-7786 GCA_964644705.1 uncultured candidatus Brocadiaceae bacterium | reverse complement strand
GCTATTTTGCGAATTGGGGTTCACTGTATTTTCCAACGGATCAGGAGCTCTGGGCCTGTTCTCACAGATGTTCGGCCTACCTGTGCACTAAAGCAGGAGTGTCACGCAAAACGATAGGCCTTTTGGCAGGGCGCTGGAACCACCAAGACAATCCTGTGATTTTCTGGCAGAACAGGCTTTCTGGGAGTCAGAAGGGCAAAAAACCCAACAATCGCCCGTCCCGCGGGTTGTTGTCACTCAGAAACATCTTCCTCGGGCATAGTCAGCGGATCATCCTCCGTCGGCATCGGTGGATAATCGGGCATTTTGATTCCCGGGACAAGTTCCTCAACTTGCACCGGCTGGTTACGCTCCATTGATCGGTTCGCGGCCACGCCGGTGAGGATGGACCAGGCGCCCGACCTCTCGTCGGCGGCGCGCATGTATTTATCCTCCGGCTGATCATCCGGTGCGAAGATATACCCCAGCATAACCGGATCGGCCCCGCCATGGCCCCCGCTTCCGGTCCAGAGATCCACTTCATAAGCCGGCCGCCAGTTGGGATAGATACGGGTCCAGGTCCCTTCCCTTTTCAGCCTGCCCGGAACCGAATCGTCGGCATTGATATAGGCCCTTTCTTCGCACTTGTGTTCGAGCCTCCCCGCCGTACCATTGAAACTCACCGTGTATCCCTCCCAGGCACAGAAGGCGTTCAGCGAATAGGTCATCCGGGCGTCGTTCCGGTAGTCCACCACCACGTTCATCGAATCTTCGATATCAATCTGGTCGCTGAAAACACATCGATCACGGAAATAGCCGTCGTGCTGTTCGCAGTCGTAGTACAGTTTTTTGAGCTTGCTGGCTCCCGAAAGGCCGCGTTCCTTACCGGCAAGATCCAGGAAAAACCGGCATCGATCGGATTCCGGGCATTCAAGACATCTCTCGGCGCGGTTATCGAGCCCATACCTTTCGGCCGTTTGCGGGGTATAAAAACGACGATGGCCCGAGGCAAAGACCTGTTCGGGGACGGTGCCAAGCCACCAGTTGACCAAATCAAAGTGGTGAGTGGCCTTGTGGACCATCAGGCCACCGGAATTGTCCTTATTTCGATGCCACCTGCGGAAATAGTCCGCACCGTGGTGCAGGTCAAGCATCCAGTGAAAATCCACCGACAGCACGTTCCCAATCACCCCCGACATAAGCAGTTCTTTAATCTGCGTGCGAGGAGGAGCATAGCGATAGTTGAAGGTGACTTTAACCTCACGACCGGTCCTCTCCCGCGTTTTGAGGATCCGCTTGCATTTATCCTCATCGGTGGTCATCGGCTTTTCGGTTATCACATCGCATCCCAGTTCCATCGCACGGCAGAGGTAATGATCGTGGTGGCAATCGATCGTGGTCACTATTACGGTATCGGGGCATGTCTCGGAGATCATCCGCTCGAAATCCCCGGCCTCATAGGCGGGCACTTCCATGCCGTAATCCTCTTTTATCTCATTTTGAGCCAGCTGGAGCCTCCCCGGATTGCTATCGCAAATCCCAACCAGCTCCGCACGATCACTGTAATCAGTGCAGATGGCTCTTCGAAACATGGAATGCCTACCGCCCAAGCCCACTTGCACGTACCGCTTTTTTTCTCCGGACATAATGCTTTACTCACCAATCTATATGATGAAATGAAAGAGGGACATTTGCCTCCCCGCGCGTTGCGGCTTTTGTAGCATCCTCGGCAATACAACGCAAACGAAGGCCTTGCTGGCGGAAGATTGGACGGCGCTGTGTGTATGCCGGAAAGGCGGGTACTGGATCCTTCGTCAAGTTCCTTCGTCCATGGCCTTTGTCGGCCGTTCAGAAGCTTCAAGCGTGAATTATTCTAAAAGCAGCCTCAGACACAGGTGATGTCGAACAATGAGGGCAATTGTGAATCACAGGGTGTTTTCAGCAACTCAGAGGACACCGGCTTGGTCTCCGACCGAGCCGTCGGTACGTTGCCTGCTGGCAGTGCTGTCCAAAACGTTCAAAAATGCGTTTTCAAACGGGTTCTTTGGTGAGTTTGAGCCGGGAATACAGTCCATCTCGCAAACCACCCCCAATTACGTTCAGGGAGGTGTCTCTAACATCTTTACCTTCGTCTTTGCCTTTGTCTGCCTTTCTATCGATGCTAAGATCGCCAAAAACAACGGCAGATTATGGTAAAGACGATGATAAAGACAAAGAATCATGCTTCTCGAAACGCTATTTCGGACAGACCTGGCCTGCTGGGAACCGCGGCATTTTGACAGGTGGGGGACTGTTTTGCTATAAGCACAGTTCCATACTCAGGAGGAGGTGCCGTCGGTGAAATTCTGCACAATACGCATTCTGGCCGTCCTGGTGATGCTGACGACGGCCGTCACGGCAGGGGAATCAGAGGTCAGTTTTCGGAACGGACACGCCCTGGGACACGCTTACCTGCAGCATCACTGGACCCAGGTGAAGCTCCGCGTGGCCAATTCCGGCGATGAGGGGCAGCGGATGAAGGCCGTCCTGTCGGTGCGGGATGGCCTGAAGACCGTAAAATACAGTCGCCCCTTCTACCTGCCCGCCGGCTGCGAACGAAGCGTCTGGTTCTGCAGCCAGCGGGGAGCCCGCCAGATGAATCCGGTGAGCATCTATAATGACGAAGGGGCGGAAGTGGCCTCCGGTGACGAACTCTCCAATATCCTGACTCGCAATCGCATCCCCTGTCTGGTGGTGGACGAAGGTCGCGTGGTCCCGCCGATGTCGATGTATCTGGGGCGACGCAACACGGTGCAGCTGGATCGGTCGGAGGTCATGGGCTATCGCCAGGCTCGCCGGGAGAAAGAATCGCTGACCGGGGGCAATATTCGCCACACAGCAACCCTTTCCACGCGCCTTCCGGAATTCCCGGATCAATGGGCCGGCCTCGACTCCATCGGGGCGGTGGCCACCGGTGAACTGGACTATCAGAACTGGCGCCCGAGCCAGGTGAGGGCGCTCAAAACGTGGATCCAGAGCGGCGGCGTGCTGCTGCTGTTCCCCGGCGAAAGCTATCCCACCATCCGGGGGTCGGCGATGGAGGAGCTCATGCCGGTGGAAATCTTCGGCAAACGTCACCAGAAACGCGTCCGACTGGAGGGGGAAACTGAATCGTGGTCGCTCGAGCTGGACGAATACATTACGGTCCTGGAATCGGAAACCATCGGCGGACAAACCATCCTCAGTAACGGGCAGATGCCCATGGTCGTGCGCCGGCGCGTGGGCATGGGGAGCGTTTATTTCTTCGCCTTTGATGGCAGCGTGATGGAACAGTGGGATCAAAGCGGCACGCTGTATGCCCGGATTTTCCGGGGGAATGAACGACTCAAACCACTGGCCCAGACCGGTCTGCTGGGAAAAGGGCCTCGGATGATCAACGACGTGGTGGGGGCGGAGGTGGCCCCCAGATCGTTTGTCGTGGCCTCCCTGGGCGGATTCCTGCTGATCGCCGCCGTTTCTCTGGCCGCGGCGCACTATTATCGCCGCACGGAGCTGGCGTGGGCCGTCATCATCCCCGTCGGTATGGTGATCGGATTCTTCTCCTATCGGGTGGGACAGAGCTATCGGGCGGAGGTCGGCCGATCGATCAACGAAATTGCCGTACTCAGGACCGGAAGTGACGTGGAGAGGGCGTTCCGCAGTGCGATCATCGGTGTCCATTCGGAAAGCACGCTGGAGGGAGAATTGCGGGCCGGTAGCAAACAATCCTTCCTGACCGCCGCATCAAGCGAAGACCAGAAGCGGGGCCAGATCACCACCGATTTCATCCAGGTACTGCCTCGCTACGCGGCCAAAAACCTTTCCATCCAACCGGGATCCTTGCCCCGATACGTGGTGAACGCCCCCGTCCGAATACGGGACGGAATTGACGTACAGTTCCAGCTGGGCCCCCGCGGTCTGGAGGGGACGGTGCACAACAGGACCTCCATCGATCTGGAGCACGGTTTGCTCGCTTTCAACTCGTATCCTTTCGTCCCGGCCGGACTGCAATCGGTTGAATCGGGAACGAATACGCGATGCGTGCTTAACGAGGAATCGGCCAGAAGCCGGGGTGACTTCGCGACCGAAGCACTGCTGGGAAGCGCATCCCTGACCCGGAAACGTATCGTTCGACATCTTTTCACCACGCCCAAGGTCCACATGTACAGCCCCTGGACCCGTCGATTGTTCTTGCTGGCGTGGCCCGAGCGGGATTTTATCGGGGAACAATTGACCGGCGTGGGACGCGAAAGTGTAACGAAACGGAGCAGTGCTCTGTTCTGCGTTGAAGCCCGCGTCACCCCCCCGCCCTCGGGCCAGCAGGTGGTCATTCCCCGGGCGTTTTCCATTCCGGCGGTCCAGCCGGCACGAACCAACAGGGTCTTCCGGCTCTCGCATCAGGCGGGACGGAGCATGGCGCGGGACGCAAAACTGCTGTTTTACATGCCCCGATTCGCATCGAACGTGGCCGTGGAGAAAGCCGCCCTGAGAATGTCTGTGGAGGCATACGGGTATGACCTGAATATACAGGGCGTGGAACAGGATGGAGGGAAGAGAGTGCCCCTGACGACGCGGGAATCCCCGTCGGGCCGGATAAAGGTTGATATCCCCCGCGCCGGGCGGTTCCAGAACATGGAACAGGGCATACTGGAGCTGGCGGTGAAAGCCCGACGAACGCGCCAGCCTGGCAGCGTGTCGTCGGCTGGCCAGAACCGCCGCATGAGCTGGAGCTGCCACTCCATGAGTGTCCGATTGGAGGGGCGGGCCCGATGATATGTACGCATTCAGGTATCCCCGTTTTTCTCAAATGAATAGGTGCTGCGGTCAAAACCAAAGAAACGGCATTGCGGTGGAACCACGGCAGGGGCACGTTTTAGACATACAGGTGACAAATACATGATCCGAACGGAAAATTTGACGAAACATTACGGCGATTTCTGTGCCCTGAGCGATCTGAGCATTGATATCGACAAAGGGGAGATTTTCGGCTACATCGGGCCAAACGGCGCGGGAAAAACGACCACGATCCGCATCCTGGCCGCCCTCATGAAACCGACCAGTGGCCGGGCATACGTCGGCGAGATCGACGTGATCAACAATCCGCGTCAGGGCAAGGACATGGTGGGTTACCTGCCCGACTTTTTCGGCGTGTATGAGGGGATGCGGGTGAGGGAATATCTGGACTTTTTCGGCGCAGCGTTCAAAATCCGGCGCAAACAGCGACGGAAACGCATCGATAAAGTTCTGGACATCACCGGTAGTACCTACATGGAGGACATGTTTGTGGAGGCGTTGAGTCGGGGAATGAAACAGCGGGTGGGCATCGCCCGCACGCTGCTGCACGATCCCAGCGTTCTGTTGCTGGATGAGCCCCTGAGCGGTCTGGATCCTTCCGCCCGGATTGAGATGAAAGAGCTGCTGCACAAACTCGGCGAGATGGGCAAAACCATCCTGGTCTCCAGCCATATTCTGCCCGAACTCGCCACCATCTGCGACACGGTGGGAATCCTCGATAAAGGGGAAATCCATGCCATGGGACCGGTGGAGGAAATCATGCAGGGCATACGCCAGGATCGCCTGGTGGAAGTGGAAGTGGTGGAGAAGCCCGAAAAAGCGCACCAGCTCCTGCTCAAGGCCGCGGAGGAGGCGGATATTCACGATATCGAGGTCGAAGGGCACGCGATTCGGTTTGAATGGAACGCCACCGATGCCCAGCTGAGTCAGCTGCTGTCCACCATGGTCCAGAACGAATTGAAAGTGGTCGGATTCCAGGAGGTGGCCATCAGCCTGGAGGAGGCTTTCATCGAGCTGACCGGTGAGCTGCCGGAGGACCACCAGCCAGCACCCGAAGCGGTCTGATGTTGCCATGAGAAGCCGTCGCCGGGCGGACAGTGGAAAGAAACAGCAGACAATGCTAAAGACAACGGCACATGCGACGGTCGATTTAGCTGCGCAAAGCGCAGCCCCGTGGCTGCGGGGACAAAGAACGGTGTTCAAAACTCCTTAGCTTTATCTTTACCTTCGTCTCCCGTTGTTGCGTTGATAGCAGAAGGTACACGTTTTTATGGAGGATGAGATGGCGGAAATAAAACAGAGCGGGCTGCTGCACTGGCTCCGATACAATCTGTTGCCCCCGCTGATGGTCAAAGATGTGAAGATGTCGTTGCGGACGCGGCGGGCCGCCCTGCTGCAGCTGGTATTTCTGTTCGCCTGTTTTGCGGGCACGTACCTTTTGTGGCCGCAGGAGGGGGTGTACACGCTGAGCGCCCAGAACGCCCAGCATCTGTTCACCGTGCTGGGCCTCGGGCAGCTGGCTCTGGTGGCGCTGTTTGCGCCCGCCTTCACCAGCCCGGCCGTGACGATGGAAAAGGAGCGGAACACGTTCGATCTGCTCTACGGCACCCTCATGAGCCCTTTTGCCATCGTTTGGGGGAAAATAGGGGGCGCACTCACCTTCCTGATGCTGGTGGTGCTGTCCACCATACCGGTGGTCAGCACATGCCTGGTGCTGGGCGGAGTGAGCCTCGCCCAGGTGGGATGGTTCTACGCCCTGTTGTGCCTGACCGCGCTGTTGTTCGGAATGATCGGGCTGACCGTGAGTGCCATCTGTGAGAAGACGTTCATCTCGATCGTGGTCAGCTACGTCATCATTGGAATCATCAGCGTGGCGGTCATCATTCCGCCGCTGATGTTCATGAAAGCGGTGGGAGACAACCTGAAGATGGCGTTGAATTACCTGTGGTCCTTGAGCCCGTTCGTCGCAATGACCGGCGTCGTCCAGGGAGGGCTTCTCGACAATCTCATCGGAGATGTTCAGCTGGCCTCGCCCGCGAATGTGTTCTCCGGGGTAGCGGCGATCATGATCGTTGGTATGACGGGTTTTTTGTTCTTCTACTTCCGGCGCTGTCCGGCCCCTCGTTCACGCCGCCAGGAGGTTATTGACGAAGCGCTGTCGGAACGCCTCTCGAAATGGCCGTTTTACCTGATCGATCCCCGCAGCCGCCGGCGCATGATCGGACGTATTTTCAACCCCGTATTGATCAAGGAGCTGCGAACGATGCTGTTTGGGCGGCTGGTGTATCTGGTGCGGGGAGTTTACTTCTGTATTACCATATCATTCGCCCTCATCCTTCTGTCGGCCTTCAGCACATACGTGTATGCCGCGCGGATCATTGCCATCTTCACCGTGAGTTTCCAGATGGTCCTGGTGCTTTTTGTCACCCCCATATTTAGCGCCCCGCTGATATCCAGCGAGGTGGAAGCGGGCCGGTTTGATCTTCTCCGGCTGACGAAGCTGCGCAGTTTCCAGATAGTGAGCGGCAAGTTTCAGTCCGTGATCCTGCCCCTCTTCATCATGATGGTTGCCACACTGCCGCCGTACCTGGCACTGGGATACATTAAACGCCCGCTGATCCCGGGGATCGTGCGGAGCACCGCAACGCTGGCGGCGACGATGGTGTTTGTGTGTGCGGCGGGAGTGTTTTTCAGCTCGCTGTCGAAGAAAACCTCCACGAGCGTCGCATCAACGTACATCATTGTGATTATAACCTGCGTGCTCAGCCTGGTGGGATTGCTGGCGCAGGAGAGCTTCTCCCATACTGTTCTGCAATATATGTTCGTCATCAACCCCGTGGTGTGTATGTTGAGTGAGGTGGCGTATCCCTCGCTGCGGGAGAATTTTCAGCTCTGGTTACCCAACCTGTATTTCCTGCTGTCCGGAACGGTGGTGTTGCTGTCCGCGGCATCAATTCGAGTGCATTATCTGGTGAAGCCCCGCTAAGCGGGCCGA
>CAZXYF010000147.1:6758-7796 GCA_964644705.1 uncultured candidatus Brocadiaceae bacterium | reverse complement strand
CACCGTGCCGTTCCATGTGCCGCCCTCGGCCACATACAGATATCCGGATCCTCCACCCGCCTCGCCGGCTACGTCCATGTCGGTATCCATGCTCGCCCCACCCACAACGCGCAGTTTATCCAGATCTCCCCCCACTCTTAAACCTGTCTCTCCAGCGTTGTCGAAACCACCACCGGTCAGCTCAAGCGTACCCACGTCTTCATCCGCCACCAAATCGCCCGTTATGTCGGACTTGACTGTAATCTCACCAGCCCCGCCGGCCGTATAGAACGCCGTGGTATCGCGGGAATTCCCGTCTCTGTCGAGATCGGAACGCAATTCCCAGCGCCCGTTGGACCAGACGTCTTCGCCGCTGTCATACTTTCCGTCCCCGTTACTATCACTGAAGTAAACGTCCCCCTGTATCCCGCTATCACCGACCGAAGCATCGCCGTAAAAGTCAGTGTCCTCATTATCAAAAACCCCATTCCCCGCCTCATCTTTCCATACCGGCTCGCCTCTATCCCAGTATGAATTGGCATTGGCATCGTGGAAATACACATCACCCTGGATACCCGTGGCGCCATCTCTCGGGCGGCCCTGTATAACAGAGTCACCGGAGCTGTATTCGCCGGCCGTCAGATCGAAGGTGTATCCGTTGAGAACATTGCCGGCCAGGCCGTTGTCGAAGCGGGCGGAGTTCACATCTCCCTGCACGGCGAGGAAAGCAAGCGGATCGGCGCCCTGCCGCAGATCCTTGAACTCGTGCAGGCCGCGGCTACCCCACATAGCGATTCCAAGATCTTCCGTTTCAGTTCCATCACCCAGAAGATAAATGCCGGTGAGCTCTCCCGGACTATTCCAGCTCGGATCCACCAGAACATCGGTATCGGAAGTATATTCAGACAGGTTCCAGGCAATGTCCGGAGAACTCACTCCGTCAGATGGATCAACGTCGTACAGGGCAATCGTGGCACCATTCACCGTTGAGTATGCCAGATTATCATCCCCCTCAGTCGCGTATCCAAAATCAACGGTCACTTCGGATGAGGTCGATGG
>CAZXYF010000147.1:0-6735 GCA_964644705.1 uncultured candidatus Brocadiaceae bacterium | reverse complement strand
AGATTGTCCTGTGCATACACGCTGATGGTGTGAGCCCCGAAAGACCATTCCCCCATATTCGCCGTCTGAGTCCAACCGCCGCCGGGAGTGTCATCACTTCCCAGGGATTCACCGGAATCCATCACGCCATTACCATTCTCATCCCGATAAAATTCCACACGGTCAACGGTTCCGTCAGCATCACTCACACCCGTCGCTTCCATAGTCAGGGTACTGTTGGTCTCGTCCTCCAAATAATGGGTCGGCGAGAGATTAAGCGTTTCGACGGTGGGTCGATTATTGACAACGCTACCCGCAGGGGATGTGCCATCGCCCCATATACCGTACTCATCCTGAGCTCGGGCAAAATACGTGTGAGAACCAACCGCCCAGCTCTCAGTATCTGAATAACTCACCTGCCACGCATCCCCGGATTCCGTGGTGACAATACTGTTGGTGCTTCCCAGAAATTGATCATCTCCAGATTGAAATGTTCCATTACCATTGCTATCCCTGTAAAACTCGACCTCAGCAATCGAGTCGCCATCCGGATCGCTTATATCTTCATCAAAAACACTCAGTGTCAACTCATCCGCCCTCGGCAGCGGTTCAGGACTGGTGACCAGCCCAGCACTATCGATCTCTGGCTGATTGCTGGCACGCACCGCACCAGCAGTGACTGGACCAGTCTCTGAATCATCATCCCTGGCGCGAGCTAAAAAGGTACGCATTCCGGCCGACCATCCAGCTGTGGTGGTGGCACTCACATCCCGGGTCCAGCCACCTGTGCCATCGCTAACGGTCCCCAGGGATTCTCCCGGATCAATCGCCCCGTCTTCATCCATATCGTGGTAGAATTCAACCTCATCTACCGACCCATCGGCATCAGCCACACCGCCGGCGGTCAACGTGATAGCCTCGCCCGGAACAAAAGGATCAGGTGAACCGGTAATGCTGGCTATGGTTGGCGTATTATTTTCCACCGTGCCGCTGGCATCAACCGGGTCGTTCGGGTCGCTCCACACACCATTGCTGTCCTGGGCCTGAGCCAGATATGTCACGTTACCCAGCGACCATCCACCAGTGGCCGAATAACTCACCTGCCAGGCATCGCCTGATCCCGTTGAAACCGGATCATCGGCGCTTCCCAACAACTCGTCTGAACCATCCACTTCCCCATCTCCGTCATCATCCCGGAAGAAACGCACCCGTGCAATGTCATCTCCCGGGTCCGGATCCGACACTTCAGAATCCAGGATGGACAATGTAATCGTCTCCGCACGCACCAGTGGGTCGGGGGTATTCTGCAGCGCACCGTCAGTAATTACCGGCCGATTGCTGGCCGAGACATCCAGCGACACCGCATCACTCCAGTTGCCATTTGCATCCTTGGCTCGCGCAAAATAGGTGAGGTCTCCGCTCGCCCCCACATTGTCACTGTAACTCCAGCCGTCCCCATCCGAGCCGTCTGTGTCTTGTCCCAGGAACTCATCAACGCCAGTATCCAGAGCGCCATCACCATCGTCATCCCGATAGAATTCCACCTCATTAACAGAGTCGCCATCGGGATCCCCCACGCCCACAGCTTCGAGGGTGAACTGTTCACCCACAACCAACCCATCCTCGGGTGTAGAAACCAGGTCATTAATCCGTGGTTTCCCCTTGATATTGACCGTGCTCGCCGCGGGGGCACCCAGCGCATTCTCGTCGTCCCGGGCATGCGCTATCATCAACATTTCACCGGTCAACCAGCCATCAGTGTCAATATTCTGGTAAGTCCAGTCACCCGGATCCGTTCCATCACCCACTGATTGTACGGTATCCGCCCAAACTGCTTCTCCACTGTTCCACCCGCCGCTGTCATCGCTGTCCTCATACACCACGTTCCCGCTCCACCCCACGGTGCCACGGACGGCATCCCATGAGCTATTGCCGCCCAAGTATATTTGCGAGTCACCAGTATCGTACTCACCCGCCTCGGTGCCGCCGTCATGCCACACCGCTTCACCGCTGTCCCAGAGTCCATTCCGGTTCACATCCTCGAACAGCAAATCACTCGAATAGGCGCCCAACGTTCCCTCGCCGGGCGCGGACGTCAGAGCAGTGTCCGTCCCGCTGTCAAATTCCATGGCGGTGCGATAAAACTGCACGCTACTCACACTGCTATCGGCATCTGCGACCTGGTCGGCGGTGACATCGAACTGATCACCTTTCTGCACCGGATCATCTGAGAAGCTAACCGAGTCAATCGTCGGTCTCGCATTTACATGTCCGGTAACCTGAGTGGGCGAACTGGTCCACACTCCATTATCGTCCTGAGCCCGGATAAAGTAGGTGTGGTCCGCACCTCCAGACCAAGTCACCCGGCCGGTCCACGACCAGCCGTCACTGCCGTCATTATCCGTCCCCAGCTTTGTGTCAGAACCTGTCTCCAGACTGCCGCTTCCGTCATCCCGATAGAATTCGGCCAGAGCGACATCGCCGTATTCGTCCGTAATGTCACTGACACTCAGGGTGAGATTCTGGAGCTCGCTCACCGGATCCGGATCATGCTGCAGGTCACCACTGACTACGGGGCGTGAATTGATATCGACCGTGGCGGTGCCAAAATTCTCCCCGCTCCATACGCCGCGATCATCCTTTGCCCGCACGAAAAAGGTGTTTTCGCCGTAGGACCATGTGGAGGTGTCCGCCTTCACGTCCCATGCGTCATCACTCGTGTCTGAATCACTGCCCAGGAGTTGATCGCTGCCCGGTTCAAATTCTCCATCTCCATTATCGCGATAAAACTCAACCTCCTGGATAGTTCCATCAAAATCTTCAGCATCCGGCGCTGTTGAAGACACGGTCAGATCCACGGTATTCCCCTGCAGCACCGGTCCGCTCGGCGTGACATTCACTGAATGCACTCGTGGACGCTGATTCACGTACACATCCACGGTGGAAATATCCAGATCATCAGTTGCATGGCCGAGATTATCCACTGCACGGGCAAAGTAGGTATTGGTCACGCCCTCATTTTGGATTGCGGTCGTCGTGTAGTAGGAATCCACCGCCGTCGTATCAAAGGCAATCAATTTATCATCAGAATCCAGTTCATCATCGCCATCCATATCCTGATAAAATTCCACCTTATTGACCGTACCGTCAACGTCAATTGCGGAATCGACGGTCAGGGTCAACGTTCCATCCAGCGTTACCGGATCCGGCGTGGCCGTAAGGCTCCCCACATCGGGCCGCCGATTCACAAGGTCAGTGCGGGTCGGGAAGCTCCATCCGCCCACTGTATCCTTAGCCCGGGCAAAATAGTAATGCGCCTGGCTGTTCGCCGTAAAAGTATATTCCCAGAGCCCCGAAGAAGCATTCGAGCTATGAATTTTCGTATCCAGTCCCGCGTCAAACTCGCCATTCGCGTTATCATCTCTGTAAAAGGCAACTTCCGAGAGCCCATCGGGATCGCTGATTTCCCCCGCCGGGATGGTCAATGTCAGCTGTCCACCCGACCGCAGGAGATTGGGGTCTGCTTCTATTCCAGGATCCCCATCACCCTGTACATCCGTCCACTTCGGACGGTCGTTCACCGCATGTTCGGCACTTTCCACCGTACTCCAGTCTCCGAAGGTGTCGCGGGCTCGGACGTGATACAAATACGTCCCCTCTTCCCACGTCATTCCGGTCCGTGGTTCACCATTTTCCGTGGAGAAGGTGACGGAAAAGTTACTGGGTCCCACGGTCGTGCTTTTCAACAGGTCATCCGCACTGGCCTGGAAATTGCCATCCCCATCATCGCGGTAAAATTCCACTTCTACCGGTTCATCATTCGAATCAGTGACGTTTTCCGCGCTAATGGTCAGCTCATAGCCCTGAGTCACCTGTCCGAGAGGACTGAAAGTGATGCCTCCAATCTCCGGTGCTGCGTTGGTAACTCGACCAGTCAAGCCACTCGAATAGCTCCAGACCCCATCATCATCCTGCGCCCGGGCAAAATACGTGTGTTCGCCGACCGGCCAGGCAACAGCCCCCTGCCATTGCCACTGATCACCGCTCGTCGTGATTTGATCCGGATCCAGAATCGAATCCGTATCCGCGTTAAACAGGTCATTACCATTCGTATCCCGGTAGAACTCCACCTGCTGTATCGAACCATCCGGATCATTCGGAGTGGCCGTCAGCGTCAGTTCATCACCGTGGGAAACCGGGTCCGGCTGACTCTGGAATTGATCCACTACAGGTCGGGCACTCACATAACCGGTGGTGGAAACAACCGAGGAATAGGCGCCCTCATTATCCTGCACCCGCGCGAGATACGTGAACGGCACAGCCGGATCATCATACTCATCGTTGCCGTTCTCATCGACCCAGATATCCTCGCCGGAATCCCAGGAGCCATTGCTATTTTGATCGTAAAACACGATGTCATTGTCGGTATAGGCGTCATCACCCGTCTCCACCTCCTGGCTGCCGTTACCGCCCAGGTACAGACCATGGTCGTCACTATCATACTTGCCCAGAGTAGTTCCATCATCCACCCAGATATCCTCACCGTGGTCCCAGCCGCCGTTTTCATTCTCATCATAAAACACTATTGAATCGGTAGGGCTGGTGGGGGGTTTGTCGCCATCGGACACATCTACCCCGTCACCGCCGGCATACAGGTATGCGTCCGGTGCCCAGGTGACTGTACCGGAAAATGTGGCCCCATCGCTCGTGTCCCAATCGCTCCCCAGCAGAGTATCCACACCCGGATCCACCTTCCCATCACCATTCTCATCGATGTAGAATGACACGTGATCCACACTTCCGTGAGGATCATTTACGCCACTGGCCGTGAGGGTGATGATATCGCCGGCTCCAACGGGATCGGGATTGTCGGACACACCGGTAATTTCCGGCGGACGATTGCGCACGTGAAGCGTGGAGGATGCAACATCACTCCATGCATCGTGCTCATCTTTTGTAACAGCGAAAAAGGTCTGGGCTCCGGGACTCCAGGAAACACTATCAATTGAGTAGTGCCAGTCGTCGCCGTCCTCGGTCCCCCGCCCCAGCCACTGATCCTGGTGGGGATCAAACTCTCGATTGAAGTTTTTGTCCCGATAGAAATGCACACTTTCCAGGCCAACACCAGGGCCACTGTGTTCACCCGACCGCACGTTACGGAGCGTCAGATCAATCTCTTCATGCTCATACACTCCTTCGGCCCAGACCGGTTCACCGGCATCCCACGTCCCGTTACTATCCAGATTTTCAAAGACGATATTCCCCACAAGCCCCGCATCCCCTTCGATATCGCTCCAGTTCGACCCCTTCACCTGCACATCTCGACCATCCATATATGTCCGATCCGGCAGGTCCGCCCAGATATCCTCGCCGGGATCCCAGGAGCCCAGGTTGCTTTCATCAGAAAACACTATTTCATCGGTAGCGGTGGCGGAATCACCGTCCGACACATCCTGCACGCCGTCACCGCCAAGAAACAGATGATCGCTTTCGGTGGCATCATCATACGCGTCCGAAACATCTCCGTCATCCACCCAGAAGTCCTCGCCCGGATTCCATTTTCCGTCCCCATTATCGTCATAGAAAACCAGGTCGTCACTGAGCGTTCCCGGATCACCATCGTTCACCTGCTGACCATCTCCACCCGTGTAGAGATACGGATTTTCCGACGCATCGTAGGACTTGTTGCCCAGATCATACCACACGTGTTCTCCATCGTCCCAGACCCCGTTGCTGTTCAGGTCGCGGAACAGAAGGTTCGGGTCGCGCGTGGCGCTGTCCTCATCAGCCAAATCACCGCCCGCATCCACAACGACCTTGTCGTTGGATAGGTCAGAAGGTCCGTCGGCATCGTATTCACCCTCGGTATAGAGACCGTCATCATACGGTTGTTCGTTGATATACGTGCCCACCGGGTAACTCGTATGCCCCTCGTTATCAACCGCTCTGGCCCAGAATCGAGTGGTCCCTTTCACCTGACCACTCCAGGTCCAGCCATCACTGGCGTTGGTGTCGATCGCCAGCAATGGATCGTCCGCCTCCGGTTCAAACGTCCCATCTCCGTCATCGCGGTAAAACTGCACCCCCGAGACGCTTCCATCCGCATCGACTGCGCCACGTGCCGTAACCGTTACGATATCGCCGGGGGAATCCAGATGTTCGCGGGTTGTGGACACCTCCCAGATGGAGGGGCGCTGGTTGAAAAATATCTCCTGTTCCAGCAACGAACTTTCCCCGTCATACTGCGGCAAATTACCGGGGTCATAATCGTCATCATAGGCCTGCGCACCATAAAACGAGCTAAAATAGCTGTTGTTGGTTGCCGGATCAAACGGCACGACTGAGTAACGGGTATCAAACCCAAACGTTTCCCCGACCAGCGGGATCTCACTATCATACGGATCCAGATCTTTCGGGGTAGTAGTGAGGAACGGATTCCCGTCCCGCAGCGCCGCCAGATCGTATTTATCGGCCACCACCAGATCAATAAGGTTGTGGTCATCATTGTTGAAATCGGCCGCTATCGCCCTCGCCGGCAACCGGAACGGCCGATTCGTCACCTCATTCACGTCGCCCCCCGGACTCAAATGGACCGATTCACTTGACTCATCATAGATATCGTTCAAATTATGATCGATCCAGATATCCTCACCGTAATCCCAGGAGCTATTGCTATTTTCATCGTAAAACACGATATCATCGTCGGTATAGGCGTCATCACCCGTCTCCACCTCCTGGCTGCCGTTACCGCCCAGG
>CAZXYF010000146.1:0-7861 GCA_964644705.1 uncultured candidatus Brocadiaceae bacterium | reverse complement strand
GATCCGGAGGTGACTCCCACTTCATCCTCACAAAAAGCCGCAACCTCATCCATGTCGTCGTAATCCTCGCGATTCATCACCAGCTGTTCGGCCATCTCCAGAATACGCACCTGAACCTCTTTTCTCGCCTCTTCGTCATCGATTTCGTCCACGTCCGCGTTATGCGCCAGACCGTGCATCCGGCGAATCATTACGATAGCCGCATATCCAACGGTGTCGGTGAAGAGCTCTCTCATGAAATGAGGCCGGTATCCCTCCACCTCGGCAACGACATCCTGAGACTCTTCATCCCAGTTGGCGATGAATTTTTCCTCGAATAGATCCCAGACATCGATCACGATCGTTTTTACGTGTGATCTGTAATCGGCAATCTGTTCCTCTGTGAACCGATCCCTCTTTCCTTCCCAGGAAACGTAGTTGATCAGCAAATTCCCAATCAACAATCCGATGTCGAAGGCCATGGGGCCAACAAAAGCGAACTCGGAGTCGAACACTTTCGTCTCATTCGTATCGGCAAAAATAGAGCCCGTGTGCAGATCCCCGTGAAGAAGACATTCGGCACGGGTCAGGAATTTGTATTTGAACTTGGCGGCCTCACGCCGCAGATCCGTTTTCTCCCAGAATACTTCTTCCAGATACGGCCGGAGAGCCGGATTAATCTCATTCCGATCGTTATCGTAGTAAGGATCGGAGAAAATGAGATCCTCCGTGATTTTACACAGATCAGGATTGATAAACTTCTTGACCAGCTCTTTTTTGGCCGTTGGGTCCATATAAATATCCGACGTATAAAACATATTGTTGGCCAGAAAGGTCGATATATGGTCGGCGAAATTGGGGAATTTTTTCATCTCAAGCATCTGCTCCCGCATCACACCCAGATGAGACAGATCTTCCATAACCAGAACATGCATGTCATTATCTTCGTGATATATCTCCGGGGCAAGACCGGGAGCCAGCTGGCCTTCCTTCTTCATTGCTTCTGCCTCTATCCTGATCCTGTCCTGACTCAGTGGCCAGCTCTCTCCCACGCAGCGCACATACGGATAAGCCTGCTTGAGGATCATGGTTTTGCCGGTCCGTTCATCCCTGATACGGAACACCATGTTGATGTTACCATCACCTATTTCATTGACCACCAGTGATTCATTCCGGCCGAATAGACCCGCCCGCTTCACATACTCGGCCACCGTCGCCTCATTGAGATTCGTATATTCCATTGTCCAGATTGTTCCTTTCCCGCTCCGGCTGGATCGTGGTTAAGTGAGTTGAACAGAAGATTTAAACTGATCGCGCCCCCGCACTTATAGAACAATTTTCAAAGCAGCAGCTGACGCGGATCACTAAAATGATGGTAAGGATTGGCCCGTATTCTGGCAAGGCCAATGCCCGACTTGGCCGTCATCATTCTTTGCAAAGGCGGTCAGACTCTCTTACTCTTCTGGGTGAAAGAGATCGTATTTACAGTCTTGCACCACTTATTTCCCACGGGGTACGGTTATGGAATCGGTTGAAAAACTATACGGATGGGACGATGGGAAAATCTATTTTTCCCCGGACGAAGACACCACGCTCTGCGTCACGGATCAGCACCAGTTACTGGATGAGCTCATTTCAGTCTGTGAGCGCTACTACGAGAACAATCCGCCCCACACCGGAGAGGCATCAACTGAATCGTTCGAACCAGAGGTCCCCGAGGTTGTAAACTCTACCGACGGTACCCGTTATGATCTGGACGACATCGCCGAAGAAATCTTCTCCCGGAGCCAATTCGACGAATCATTTGGGCTTTTGAACCCGGAAACCGGAGAAGTCATCCATTACACTGATCCGGCTATAGTCGGTGATATTGAGTACGAAGCTCTGACTGATGAGGAGCAAAAACAACTAAAGCAGGATGAGGTCATACCGGATGGATGGCACGTCCTGGACAATATTTCGGCCCACGAAAGCTGGCACTTCAGACAAAGATTCGCCCGAACGATCGATAACCCGATCACTCAAAACCGGGTACTGGACGCCATCCAGGGAAAAGGAGCGTTCCGGCGGTTCCGCGAAATCGTCCTCAGCGACGAACGAATGGCGGCGCGTTGGAATGCATTCCGAACCGACTGCAGGCGTCGCTACGTCCTTCGCCTGCTCCTCCATGAGTTCGATGTGGAGTTCCCGGATGAGATACGGGATATCCTCAACGATGGTAGGTAGAACAGGATCCATAGAAGCGTGTCTGAAACCTTAGGATACTTATGAAAGCCCGCTTAGCCGCGATACTTTTCCCTCTGATCACCGTGTGCATGTCCGGCTGTTTTTCTGGCCAGGCGCGCCGAAACGCCAGCCTTTTGTCCCCGCTGGAACCGAGCAGACTCACCGGAAAAGTCCGGCTGCGCATAGTCTTCGGAGGTGACACCGCCTTCGGGGAGAGTTATCTGCTCCACGAAACGCCGGGGGAGCCAACAAAACGCTTCACCGAGCTCTGCCGGCAGAGCGTCCACAACCTTCATCAACTCACCAGAACGGCCGACGCCACAATCATCAATCTGGAAACATCGATCACCAGTGCGGAACAATCCCCGCTGCAGGGAATAAAATCCTATCTCCACTGGGCTGATCCCAAACTCACCCCGCACCTGCTCAAACGGTTGGACGTCCGCTGCGTTTCGCTGGGCAACAATCATTCGCTGGATTACGGTGCCCGGGGGCTGAAGGATACGCAACAGGAACTGGCCAACGAACATATTGACGTTTTCGGAGCGGGCAGGAACCAAACGGCCGCCGCCCGACCCTGGTCACACACTTTTTCTGCGGGGGAACATGACTTCACGATAGCGATGCTGGGCGGCATGTATTATCGCCCACGATACAGAAATCAGTATGCTTTCTACGCGGGGCAGTCCACGCCGGGAATCAATCTCCTGACCGAAAAAAACATCACCCGGCAGATGAGGAATCTCAACGAAAATCATCCTGATGCATTCACTATCGGGTTCCCCCACTGGGGCAAGAACTACCGCCGGCGAACCGCTCATCAGAAAAAGCTCGCTGAGGCGATGACGGGCGCCGGCGCCGACCTGGTCCTGGGCCACGGGGCCCACATGTTCCAGGAGATCGCGCGGGTTCGAAAACGATGGGTGATATACAGTCTGGGCAATTTTGTCTTCAACACCCCCGGTCGCTACCGAAAAAAGACCGCCCGGCCATTCAGTTTCGTTGCCGTATTGGTCGTGCGGGAAGCCGACGGCAACCTGCGGTGCAATCTGAGGCTATATCCAATCGTCAGCAACAATCGTATAACGAATTTCCAACCGCGTGTCCTCACCGAAGACGAGTTCGGCTGGATCCAGAAATATCTGCTGGACTGGTCCGATCACAAATCAATCCTCCACCAGAATATCCGTGCGGGCAAGGATGAAACTGGACGTTTTCTGTGGATTCCGCTCAAACGCAGGATCAACAATGGACGCCGGACCCCGGACGATGGACGATAGATCTTCGTCCCCCGGAACTACGGGGCCATGCTCCGCGCAGAGAGATTGAACGACGGATTTGCCATTTACAGATACTCTCGCTGCAGCGCGCGGTGGTCCGTTTTGCCCGTGCCCAGCTGCGGGATTTCATCGACATGGACGACGCGTTTTATGTTGTGAAGTGGGCTCAACCCGGCATTCCGAATGTGTTCGTTCACCCGCTGCCTGTCCAGATCCTCCCGCGTGGTGAAAAGCACCAGCAGTGGCCGGGCGGCTTTTGAGCCATCCGCCCGATGAACCTGGCTCTCCACTGCCACCTGAGGTTCGCCATCCTCCCGGGGAAAATGATCTTCCAGAACGGTCTCGATGGCCGGCAACGATATCATCTCTCCCCCAATCTTTTCAAAACGTTTCAACCGGCCGCAGAACTCCAGCACACCCTCCTGCGTCTCCCTTACCAGATCACCCGTCTCATACCACCGGTTACCCTCCCACTCCACAAACGGATCCTCATCGACGGCGGGATCTTCCAGATAACCCTGGAAGATGCTCGGCCCCCGCAGCAACAACATGCCCCGCTCACCGAATCTCACTTTAAATGTCTCCGGATCAACTATGGCGTAGTCCAGTGAAGGCAACACTTTGCCGATGGTCTGCTCCACGGGCGCCTCTTCCTCGTTGACCGACACCACGGGCGAACATTCCGTTATACCGTATCCCTCCAGAACTGTCGCGTTGGGACACCGATTTTCCAGTGCACGGTACACCTTCTCCGGGCATTTATCGGCCCCCGTTACGGCCAGGCGAAGTGACGACAGATCCGCGTGGGACCGGGCCCGCAGGATGTTGTGCAGAAAGGTCGGCGTCCCCAGGAGCAGGCTGACCTCGTAAGCATCAATCATCTCCGCCATCGTGCCCCCATCCGTGGGATCCGGTGCGAAGACGGTTCTCACGCCCAGACAGGCCGGCAACAACAGAGTTATCGTGAGACCAAAGGAGTGGAACGGTGGCAACATGCCCAACAGCCGATCATCGTTTCGGACCGCAATCACGTCGGTGACGTCCCGCAGGTTCGTCAGAATATTTCGATGCGTCAGGGGGACCCCTTTGGGGAAACTTTCCGATCCACTGGTGAACAGAATAACGGCCGTATCATCCGGCGCCACCGCCGGTTCCAACAGGCTTCCCGAGCGGAAAACCGCACGGAACAGGGCGATACACTTATCCAGCATTCCGATATCGCGACGGACATCTTCCAGATATACGAACTTTTCCTCCAAATCGGGAAACGTCGTGCCCTCCTTCTCGAGCTCCTCCATCAGCGCCCGCGCCGTCAGTATATGTTCCACCCCGGCTGTCTCCATACAGTGGTTCACGGCCCGTCGCCCGAGCGTCCAGTTCACCATCACCGGCGTTTTCCCCGCCGTCATGGCAGTCAGGTAGGCCACGGCGGCCCCCACCGATGCCGGCAGCATGATGCCGATTTTATCGGACAGGTCATCCACGTGCGGTTTCATGGCAAATATCGCTGTGAGCATCCGCCGGTAGGTCAACACGCCGGACCTCTGGTCGGCAAATATCGGCATGCCCGGGTTGCTCTCGGCCGAATGGAGGAAAGCCTTGTCAAGCGTATCCGCTTTCTCCAGTGCATCATTCAGCTGCCCCACCCGATCAAACCACTCCTGTGGGGGCGGCTCCACCTCCCGTGCTTCGCCGCCCGGCGCCTGTCCCATGGCCGCCAGCATCAGATCTTCCACCGTCTGCACGGATTCGGCATCACCGACCGTCTCCCCCCACTCCGATTCCACCCAGGCCAGCAGTTCCGCCCTACCCACGCTGTCAATGCCGAGATCGCGCCCCAGATGATCATCTGATTCCACCGGCTGTATCCCGCTTACTTCGCGCAGGTGTTCCTTCACACGCTGGCGAACGCCTTCCGGTATGTGCGCACCTGAGAGTTGCGCCCCTTTCGGACCCGGTTCTTCAAAAAAACGTGCCGGAGGACCCGGTTCCCACACGGTATATGGCACATACAGCGGTGGATGCGATGTGCGGTTATAGAAGCGTTCCAGGGCCGCATTGAACCTGTTTTTGGGCTCATTGCGCGGCAGCTCATCCGGTTCTGTGAATTCGATCGTCACGCACCGGCGGGGGCTGAAGAATATGCCGTTCATCAGCAAATGTTTGATTGATTCCTTCACCAGCTCGCTCACCTTCGGCGCGTGACCATTGGCCCAGCTGAAACTGCTGCCCCACAGGCCGGTCGTGCGCACAAGCACCGCCCGTGCCCGCGGACACTCACGAAGAACGTCGTGGGCGGCGCTGTTGCCGCGCAGATCCTCTTGTCCGGTGCGATACACGTGGCCCGAGGGGTACATCAGGTAGTTCTCCCCATTCTCCAGACCCGAGACCGTACGCTGGATCAGATCATCAAAAACCTTTTTCGCCTCCTCCGGATCACGTTCCACCGGCGGAAACGTCATCACCCCCACACGCCGGGCCAGATCGCGTATGAAGAACCGATCAACCTGATAATCTATAGCCCACGCCCGCGGGGCGAAACGCGGATAAAGGATGGCGAGCAGGATTATGGGGTCGATGAGGGCGGGATGATTGGGCAGAAAAACGATGCCCTCATCCCCGTTCTTCTCTATCTGGTCGAGTCCCCGCACGTTGATGCGGTAGCGCAAACTCAGCAGGAAACGAATCCCCAGAGCAATCAGCGAATCCACGGGCGTGGGCCCCGAATCATCCGACACCCGCCGGACCAGAACATAGGTGACAAGGATGGTTAAAAATGCCAGAAAGGCAAAAACCGTCGTCGGATTCATCAGGTAGCTGGCCATCATCACCGACACCGCTCCTGTCCTCCCGGCAAACGTATCCAGCAACCGCATCACGGGATACGAGAGGGGGCGAACTGACTTCAGGCATCCTCCTCCAATGGGGCCCGAGAGCAGTATGCCGGCAAAACACGCAAAATTGGTGGCCGCGATCACGGCGCCCCGACGCTCGGAGGCGGGACGCACCTGCACGAACGCCTGGGCGGGAATCAACATAAGACCGCCAGCGATACCACCGAGGGTGAGGAGCAGGTACACGCAGGACACCTGAAGGTTGTCCGGAAAGAGCGGCACCAGTGCCAGCATGAGAAAAGCAGCGCACAGCACCCCCGCCAGCGGGAGCATGGTCGAATCCCATCGCCATCGCTCGGTCAGACGGTCACTGATCAACCCGCCAATAGCCACCCCCAGCAGCGTCGCAAAATTCATCGCGCTGGTCAGCCCCTCTCCCAGCCCGAACTGCCGGATACCCATTTCGTTCACAATGAGGATTTGGACGGCCCCCAGAAAGAACACCAGACAGATAACGCCGATGGCCAGGCTCAACTCAGGGTCTCGGCGAATGCGCCAGAGCTCCTTGAGCGTCTCCCATGGACCTTTCCAGGGAAAAGCCGCATCCGGATTTTTGGCTTTCCTCCAGGGGATGGCGAAACTGGCCGTACACCCCAGCACGGCCACAACCAGCACTATTAGCGCAACGGCGAGGCGACCCGCAGGAAAGATCTCAAAAATCATGCCCTCGGCTTCCAGGGCGACACCGGCGCAGACAACGCCAAAAAGTATGGCAGCGGTAATGGCCACACGCAGCCGAGCATTGACGCGGGTGACCGCTTCACGCGGAAAAAGCTCGGGGATTGACCCCGCCAGTGCGGGATTGAACAGGGCCGACTGAGTACCCATAAGACAGACCATACCGAGCATCAGGCCCCAGCTCTGCCACAAAACTCCCGCCGCACCGAGGATCATAGCCGCAATCTCAAGCCCTTTGGCCCCGATGATGACGTTGCGTTTCGGAAAACGATCCGCCAGCCATCCCGCCGCCGCGCTCAGCAGCAGGTACGGCAGGGCGAAAACGGCCATGGCCGTGCCCGGATACCAGTTCTGCCCCGCCACTACGGCCAGAAGCAGCGTCGCCTGACGGTAAAAATTGTCGTTGAACACCCCCATTCCGTAGCTGGCTGCCATCGCTGCAAAATCGCCAAACGAAGAGCCGTGCTCCGCTGATGGGTCGGAGGCTGGCTCACTGTCTTTCATCTCAGTCCGGGACATGCACACACCCGACGAAAGTTTGAGACTAATTCCTTTATATGGATATTATGCGTTCACTGGGCATCGCATGCAATAGCCCGCTTTTCTCACGGCCTGTCAGTGTTTTTCGTTCCGGTGGACCGACACAGGGCAGCCCCGCTATCTTGTGGAATCACAGTGTCAGCCCGGAACAACCATAACAAAAGAAAACCCCCAACCGCCCTTCCCGGACGAATTGGGGGTTCTAAGCTGGTACGCCCGGCAGGACTTGAACCTGCGACCTGCGGTTTAGGAAACCGCCGCTCT
>CAZXYF010000145.1:0-7936 GCA_964644705.1 uncultured candidatus Brocadiaceae bacterium | reverse complement strand
CTCTCGGGTGACCTTGAGCCGGGAATACAGTCCATCTCGCAAACCACCCCCAATTATGTTCAGGAAAATGTATCATAAAACCGGACAAAAGGCCATTTTAATTGCATTTGACGAAAGTGTCGTGTTACATTTGATGTACTCGGAGAAGCGGGATGGGCCCCGGTTATACGGTGAAATAGATTTTGCCCGATGCGTATTCTGAATGTTCTTGACGCACATTTGTGTGTCAGGCAATTTCTGATACTGATTGTTCAAGGATGGTAACGAATATGGAAGAAGCACTTCCGAAACTCCACATGGATGGCCTTCCGGCGATTGATTTACGGCATATGCTGGCCCTCATAGATGATACGGCGATGCTGCAGCACGCCACGTGGGCCGTTCCCAATCTCCACCACGGTTATTGCACCGACGATAACGCCCGGGCTCTGATCGCGTGTGTGATGTTTCTGGATCTTCAGCCGGAAGTGTACCTGTCCCATTCTTCGGTGGCGGAGGACATTGAGGAACTGACGGCGGCGATTCAACGCTGTATGTCGTTTCTCAGTTACGCGTTCGATGAAGACACGGGCCGAATGAAGAATTTTATGGGGTATGACCGAACCTGGTTGGAGGATGTGGGTTCGGAGGATAGCCATGCGCGGACTCTGTGGGCCATGGGTGTGGTCGCTCACCTCGGTCGTCCCGATCACGTCCAGGAAATGGCCGCGGACCTGTTTCGCCGTGCGTTACCGGTTGCCCGGGAATTCAGGAGCCTCCGGCCGGTGGCGTACACGCTTCTGGGAGCGGATGCGTACCTGGCCCGGTACCCGGATCATGAGCCGACGCGGGAGGTCATGGAAGAGGGGGCGGAGTTTCTCTTCGACATCTGGGAAAGAAACTCCTCGTCGGAATGGCCATGGTGGGAAGACAGTTTGACGTGGGGGAACGCCAAATTACCGCATGCTCTGCTCCGCGGCGGGGCGCGATTGGGACGGCAGGACATGCTGGAGGCGGCCCTGCAGTCATTACGGTGGGTGATTGAGGTCCAGACCAATGATGAAGGACAGCTGTCAATAGTGGGGAACCGGGGGTGGTTTCATCGTGGAGAGACCCCGGCCCAGTTCGATCAGCAGCCGGTTGAGACCAAGGCAATTGTGCAAGCGTGCCTGGCGGCCGGGCTGGCGACGGGAGACAAATACTGGACACAAACCGCCGTCAGGTGTTTCGAGTGGTTCACCGGTGAAAATGATTTGGAAGCCCAGATGTATGACGAGGAGACCGGGGGCTGCCACGATGGCCTGTGCCCTGATGGCCCGGCGCCAAATGAAGGGGCAGAATCAACTCTGGCATACGTTTTGAGCGTCCTCGAACTGCACCATTACCACCGGATACAGAAAACGAGCGAGCGTATATCCGTGATCCCCACCCGAACGAGATTGAGCGTGTAAAGGATACGCGAAGTTGATCCCGGAGCGATGGTCTCGTGTTTGATCTGCCGGGAATAATACAAAGTTTACTGCGCAATCGCGCGTGCTCCTCCGGTCATTACTTTTCACTTTCTCTCTGTTCCTCTACCCGCTACAGTGTATGTTCGGCGGAACAGGAATGAGAACATCGGTCAGGAGTATAGATAATGAAAATCGTAGTAACGGGCCCTAAATCGGCGGGTAAAAGTACGGTGGCTGATCGGATGGGCGAAATGCTGGACGTGGAAGCGATCGACGTCGATCAGGTCATTGAACTACTTTACGAAGAACGTGGGGGCGAGCAGAAGAGCTTCCGGGAAATTTATCGCGAGCGCGGGAAAGAATATTTCCGGGATCTTGAGAAAAAGGCCGTTGATCGGATGGCCGGAATGGACTGGTGTATTCTATCGACGGGGGGGTCTTCTCTGAAAAATCCCGAATCGCGACGTTTGCTTCGTCCGGACAGCATATGGGTTTATCTGGACGCGCCGGTGGAGGTTCTCTGGGAGCGTATTTCGACCGGAGGTCTTCCCGCTTTTCTGGATGATGCGGACGATCCGCGGGCTGCTTTTGAGCGACGGACGGAACAGCTGAGGGATATCCTGCTTCCCCGTTGCGATGCTGTTGTAGAGGCCGGGGATTACACACCTGATGAAGTGGCGGAGGCCGCATTGCACAGGTGCAGCGCCGAGATTGCATCGCGATCCCAATCGGCCAACACATTCGGTGATGCTCTGCGATTGACGACGTTCGGGGAGAGCCACGGTCCAATGGTGGGGGCCGTGCTTGATGGGCTCCCACCCGACGTGGAAATTGATGAAGAATACATCCAGAAGGAGCTTGACCGGCGCAAGCCGGGACAGAGCAAAGTCTCCACGAAGCGAAAGGAAAGTGACCGGATCAGGATCGTTTCCGGTGTGTTTGAAGGCCGAACGACGGGGACACCGATCGGGATGTTGATAAAGAACAAGGACAGTCATTCCAAAGATTATGAGGCCTTCCGTGAACTGTTCCGCCCGGGTCACGCCGACTACACTTTCTGGCGCAAATACGGCATTCGCGACCACCGGGGTGGGGGGCGATCGTCGGGACGTGAGACGGCGAGTCGCGTGGCGGGAGGGGCAATTGCCGCTCAAATACTGGAGCGGCGGGGGGTCGAGATACGTGCCTGCACTACCCGCGTGGGCGATGTCACGGCAGAGGAAATCCGGTGGGACTGTGTGGAGGATAATTCCGTTCGGTGTGGTGATCCTGAAGCGGCCGAGCACATGCGCGAAGTCATTGTTGAAGCACAATCCCGGGGCGATTCGGTGGGGGGGATGGTGCGGGCGGAAGTGCATGGCCTGCCGGCGGGGCTGGGGGATCCCGTGTTTGCCAAGCTCGATGCTCGTCTGGCCCGGGCCGTCTTCTCCATTGGCGCGGTGAAAGGGTGTGAGATTGGAGCGGGGTTTGAGGTGGCCGGGATGTATGGCAGCGAAAACAATGATCAGATGAGCGATATGGAGTTTGAAAGCAATAATGCCGGTGGGGTGCTTGGCGGCATATCCAGTGGCCAGCCCCTCACAATGCGCCTGGCCATCAAGCCGACTCCGTCCGTGTCCGTTCCCCAACATACCTGTGATGTGGACGGTCAGGACCAGGATCTGACGATAGAGGGGCGTCATGATCCCTGTATCGCGCCGCGGGTGGTGCCAGTAGTTGAATCGATGATCGCACTGGTTCTTCTGGATGCCTGGCAAATACAGGAGCGCCTCAATCCGGGGTGGTGGAAAGAACAGTAAAGACCGGAAACGTGCTGGACTCACTCATTGAATGACCGGGTCCGGGACCGTGCTGAGGTGGCGGCGCCGGCAGCGGGGAGATAGCACTGCAGGGTATAATCTTTCAGCATGCGGTCGGAACTGAATTTACAGGCCAGGGATCGAATCGCGTTTTTCTGACGTTCGATCCATTGGCGCGGAACGCCATTCTCATCCCGGGAATAATACAGAGGGATGACTTCATTCTCGAGCAGTGTGTACAGCTGCTCTTTATCATACTGATCCTGTTTCTCGGGATCGGAATGCTGTCGGCCGTCGCCGATGGCAAATCCATTCGTGCCGTCGTAGCCTTCCGGCCACCAGCCATCCAGGGTGGCCAGATTGAGCCCCCCATTGAGAATGACTTTTTGCCCGCTCGTTCCGCACGCCTCCTGGGGGCGACGCGGGCAGTTGAGCCAGACGTCCACGCCCTGCACCAGATGACGGGCGACGTTGATGTCGTAGTTTTCCACGAAGACGATGCGCCCGCGGAACCGGCGATCCCTGGTCGCATTTATCACGCGCTGGATGAGCTGTTTGCCGTTATCATCGTTTGGATGGGCCTTGCCCGAATAAACGATTTGTATGGGTTGTTCTGGATGATTCACCAACTCATCCAGCCGGTCCAGATCCTGCAGCAGCAGGCCAGGACGTTTATATTCGGTGAATCGGCGTGCAAAACCAATGGTAAGGATGGACGGATCCAGGCGCAGTTCATCGTGGTCGTACAGGAGGTTTCCGCGTTTCCCATCGCCGCATTTATGGCACAGACGCCGGTGGAGGAAGTTGACGAGCTGGACTTTGATGATTTGTTGCTGTTCCCAGAACTCTTCCTCATCCATCGAGTCGATGTCGGCCCACATTTCGGATTCACACATTTTGTCCTGCCAGTCCGGTCCCAGCAATCGCTGATAGAATCGGGACATCGGAACGGCCAGCCAGGAAGGAGTGTGGACCGCATTCGTGATGTGCGCAATGGGGACGTCAGCGGCCGAGCGGGATGGCCACAGTCCCTGCCACATCTCTCGGGAAACGCGGCCATGAATGGATGACACCCCGTTGATGTAGTTGGACATCTTCATGCCCAGGACGGTCATGCAGTATTGTTGTTCGCGCGCCAGGGGGTTCTCGCGTCCCAGTCCCAGAAAATCGTGTTGATCCAATCCCATTTGTTCCCGGAGTGGGCCGACATTGTGTTCGACCAGGCCCGGGTCAAAGCGATCATGACCCGCTTCTACGGGTGTGTGTGTTGTGAAAACTGTTCTGGACGATATCCGGTTTTTAACTTCCGAAAAGCTCCGTTTTTCCCGTTGCATGATCTGGTTGGCCAACTCGATCACGGCAAACGCACTGTGTCCCTCGTTGAGATGGAGGACCCCCGGTTTGATATCCAGTGCCTGAAGCGTCCGCATTCCCCCCACTCCCAGAATCAATTCCTGTCGTATCCGTACCGTCTGATCCCCTCCGTACAGGTTGGCGGTCAGTTGTCTGTCCTCAGGTCGGTTCTCTTCCAGGTTGGAGTCCAGCAGCAACAGCCGGTTCCGACCGACGTCCGCCGCCCACACGGCGACATTGATGTTGGATTCGCGTGTTTCAACCTGCACCTTCAGGGGCGCCCCGTCCGAATCGGTGAGTCGGTGCATCGGCAGATCATCAACGTCCGATTTGAGGTATTCCTCCTGCTGCCATCCATTTTCATCCAGCCACTGGTTGAAATATCCCTGGGCATAGAAGAGACCAATCCCAACGATGGGAATGCCAAGGTCGGACGCGCTTTTGAGATGATCTCCGGCCAGGACTCCCAACCCGCCGGAATACAGGGGGAGGGATTCGTGGAGCCCGAATTCGGCGGAGAAGTAGGCCACCGGACGGCCTTTCAACGGGGACGCATGGATGTCCCCCCAGGTGTTTGTCTCCTGAGTGTAGTCTCGCAGCTGATGGAAGGCGCAGTTGATGCGCGCATCAAGCGCCAGGTTCGCTGCCCGTTCCTGCAGCTTTTCCTCCGGCAGACGGGAAATGAACTCATACGGGTTGTGATTGACCTCTCTCCAGAGGATCGGATCCAGATCCCGGAAAACATCAATAATTTCCGGTTGCCATGTCCAGTAGAGATTACGCGATAATTTGCGGAGATCAGCGGCGATATCCATAGTAGGACCTTGAGCTGGGGACCCTGAAATAAAATATGCCCTGCCAGAGAGGAAACTCTGACAGGGCGGCGGGGACGGTTAGTCCGTTTTCAGGTTGTCAAAATCGATGACATTGCCCTCTTGGTTCTGAAGGTTCATTTCGTCCGGACCAACGACCCGGTTTTGCGATTGCTGACGTGCTTCCTGGATCTGCTGCTGAACCTCTTTTCGGGTTTCTTCAATGCGCGGATTGGCATGCGCCTCAAAGTTCTCAAAGGCCTCTTCGATATCCTCAGCTTCGATCTCGAAGTTCACCGGAATCTGCTGCATCCCCATGGGAGTCTGCATACCAAGCGCGACAGATCCGATGAAACGTGTGTCATCGTCGTCGCCAATTGCATCAAGAACTTCGATGCGTTTTACCGGAAATCGATTGTCCTCGTCATTTTCCTGAACATATTCGTCTTTCTTATAGATCATCCGTCTTCGTCCTTTCAGATAGGTGAAAAAGTTATCCCACAGTGAGATACCGTGGAACGGGGGTTACAAAGTGAGAGAAAATCGCGCAAGTGGAATGAGGTCGGTGGTTTGTCTGCGTAACCTGCTTTTGATTGTACCGTATCCTTGCCCCTTTTCAAATCAATTGGCAAATGATGTCCTGGTGGGATAGTTCAAACCTCCTGTTCGCCTGTAATTCGAGGTTTGCCTGCAGGTGATGTACAATAAAGGACAGGATCCTGGGAATTCTACGTGAGAATGGGGATGAAAATATGCGACGAGGAGAAGCTACGGGCGCTGTTCGATCAATGAACGGAGGGGCACTTCGTAATCTGGGAGCTATTGTTCTCAGTTTGTGGATGGTACTGTGTGGGGGCGCCTCCGCGCAGACCGAGCTCGTGGATCGTTGGATGGCGGTTTATATGCAGGGCGAGAAAGTTGGCCATGCTCACATGCGGACCGTGCGGAAGGGTCGGGGGGATAAGAAACGTTACGTCACCCACATGACCCAGGAGTATGCCATACGACGCGGGAACACCGAGATGCACATCCGGGTGCAGCAGCGGATCACTGAGAACGGGTCCGGGCGTGTTCTCTCCTTTATGCGTGAGATGAGTCAGGGGCCGATCAATCAGAAGACGACCGGCACGCTGGAGGATGGGCAATGGGTGATCAGGAGTGGTGAGGGGTCGAGCAGGGTGAAACAAACGGCTGAAGCTCCGGAGGTACTCGGTCCATGGGCTGTCGAACGCATATCCAGGAGTCGTGGATACAACCCGGGGACGCAGTATTCGCTTCCGGTTTTTACCACCCAGGCCCCCACGCGAAAAGTTACGGCGGAGGTTGCCGTGGGGGAGAAAAAAAAGAAACAAATAGGAGAAATACAAAAATGGTTGCACCGGGTGGAGGTCGAACTGTCCATGATGCCCGGAATGGAGACAGTGGAGTGGGTGGATGAGAAAGGGACCGTATGGATGACCGAGGCAACAATGGGTCCTCTCGAGCTGAAAATGAAACGTTGCAGTGAACGTGTAGCCCGGGAAAGTGATGGTGGCACGGCAGAAATAATGGTATCAACGGCCATTACTCCGGACAGGCCCATAAAAAATCCCCGGAGCGTTTCACGAATGCGGGTTGTTCTGCTCGGTGAAGCGGTGAAAAAAGCCGATGAATCCGATGTGGCCCTCAAACTTCCGGATACTATGGGGCAATCCGTGCAGCAAGAGGACGGCAGGATCACGGTGATTACGGAACGACCGGAGATCCCGTCAGGTGAAATTGTTGAGCTGCCCTACAGCGGTTCGGACATGAAGCGGTATCTTATGGAGACACCCTGGTTGGAGATTAACGATTCGAATATACGCCGGATGAGTCGACGGGCGGTGGGAGAAGAGAAAAACGCGGTCAAGGCGGCCAGGAAAATAGAGCGCTATGTGGGGAAAGTGATTGAAGAAAAGACATTGGGGATGGGCTTTGCCACGGCCGCCGAGACGGCGCGTCAGAAGGCTGGGGACTGCACAGAACATGCACTTCTTGCCGCCGCGCTGGCCCGAGCTGCGGGGCTGCCCTCCCGGGTGACATGCGGTCTGGCGTATGGAGGGCCGCTTCCCGGCGATACCCGGCGCCGTTTTTATTTTCATATGTGGACGGAGGTGTATGCGGGGAAATGGCTACCAATTGATGCGGCCCTGGGATCGTTTGACGGTACCCACATAGCCATGGCTCACAGTGATCTGGCCCGGCATGATGCGGTGATCGACATCCGTGCGGCCATAATGGAAGTGATGGGGACACTGGAATTGAACGTCAGGAGCATCCGGCATTGAGTTGTGGGGTCGGGCAGGGGAATTCGGGGGAGGGCAACGGGTAAACATTCGGTAAACCCAGAACTCCTGATCCGTTGGGAAATACAGTGAACCCCAATTCGCCAAATAGCGGAAATAACATTCGGTGTCCCCTTGGGGAAAAGTCGCTGCGGTTTGGCCCCTCCGGGCCTGCCCCGGAGGTCCAGATGATTAGCCACTACGTGCGCCGACGCACCAACCAGCCCTCCGTCGGCCCT
>CAZXYF010000144.1:0-7982 GCA_964644705.1 uncultured candidatus Brocadiaceae bacterium | reverse complement strand
GACAAGCCCGGCAGCAGGCCCATCTGGAATAACGTGGTTTACCGAATGTTTACCTTTTTGACCGGTTATAAGACGGTCTTGAGCCCGCAATATATTGTTGCGGTGGCCCTAACCGCCTAAAATCGTCTTATTAATACCGTTTTTGAAATGGGTTCGGCTGCGGGGACAAAGAGCCATGTACCCCGAAACACTGTTGTGGACAGACCTGGGCCCGCGCCGGAAGAATCCGCTCCCTGACCAACAGACAATGGAGCGCCAGCACGCTATGGAACATTCCGAATATGAAAACAGTTATTCAACCGCCCCCGACTATTTCGGGCAGGAACCCAGCCGATGGGTGGACAAATACATCCCCGAAGGGGGGAAACTCCGCATTCTGGACGTCGGGAGCGGTCAGGGACGAAACGCCTTGCATCTTGCGCGGCAGGGCCACCAGGTAACGGCCGTGGACTCCTCCCGGACCGCCACCCGTGCGCTGTATGAAACGGCGGAGAATGAGGGCCTCCCCATTCAGGTGGCCTGTAAGGATATCTCACAGTATCCGCTCAACGGACAGTCCTACGATGTAGTCCTGACGATATCGGTGCTGTGCCATCTGGATCCCGGAGTAATCGAGGAGGTCGCCGCGCGAATGACCGAGGCCCTGTGTCCGGGAGGATTGCTGGTGACTGAGGAATTCACACCCGATGATCCCGGTGCCCGGGACGGGGAAACGGCGAGCGAGTTCGCCCCGCTCGTCAAAAACTATTTTTCTCCCGAGAACCTGAAGCAGCTATTCAGCCCCCTCGATCCGGTGCACTGCCAGACTCACTCGGTAACGGACACCACACACGGAGAACAGCACAAACACAGTCTCATCCGCTACGTGGGACGTCGATAGAATATCGCGGGAACGGTGAACGACAATCTTTGTACGCCAACATTTCGGCATTCTGAGAATGATGTATACTGCTATACTCAGGCCCGTCCAAAATAGCGTTTCGAGACGCGTGATTCTTTATCTTTATCAGAATCCGCCGGGCTTGCCGCGGGGATTTTTAGTGATTTTGCTGATTCCGGTTTCTCCTTTTTTTCCTGACCCGATACATTCTTTCGGTGAAACCGCCCTCTTCTCCAAAGGCTTCCGCCTGCGCTGCGACCTGCCGTTCAAGAAGATAGCAGCACAAGTTCAGCAGGGAAAGCGCGGCATTGGCCGCCAGGGCGCGATATGACACGGACTCACACGGACCGCCACCGACAGAAACGGACGGATCACCATCGGCCCCGGCTTTCTCGTCGGTGCCCCTCCGCATCCGTCCGTGTTCTTGTGCTCGTTCCCGTTCCTTCCTGGCCCAGTCCTGCACCTCCTTCAACGTCGAGCAACGGCGGGTTTTGAACCGCTTGAGCGCCGGGTGGTCAGGTTCTAATTGGGGCAGTCCACGTTGCCGGAGAAAATCCTCGTAATCAAGTTTCAGCTCTTCCAGACTGGCCCGGGCAACATTGGTCAATTTGAGTTCCATCTTTTTGGACGTGCCGGACGCTTTGCTTCCCTCGGCGATGTTCTGAACGCCCGACCGTGCCGCCTGCACCATCTGGTCGTGTGTGCGGCTTCGGATATCGATGTAAAGATCACAAAAGCGAACGGTAACGTCATAAATGAGGCGTCCGATTTGGAACGTTTTCAGGTTACGATACCCCCCGTGTTTCTGGATCAAAGGTTCCTCTGCACCCACGCCAGATCTCCTTTCCATTCTCTCTTCACCACGCCGTATCCATCCCCGTAAGTCAGTGCCCGTGCCCATCCGTGTGAGTCCGGGCTTGTCCCGCTTCTAAGCAACGATGCGGACTTGCACGGGGACATGGTCCGCATCCTCCATCCGGTCGCCGCAAACGATAACGCACTGATTCACGGAAAAGTATAAGATCTATCCACCACGCAGCATCATTGTAGCCCTGCCAAAAGAATGCATCAATCCGTAACCCCACAACCCTTAGAATCCCATCCCCCCATAAAATGGCCCGTCTAAACCTCATATAAAGGCCTTTTTTGTCATAATCAACCCGCCAACAAGGACTTCGGATGGTCCGACCCGAATAGACCTGTAAGTATTCGGTAAAGTGCGTTGCAGACGCGCAAAATGTTATAAACCGTGCTCTTCGTCTTTACCATAATCTTTACCTTTGTCTGCCGTTGCTGTTTCGGGCTACAAAGATCGCGAAACGGCAGACAATGATAAAGACGAAGGCAAAGACAAAGATGCAGCGACGTGGTTCACCGAATACTTACATAGACCTCGTCGCATTCTCCGGCACAAAGTCCGGCTTAGTTTGAACCATCTTTTTCTCAATTGATGAAACAATACTAAGGATTCCAAAGATGACCATCATACCACTACCAATCATCACACTTATCCACTTTTCATTCTTACCTGCCATTCTCTTGGGCTCCCTAATTCCTCTGAACTCGGCACTACAGTTTTTTGTCTATAACACACCGAAAATGGCGCAGCTACTTTTTGTTACATGCATTCTTTCGTTCAAAATCCTTTGCCCTGGATGCCAATTCAATGTCACGAATTGTGACACTGATCTCTTTTTCTGTGTTTTGTTCGGGTATATGATCCCTACTGATCCGAAAACGGATTGAACTCCCTTTGCTTGTCGGAAGAGCATGCGGTTTATCTGCCGACACGAGAATTTTTCTGCCCTCGAATCTGTCCGGTGAAACCACCAAGAAAAGAACATACTCAATTGCCCTGTGCGGACCTGTTTTCGTATAAACCGTCTTCACCCCCTCTACTTCCACAAAGTGGGCCTCCATCTCGATAACTCTGGAAGGTGGCTGTTCCGCCACGGGAGAAGAGGTAATGTTTGCGCATCCGCAAATCGCCAACAGACAAACCGCTGCAATATATCGATACATCTTCATTCTCCTCCTATGCACAACGACGGAACTGAGCCACGTGTTTGGATCGGGTTTGTTTTTCCGTAAACCTTTTTTGCCCCCTGCGTGTAAAGTGGGGCTATATGGCAACAGACACGCTACTAACAGACCACCCCTTGTCGGATCTTTCGAGGCTATAGGATACAGAAGCCCACTCATGACACTCCGCGCTCTTGGCGTGGAAGTTGACCTGGGTTTCATCTCCTTTTTATCTTTTCCTACCAGGCAACTTGTACGCGGCTATTTGTCCTCATTTGCATCCGGCTATTGCTTCTCGCCTGCATCTTTTGGTTTGCTATAAATGACTTCCTCATTGAAGAAACCCATGCCCTTGGGAGTCACGAAGCGACCATACTTATTCCAAAACGTGACTCTTACGTAATCATCTGATTTCAAAACAACAACAGCGTCAAACCATGGTTCGCTGTCACGGGGTGGCTTTTTTTCCTCAATGATCTTGACAGAAAGGGTCCACAAGCGGCCCACAGCTGCTTCGTGAAGGGATATAGGGGCACTCGATATGTAACGGAGAACTACAATCTTCTGAATCTTACCTTTGGGGAGGATGTCTGTAGTCTCCTTACCAACCCATTCCGTGGGTGCTTTGTTCATCTCGCCACCGAGATAGACGACGTTCTTTCCCTTTTTACTGCTCTCTCTTGGGAGCTCCTTCAAAACCGCATTACATGCTTGTGTCATCTGATCGAGGCCATCTTTGTCGCCAAGCTGGGGAAGAGAACTCCAGTAATCACGGAAGTCTTTAACAGCCGCTTTGCATACTGGTGATTTGATCTTGCGCAATGTGTGAAAGATCTGTAGAGCGACAGAGTACCTATTCCGAAGGTGCTCTACCTGCTTCCACTCCAGCCCCTTACCGTTCCACCATCCGACTTTCAGTTCTGGAGCCCTCTTCTTCCAAAAGGCAAGTTCTTGCTTTACGATTGCCGTTAGCTTCGGCACAACCGCCTCCCCACCAGCAGTTCCCAGCGCCTTGATAGCCTCGTCATGCAACTCTAACTTGCTTTGGTCTTGCAGTAGTTCCCGTAAATGCGGCAGCGCCTCCTCACCACATTCAGAAAGCAAACGGAAGGCTTTCTGCCGACACAACTGGATATTGCTGTTCACAAAGTTGACTAGCTGTTTGGCACGTTCATTGGCATCCTTCGTTTTTGCGGCCCTCCGCAACGAGTGTTGCACCCGAACCATCTGGTTTACAGTTTGCTTAAGTTTCTCTTCTGCCTGGTTCAAAGGCACCAATTCCGTTGGACCCGTATTTTTTCGCTGCACGAAAGCGTAGGCATGAGTGTCCTCAATCCATGCCACAGATACCTTCATGTCTCCAAATCGAACCGCTGGTTTCCATTCCACCTTATCCTCAGATGTCTCTTTTCGAATCAGGAACAGAACCATTCTATCCCCTGAAACAGCTTCGTGTTGGCCTTTCTTCTTTGAAGTCAACCGGTATGATACCGAGGGGCTCTGGGGTAGCGCCATTTCTGCGAGGGGGATATGTGTGTCTGGTTGAAGCTCACCCTTCCAAGTTTCCAGGACAACTCCGTTTGCATTTACTACCACTATATCGGTTGCATGCCAGGCAGAGTATCGCTGGCGAAATGAGGGACGTTCTCCTGCCTCTGCCTGGGTTCCCATGACAAACAGAACAAAGAAACAGACAATTAGGCGTGTCGGCGACGTAAAGTGCTTCATGTCTCTCTGGCCTCCCTGGTTTAACGTGTTGTTCTGCTGCGCGGCACTGAGAAGCTGAGCTGGGGGGGGCATTACATTGTTCTGTGCCTCAATCTTCAACCGGTTTCGGACTTGTTGCTTTCCCTGATCCACCTGTTCAATCGCCACAGCCAAGCGCCAACACCAAACAACATCAGAATCGTTGAACACGGTCCCAAAACGATGTAGAGCGCTTCATTCATACCCCAGAATGATGTGTAACCGGACGCAACCACAACAAACCGAAACAGAAACCCAGTGATAAATGGAATCCATTCACATCGTCTCAAGATAAGGACTTCTTTGAAACTCATTTGTCCCCTCCTTTTCCAGAATGTCTACCATGAGCTGCCACGCCAAAGGCATGGTCAGCCTCTATGTCTTTGCTATGCTTTTTAGGCCATATAGTTTGCATTGCCGTCTGAATTCGGAGTTCCTTCCGAATTATAGCACTTAGGCAATTGTCGAAATAGTAAATAAAGAAGAAGCGGAGGTATCCCAGCAAAGATCAATACTGCTACATGCTTGCCGAACGGGCCAGACATACATACCGAAAGTAGCTCTAATCGTAGCCACAGGGATGGCCCTCGGCGAGGACAAACGGGCCGTCTGCGCCAATCGTCAGGCCACGTTTTTCTGGAGGAGTCTCCACCCGATCAAAGACCTGCGGCAACGGCTTCAGGCGGACGAGCCCTTCCCCACAGGCCAGTGCCCCGCCTGCGGCTCGCTGTGCCATTTTAACGGGTAAAATAAGCATAGCATCGCCTAATACGTCACTTCTCGCCAACTGCATTACGTTTTTCGCTGTTCCGTGCCTCTGCTACTATAGGGGCCAAACCATAACATATCATTGCTGACACATGGGTTATAACTTTTAGGGCGAGACTCAGAAGGTTCAGACGTGTTTTCCATCCCCTCAAATCCAACTATAACAGGACAGAACTGCCCTGACGCCGCGAATATTTTCCCTGCATCCGCGGCCCGCTGACATCCTATTCGGCCTCTTGTGGCCAACATCACTCGGAATGTGCGCCGGTAAAATTGTCAACTCCCTCCAGGGTCGTAGTCAGTACGCCCACAACAGGCTTTTCGACCTGCTCTTGATCTTCCAATCCCCCTCATTCCGGGCAACTGCCCGGCCGCAGGTTGCCAAATGTACCCTGAATCCTTACCCTGACTGCCTCGTTTGCGGCCGATCATGCATGCCGCAACGCTCAACAATTCGGATACAGGAGGCCATAATGGCAAATACCACACCATCGGTCAGGCGGGCTGTGATTACGGGCGGAACGGGAAATCTTGGACGCGTTGTGGTGGACCGTTTTCTGCAGGAGGGCTACCACGTGCATGTTCCCTGGCACAGCGAGTCGGGTTGGGATGAGCTTCAGGACATGGTGGATCCCGCCCTCTCGGAGCATCTCCGCGGATCGCAGACCGATATGTCCGATGAACCGAGCGTGCGGGATTTTATGCGAGAGGTGGCCTCACAATCGGGACGGCTGACGGCGCTGCTCAACCTGGTGGGCGGGTTTGCTTTCGGCAGCAAACTGTGGGAGATGGATCTGTCCACGTGGCAAAAAATGCTCACCCTCAATCTCACCACCGCCTTCCTGTCCTGCAAACACGCCATACCGCAGATGCGCAAGGCCCCGGCCGCCCATATCATCAACGTATCGTCCAAAGCCGCGGTGGATCTTCAACCGGGTAGCAGCGCGTATGCAGTGGCCAAAAGCGGCATCGTGACGATGACACGTGCGCTCCGTGAGGAGCTCAAGGACAGCAACATCAGCGTCAACGCCATCATGCCGGCGATCATCGACACCCCCGCCACCCGCAACATGATGCCCGAGGCAAATCAAAACAAATGGGTGGATCCGTCCGATATCGCCGAGACCCTCGTCACCGTCTCGTCCGGCCGGTGCGACGCGCTCACGGGCTGTGTGTTGCGTATGTTCGGCGACATGTAATAACGGGAGCAACCGGTGGAGATATTTTTTCAGACGTTTGAATCGGTGGCCGCACTGCTGGGGATCGGCGTGCTGGGCTTTATAATTATCAGCCGGGGCGTAATGCCCGCCAGAGCGCTGCGTTTTCTGTCGCGGCTGGCCCTGGAGATCGCCCTGCCCTGCCTCATTTTCGTCACCATCATCGAAAACTTCAACCCCGCCGAGTACCCGCAGTGGTGGTTGCTGCCGGGATGGTGGATCGGGTTCACGGTGGCCGCCGGCATCCTCACCTTCGGGATCACACGTCTGGTGCGAGCCGGGAACCGTCCTGAGTTCGGGTTGACCCTGTTCTACCAGAACGCCACCTTTTTCCCACTGGCTGTCATCACGCAGCTCTACGGTGCCGATTCCCCCTACGTCGTGGACCTGTTTTTGTTCGTGATGCTGTTCGGGGCATTGCTTTTCAGCACCTATCCGCTCTTTTTTGAGGGGAAACTGCGGGAGACGGACTGGCGGAAAATATTTCACCCGGTCTTCGTGGTCACTCTGCTTGCGATTATAGCACGCCTGAGCGGCATCCACCGGGGAATCCCCGGCTTCACCATTTCGGCACTGGACATGGTGGGCCAGATGACCGTTCCCCTGCTGATGCTCATCCTGGGGGGCAGCATATACCTGGATTTCCAGGGACAGAGCCGGTTCAACGTCAGCGAGATGGCGAAATTTGTCATCTTCAAAAACTGCGTATTTCCCCTGGTGTTTTTCGCCCTGCTGGTGCTCATCCGCCCATCCCGCTCCGTAGCGCTCATCCTGCTGCTGGAGGCGGCCGTTCCGCCGGTCACAGCCGCGCCGGTTCTGGTCAAACGCGAAGGTGGCAACCGTGCACTGGCCAGCCAGTTCCTGGTTGCCTCATTCATCGCCTCCCTCATCTCCCTCCCCGCCGTGGTATGGCTGTTTGAATGGCAGTTTTAAGGTGAGTATCCGGTGAACCATGTGCGTCAGTAGGTCGTGATCGCTGAGCGCGACCTGCCGAGTTCTGCGCAATCCGGAATCCCACCGACTGGCAATAGGCCAGGACAACTCTCAGTCTATTGCACCGTTGACTGCTGCACCCGAACATTTCACACACCTCAAGCGTGAATTATTCTAAAAGCAGCCTTAGCCACAGGTAATGTCGAACAATCAGGGCAATTGTGAATCACAGGTTTTTTCAACGTAAACATTCGGTGAGCCACGTGCGTTCTGTGATGCCCTACTTGCCGGGCTTGTCCCGGTAGGGGCGTACCTGTGCACTAAAGCAGGCGTACCACGCCAGGCGATAGGGCCTTCTCAAACGCATGTTATCCAAAAGCAAGGCCTGGAAGATTGCCGTTAGCCCCGACGGGGCG
>CAZXYF010000143.1:0-8034 GCA_964644705.1 uncultured candidatus Brocadiaceae bacterium | reverse complement strand
ACTGCAAATCCCGATCGTAGAAACACGTGATCAGCTGGTGGTCGAAACCGCAAAAAGCGGGTAATAACCATCGAGAGCGGTTCTGACTCTTTTGACCAAAACCGATTTTCCGAGGCGAGTGGTCCTTCAAATTAGCCGGCTAATCCGGCGATGTAGTCGTGTTCTTCGCGTGCGCTCGGTGCCCCGGCCCGGACATTTCACGCTTGAGGTTTGTGAAATGTTCGGGCCAAACAGCCCCCATGCCATATATTCCCTGCCGCAGCCGTCATATTAGCGCGCATTCGTGTTCATTCGTGCTCCAGTTCGAACTCCCCCGCGGTGACCGACGCCAACCAGCTCCACACTCAGGAAAACACCGGGTGCACAGCATGCCGCTTTCCACTCCGCTAAAACAAAACCTTAAGGTTTGGCGTATCTGAGGGACCATATATAGGCGTTGGCACTGTTCCAGCCAAACTTGTCGTTCATCAGATAATCCGGCCACTTGTTCTGCTTCGCCAACTTGCCCTCCTTCGTGACTTCCCTACGGGGAATCCACCGGGCCGAGCCATCGTAGAAAACATCGTTCATCCCCTCTGACTGATGGCTCGTGCCCCACAGGTACATTTCCGGATGCCCCCAGTACGTTTTGTCTTTGCGACCGTTAACACCACCATCACCAGTATTCAGACAACTGAACATAACCGGAGAAACATCGTTATCCTGCCAGTTAAGGGCAATATCGGTCATGCGCACATTCAAACTGATTGGATTGTCCCTTGAGTTTGATTTTTTATAACCGAACTGGTGAACGATGCCTGCCTTGAGTCCCTTGTTAGAAGAATATCCGTTGCCGTTGATGAAATCCGCCCAGGTGTCGGCTTCCTGACTGTGATCAAGATACCACCCCCTATTATTTGATACAGGTTCCGGTCTTTTCAGGGCGGGACAGTACAAAAGATCAGGGGAGTTTACGTAACCAAAGGCGGCCATAACGCCAATCGGTCCCACAAGTTCCGCCTTCCAGGTAGTAGTACCCTTATGCATTTGATGAAACGGCCCATGCTCCAACAGATTCGATACCCTTTGATCTACCTCGTCCGGCCCCCCATATCGTGCTCGTCCCTCCCATGTGAGCGGGGTTTTTGCTGCCAGAAATTTGTTGCCATCCTGGGATCCCACCGGGTGCGGCAGGAGGTCATTGTGGTCGTTGACGAAGTAATTGAGCTGCATGTAGTTCTGCCGACGATCGCTCAGGCAGCTGATGCGCCACGCCTGCTTCCGTGCGCTTTCCAGCGCCGGCAGCAACATCGCCGCCAGAATGGCTATGATGGAGACCACCACAAGCAACTCGATCAACGTGAAACGTTGTTGAGTTGGCCTTCGCCAGGGCTTCGGCTGGCAGGCCACAAGCAACTCGATCCACGTAAAACGTTGTCGCGTTGGACTTTGCCGGGACTTCGCCTGCCCCTGCACATCGGATTCCGACGCGGGGGAAGCTGACTCCGCTCGTTTCAGAATACCCATCGGGCCTGCTCCTTCCATTTTCAATTCACGAAAGCTCCAAGCGGTATCCACAACTCATTTCCCACGAGAAAACCCGAGACAATTTATGAGGGGAACGCTCAGTATCTACGCTCCTAAGCGGTTGGCAATAAGACCCTGACCCAAGATTCCGTGCTCTTTCAGAGCACTGCATCTTGGGCTAGTATGAAGCCGTCCCGTTGGGACTGAGAATACAGCTAATCGACACCAAACCGGGTTTGAAACCCGAAATCTTTAGTTCGGCCCACTTAGTCGTGAATATCACCAACTTACAGAATATCACTTTTACCAGTTACTGGCAACACGTGGCACTCCGCGGCCAGCGCTGTCCACAACGTTCCCAAATGGACTTTCTGGTGGGCTCCGGCGTGGTTGGGAGCCCGAAATACGGTTCATCTCGCAACCCCTCCCCTAAATATGTCGAGGCGATGGATCCAAACTTTTTATCTTTGCCTTTGCCTTCGTCTGCCTTTCTAACCGGGCTGAGGCCGCCAAAAAAAACGGCAGATGTTTGGTAAAGACGAAGGTAAAGACAAGGATGCAGCAACGTGGTCACCGAATACTTACACCCGGGCCGGGGGCGAACGAGGGCGGGGGCGGTCTTTTTTTTGGCGGTTAAATCCTTCTCTGTTCCTCTGCTTTCTCGGCGTCCGGTCCTGTCTCCGATCTGATTTAGACGGTTTGAAGGGGGAATAGTGTATTTATCCCCCTGCGGTGTGTGCCGAAGCCCCGAAACCCTTGTGATGCTCCACGGCGTTCGGTTAATCTACAGTCGGTGAGGATGAATATTTTTGGGCGGATTTCGGGCGGATATTAGACCGGAGACACGTTATGAACATGAAAGAAGTGCAGCTTTTAGGGATTCTTGCCGTTATTGCGGGAGGCATCATCGTTCTCTCACTCTGGGGGAGCCAGCCAAACTCTCAACAGAATGAACCGAAGCCCCCACCGGAGCAATCGGCCGCGGAGAGAGACACCACCAACCGCGGGTCCAGGACGGCCCAGGTGGAAGACTGGGAATGGTTGACCCAAAAACGCAACAACCAGGGTGATGACGCGAAATCGAATTCGACCACCACAGAGCCGAATTCAACGAGCAGTCCAAACGGGCAGAAGACCGAGGAATCCCAAGCAAACACGGGAATCGGAAACGCGAACAATGACTCTGGAAGCGACCGACGTGGGGGGAACAGCAGCGTGGTTGACGCGATCGACGATACACCGCCGGCTCAAATCGGTATGCAGCCCGAGAAAAAAGACAAGTCCGCGGAAAAGGAACCCGAACAGGAAAAAGCCCCCCGCATTCACGAAGTGCAAAAAGGGGAAACGTTCGTGGCCATCAGCCAGGAATATTACGGCACACGCGGGAAATGGCGAAAAATATTTAAAGCCAACCGCGATGTCGTCAGCAGCCCGAAAAAACTCCGCCCCGGTATGGAACTGGTCATCCCCTCCACCGCTGATTCCCAGTCCGCTTCCAGAGGAGACAACGCCCAAAAACCCCTCCTGTCCGCGAACAAGAAAGATGGCAACGAGGTATATACGGTTCAAAAGGGGGATACACTCTGGTCACTGGCGCGTAAGCACTACGGGGATGGCGCGAAACGTCGCAAAATTCTTGACGCAAACGACAACCTCCACGATCCACGTAAGTTGCGTGCGGGCATGAAAATCGTCATCCCCGAGTAGAGTTCGATGTAAATCTGCCGTCAAAAACAGTATCATGCCCGCGTGTTGACCGACCACCCGTTGGACGTCCCTCAGCGCATCATCTCTTGCCGTCCTCACCTCCTCACTCGTCACTGATTCACGGGAGCAACACAGATGAAACTCAGCCGTCCCATCATCCTTCCTGTCGCGCTGCTTTCTCTGATCCTGCTGAACGGATGCGGACTGTTCGGGCCCACACACGAACAGCGCGTTATCCGGGGGTTGCAATCCCGTCAGCAAAAAACCCGCCTTCGAACCCTCTCCCGGTTGGAGGACGATATCACCCCGGCGATGCGTCAACCTCTGGTGAAAGTGCTGGAATCCGGCATCAACCCGACCGCCCGCGCTCTGGCGGCGGACAGGCTGGGGACACTGGGATCCAAAAAGTCCGTCTCCGCGCTGAGACTGTCCGCGAGACGCGACAATTCGTGGGTTGTGCGCCGTCGTGCCCTGCGGGCACTGGGGCAAATCCTGGGCGCTGAGGTGGCCGATGATCTGCGCCGTGCGCTCCGGCGCGATGCCCGACCCGCCGTCCGGGTTGAAGCGGTACAGGTGGCCGCCCGGCGGCTTGATGGCGCAGCCCTCACCGACCTGCTTCTGCTGGCCCTGAAAGACGAACAATCCGTGGTGCGCATCGCGGCTCAGCAAAAACTGACCGAACTCACCGGCAAAAAAATTCCTCCCGGCCATCACAAACGGTGGAAACAAGCCGTTGAAAGCCAGTAATCACATCGAAGCGGACCACCCACTTTGCCTTCGCCTCCACCCCTGTCTGCCTTTTCTTCCATTCCATAGACCATTTCGCACAACGCTGTGAGCCCCCCCTCAGACGAGTGCAAAAACGAGAGCTGCTATGCCCACCGATAACTCCAGTGAACATCCCCGCACCATTTTGCAGCGCCACGGCCTGGCCGCCAACCGGAACCTGGGGCAGAACTTTCTGGTTTCAACGGCACTGATGGACCGGATTGTGAATTCGGCGGACATCACCCCTCAGTCGGTGGCACTGGAGATCGGGACGGGACTGGGCCGGCTGACTGAAAGGCTGTGCAGGGCCGCACGCGCCGTGATCAGCATCGAGATCGATAAAGGGCTCTGGAAACTTGCGGGAAACCGCCTCTCGGACCGCCAGAATCTTCGCCTGCTCCATCTGGATTTCCTGGAGAACAAACACACCATCAGTCCGGCCGTTGAAAGAAACGTGGAGGCGCTGAGCACGGATGCGGGAATCCACGTGGTCAGCAACCTGCCCTATCAGATAAGCTCGCCGGCGATTATCAATCTTCTCGAATGGGACCGGCCGGTGATGCAGATCGATGTGATGCTCCAGGCGGAGGTGGTGGACCGACTCCTGGCCGACCCCGGCACGTCCGAATACGGTCCCCTGACCGTTACAGCGCGGTATCATGCGGTTATCGAACCGCTCATGACGTGTGCTCCTTCGGACTTCTGGCCCCAGCCACGGGTCCAGTCCAAATTCATCCGGCTCGTTCCCTCCGAAACGGACGTGGTCGCGGATAATTACGCCGTTTTCCAGCGCGTCGTCCAAAAACTGTTTCAAAGCCGACGGAAAACCATCTACAAAGGAATTTCTCTGGCGTGGGACAAACCAACATCCCGGCGTGTTCTGGATCGGCTCGGGTGGGAGGGGCGGAGACGTCCCGCCAGACTCTGTGTGGATGAGTTCGTTGAGTTGTCCAACGCGATCAACGCGGTCGGATAAGCTGGGGACGCCGGTGGGATGCTGCTCAGACCTGTTCCTCATCCTCCCCTGCATCGTCATCCGCCAGTTCCGTTGTTTCTTCCTCGCCCGCGACGCGCGGTTCCTCTGCAGATGCATCATCTTCATCCCCCTCCACCGGCGTCTCGTCCCCGGTATCCAGCGGCTTGAGCGAAGGTTCCGATTCCTCCTCCTCCTGAGTTGCCTCGGGCGTCTCCGCCACGGGCGATTCCGGCCTGGTGTCGGGTTCCTCCACCGGTTCCGGTTCGTCCATCTCCGACGCCGGGGTGTCGCGGTCGGGGATAAATTGTTCCGCGAGATTGGCTTCCTCTTCTCCCAGCCCGAAGCTGTCCTCGGCCTCGCGCCGCCGGTCAACCATCTCCTCAATCCCGTCTATGCGATTCAGACTGGTTTTCAGCTCGTTCTTCATCTGCCCCAGGACCGCGCCCACGGCGTTATCGAACGAATCAAAGACGTTGGATAGCTCATTCTGATATCCCTTGGTGAGTGCGCGCTGGAAATCTTCCAGCCGGTCAAAGACACTGGGCATACGTTTTTCCACCTTGTTGAGATGTCGTTCAAATCCGCGCACCTCCGCCTCCATTTCGCTGATACGCGTCTTCAGATTCGAGGTGCGTTTATCCAGTTCCTCCGACTGGCGGGAGTTCAGTTCCTGCATTCTGTTCTCCAGGCTATCCACCCGGTTATTCATCTTCTGCGTGAGATTATTCTCGATATCCTGGCTCATGCTCGATTCCATCCGCTCCAGCGATGCCTGCAGATCGTTCACCTGATGACTCAGTTCCTCGATACGTTTATGAGCTCGCCGGGCCGCCTGCCGATTCCAGGAGTGCCGCAACAACAGTAAGGCCACGATGATGAAGGCCGCGCTGAATCCGTAAACCTGGATGAGAGCCGTCCAGTCGGCAGAAGAATGGATTTGGATGATATAATCTACGATTTGATTCATGACTTTTCCCCTTGAAGAGACGGAATGATGCACGAGACGTTGCCTCTGACGATCTTTGATGCACCGGAGAATCCGGAACCGCCCCATGCGTACTGTGATCGTCCGCTCTGGAGTGGTTCGCGTTCCCCTTTCCCTCTACGTTAACATCTATTGGACGGAAACTACAAGAAAAATATGCGTACAGCGACATCTCGACTCAAACACCTGTGGAGGCCTCAGCATGGCACAAACCTCAAAAATCGGCGTGATCGGCGCCAGCGGCATTGGGAAGCACCATGCCAAATGGTGGGATATGGAAGGGGGAAAAGTCTGCGGTTTCGTGGGGACAACCCCTGATTCGGTTGCGCGGACACGCGATCTGCTGACGGATATGTTCGGTTTTACAGGCGGCGCTTACACGTCCCTCGAGACGCTTCTCGATCGGGAGGAACCGGACATCATCGACGTTTGTTCGCCGCCCCGCTTCCACTACGATCACGTCATGGAGGCCCTGGATGCCGGATGCGACTGCCTGTGTGAGAAGCCCCTCCTTTTCCATCCGGAGATACCGGGCGATGAACTGATCGACGAAGCCCGTGTGCTGGTGAATAAAGCCCGGGCGGCGGGGCTACGACTCGGTATGTGTTCGCAGTATTACACCTCGGCCGATACATGCGCCCGGATTCTGCGTGATAACGCGGACGAAGACGCCATAAAAGCCTACCGCGGGCATATCGCGACGCCGGCCGATGGGGAGAATGGTGATCCGTATGCGACCTGGATTGACCTGGCCCCGCATATGCTGGCGGGAGTCGAGGCGCTGGTTCCAACGGGCCGAATTGATTTTGGCACGGTCGTCTATGCGCAGTCCGGGCGAGGAGCACGGGCATCATTCGTGATGACCCGGACCGACGCACCGGATGTGGAATGCGAGATCATCACGGAACGCACCACGGGAGAGTCCGACCCCACCCATATCCGTCGGTTCGATATCAACGGAAAACGATTCGATATCCGCGGGGAAAATGATGACTCGGGCGTGTATCATGCCGTGTATGAGACGCCCTGGGGACCGGCGGAGCGTCCCGATCCCATGCGCCTTTTGATAGGCGGATTTCTCTCCGGTTCCACGCCCATAGATGCCGCCGCGGCTCTGCGCAACCTGACCGGACTCCTGCGGATCCCCTCATTGCCCGGAAGTTGACTGTCTGGTTACGGCGTGACAGAACGTTGCAATCTTATCGAGATAACGCTCCTCCCCCACGCGATAGACGTTATTATGGCCGGCCCCCTCGACACGGAAGAATTCCGTGGCCCCGCTGGCGGCCTCGTACACGGCCCGGCCCTGTTCAAAGGGCACGATCTCATCTTCATCGCCGTGGATGACCAGCAGCGGTCGCGTGAGTTGGGTGACCCATTCCACGTTGTTGAATTCGGCGCGCACGAACGGCCCCACCGGGACGATCGGCACCATCTCCGCGGCCATCGCCCGGGCCGAGGCCAGCGGGCTTTCCATAATCACCCCGCCCACGGGCACGGACAGGGCAAGCTTCAGCGCCACGGCCGTTCCGAGTGACTTACCATACGCAATGATCCTGCCCGGAGAGACATCCTTCCGGTTGATCAGGTAGTCGTAGGCCGCTTCGGCATCGGTGTAGAGCCCCATCTCCGTGGGCGATCCCTCACTCCGTCCGTATCCTCGGTAATCGATGGCCAGGATCCGGAAGCCCCGGTTGTGGAGCAAACGCAACAACTCAACCCGATGCGACAGATTGCCTCCGTTACCGTGGAAAAACAGCACAACCGGGGCTTCCTCGTTCTCCTGCCCCATCCACCATCCGTGCACCTGATTCCCGTCCGCTGTCTGCATCCAGCAGTCTTCCACCGGAATCCCGGGGGAATCCCAGGGAACCACGGGTTGGTTGGAGGGATGATAGATGAAGCGCCGCTCAAACAACAGAAGCAGGACGGTGAGGGCGACATAGGCGATGATGACCAGACGCAACACCCTCCATATAAGCCAGATCCAGCTTGGGATTTGCATGTGTCACCTCCTGTTCACAACTCTTTCAGCGTGAGCTCAAAGATGGCTCCAGCGCCCTGCCAGAAGGCCCTATCGCGTTGTTTGCGC
>CAZXYF010000142.1:3050-8066 GCA_964644705.1 uncultured candidatus Brocadiaceae bacterium | reverse complement strand
CACAGTGAATGGCAAGAATATTTGGTTTCATAGTTCAGAAGATTTCCAGGGGGGAAAGAGTTGAGATGCGTGAAATATCGCACCGTCGGGGATGAGGATCCAAGTCGGATGCTACCATATCACACCGCTCCAGCAATGCAAACGTGAAGCTTTGTGAGGGTTGATACAAAGCCCTGCCAGAAAACGCTGCAAATATTTTTGCCCTTGACAATGATACGACATGAGAGATAATAATAGTGCACAATATAGAATGGAGATTTATAAGGAGTCGTAAGCCATGCCTGATGATGCGACATACGAGGAAAAGACGACGCGTGAATGGTACACGGTGGAGGAGGCGGCGGAGTATCTGGACGTCAGTCGTCCGACGATTTTTCGGTGGATGAAGGACGGAAAGTTGTCGTATTACAAGGTGGGGGGCTCAACGCGGTTCACGCATGAGGGGCTGGATGCGTTGATTGAGAAAGTGACGGGCCGGAAGGAAGCGGAGGCGGCGGCCGGGCGCTGCGTTTGCTGCGGGAACACGACGCTGGTGGAGGGAGATATCCGCACGACGGGGAAAATATATTTTCATCCCGATCAGACCAAATTCTGGACGTTTCAGCAGTCCATGGTTCCCACCCGGGCCATGGTGTGCACGGCGTGCGGTCATATACAGCTGCACGCGGATATAGACAAACTGGAACGACTCATGCCGGATGAGGAAAACGAAGAGACGGCTGATAACTAATATTCTTATTGGAAAGGTCTTCGACAATGGATAGTTCTGAAAAGAGTGAATCAGGTAAGGAATATGAAGAAACAGATCAGGCAGATGGAGGGGATCCCGCAGGCCAAAAGGACCGTGGTGGTGATCGGTGGGAGCTTTGCCGATCAGCGGGCAGCACCCCCATTGAAATATCGGGTCTTCCGGGGAAATTCCTGAAGTTCTGTTATACGCAAAATCCATTTTACCTGATGAGTGCGGGTTTGGTTCTTTACGGACTAACGTTGGTGTTCAACGTGAGCGAACAGTCCAGCGATGCGTGGACTCTCATTGCGGTGCTGGCGGGATATACCGTTTTGATGGCCTGTTCGGCCGTTTTTATCGTACGTTTCGGCCAGGTATGGGATGACGCGCGGTCGATGCTGTTGCTCGTTTTGCTTCTTCTGCTGTCTCTTTCGGTCAGCTTCGACGAGATCATTATGGGATCGCCAATCACCGGTGGTCTGCTGATGTTGACGGGGCTGGTTTTTTCACTCGTCCTCTGCTGGGGACTCTTTAGCCTGCTGAGTATTCGGTTGCCGGATTTATATCGGCTTCCATTCTACGGATTTCTGGGGTTGTTCTTTGTTTATCCATTCTTAATCCCGGTGGTCGAATGGGCGGCGGGCCCCTCCAACACCAGTGCGGTGAGCTGGGTGATCTATCTGTTTCCCGGTGTGGCCGGTATGCTCTTCCTTTCTCTCATACCCGCCATCCGACGCGGTAGCAGTTATGTTCGGGACAACGGTACGCCGTGGAGCTGGCCGTGGTTCCCCTGGGCCATTTTCGGCGTGCTGGCGCTGGCGGTTGGTCTTCGTTCCTATATGCTCGGGATGTCGTTCTTTCCGTTCAAAATGGCCGGATGTCCGTTTATGCCATTCTTCCTGACCCCGCTGGTTATGGCTCTGGGGCTACTGGTGCTTGAGGCGGGTGTCTGTTCCGATAGCACGAAACTGCGTGTCACGGGACTGGTCGTGCCGGTGGTGGGAATGCTCCTGTCCGTGGTGGGCGAGCCGGCGGGGGAAATGCCGGTTGATCTGCAGACTTACATGAGTGTGGCGGGTCCTCCGTTCCTCCTGGCAGCGGTGATGGCGTGCGCCTATTACGCCTACGCGTGGATCCGGGAGGTGCCCGGTGCGGAAGCCGGCCTCTATGTGGTGCTGGCTGCATTGTCCGTGACGAGTGGAACCACGTTGAACCCCCTCACCATGGAAGCCCCGCGGCTAACACCGCTTCTGGGTATTGCGGTGATTGGATTCTGGCAGGGAATTCGATATCGTTCATCGTGGAGAATACTGACGGCAGTAACCGCCTTTATCATGGGAATCACGGTTGCTTTGCACGGGACGGGTTTCAACACGGGCGGAGGTGCGGTTCCAATCCACCTTGAGCTCGCCGTGGTTCTGAGTGTGGGAGCACTTTTTGAGGATCGCGTTGCCCGTTTCCTGCAGAATGCCGCTGCATGGTTTCTCCCGTGTTTTCTGTGCATAGCGCTGACAGCGGGATACCAGATGGACTTTGGTGCCGCTGTGCTCGCTCCGTATTTGTTGGGGCACATGGCTCTTGCGGCCGCATATGGGTGGTACGTCAATGATCAACGGTATCTATACACTTTCCTGGTTAATACCAGCATCTCCGGAATCTGGTTGAGTTTTGTGGTCTGCCGGGCCATTTACCGGGCGCACAGTACGGAAGGGACCATGGTGTTGATTTTAGGGGCCGTGTTTTTCCTTGCGGCCTTCATTATCAGTTGCATCAAAGGCAATCTCATCCGTCGGTGCCTGAGATATGCCCGATCGTGGGATCTGCTGTCCGAGAAAACAGGAGGATAGTTTTTTATCCACCAGAAACAGGATTCATCCACGCATTTGAATGGATAATGTGATTTGCTGACCCGCCGGCAGATCAACCACCCGGTAGCACTCGCCCATGCCGGACCGGCTGATATCAACAGAATCATCCGGGCAGTCCATTTGCTCGATGAAGTGGGGGAGGCGCAGGGTGATCTCGCCGCCATCTGCACTCGTTAGCTCGGCGGTTAGCCGGTGGTTTGGCTGATCCCACTCCAGTGCCACCTCAATCTGCCCCCGGCAGGCGATGCTGTCCACCCGACCGGTTTCCCATCGGTCGGGTAGCCCGGGCAGAAGCCGGATGCAATCGGGTGTTGAGACCACCAGCATCTCAAGCACGGCCGCCGAAAGGCCGAAATTAGCATCGATCTGGAAGGGGGGCGATCCGAGCCAAGGCAGGGACAGGCCCATTCCACGCCAGTCGTTGTGATAGGTCAGCAGGTTGGGACCCGTCTCGGCACGGGTCAGGATGTCGAGACACTCCACCGCCCGGTCATCTTCCGCCAGACGGGCAAAGATGTTGGCCATGTGCGCCATCGACCAGCCGGTTTGGCTGGTGAGTCCGAGCACCAATCTCTTCTCCACCGCCGTTCGGCAGGCTTCAAACAGTTCGGGCGCGGACTCCGCGGTGATCTCGAGGCCGGGGAATACCGGGTAAAGGTGTGATTGATGCCGGTGATGGTAGTTGTCGGGGAATTCATCCTCCAGCCATTCGGCGAGGGCGCCGTCGTCGTTGATCTCATAATCAGGGAGTCGGGTCAGAATGGCGTCGCAGCGCTGAATGGTGTCCTGGTGTCCGCCCAGGGTGCGGCAGGTTGATTTGAGATGGGTGAGGACCTCCCGGCAGACGGCCAGATCCATTGTGGCATTGACGGTGACCATGTTACAGTCAGCTCGATCGGGCACGTTTTCCGGCGAGAGGGATGGGCAGAATTCCAGCTGGCCGTTCTCGTCCTCAACGAGGAAATCCTCGTAAAAGTCCAGGCAGCCCGTCAACCATGACAAGACGTGTGTTTCAAGCGTTTCGGTATCGCCCGTGAACGAATAATAATCGTAGAAATGCTGGGCCATCCACCCCGCGGCCGCCGTCCAGTGCACCCAGGGGGCGGATCGGGCCAGGGCGTGAGTGGTCTGGACGATGGGCAGGAGGATGCCGTCGGCTCCGTACAGCTTCCGGGCGTTCTCGCGGTAGTCGTCCATGAACGAGGTGTAATATTCCATCAGTGGCATCATCAGTTCGGGCATGTTGCCCGGACCGGCCTGCCAGTAATTCATCTGGATGTTTTCGTCGTTGTGATAGTCGCTGCTCCACGGGGGGGAATAGTGGCCGTTCCACACGCCCTGGAGGTTGGCGGGCAGTTCTCCCGAGGAGCAGATCAGCAGGTATCGGCCGAAGTGATACATCCGTTCCAGCAGGGCGTCGGGCGCTTCACCGTCGTAGGCTTCCGCCAGAAGTTCCGCATTGGGCGTCTCCCCGTCATCGCCATCGCCCAGCGTGATGCGGCACCGGTTAAATATCTGGTCGTGTGATTCAGCGTGGGGAGCCAATAGTTGATCGTAGTCCTCCGGCAGGTCGAGAAGTTCATTGCGGAGTCGGTCCAGAGCGGCGTTCGGAGCTTCGTCGGTGAAAACTTTCGTCAGCACCAGCAGCTCCTCCGCGTCACTGACCGATAGCACCCCATCCGACGTGGTCATCGTTCCGCCGGGGGCGATGACGCGTCCGACCGTGCCGTATCTCATATCCTCTTCCGTTTCGCCGATGAGCCAGAAACACGAGGCGTCGCTGCCTGCGGTGGTCTCGACCGGCAGGGAGAACGGGTTTGCCATCTGATCATCATCCTGTGATCCCATGGTGTTCTGAAAAGTGGCCTGTGCGTATTGCGTGCGGGCCTGATTGAACCGATCTTCCGCCTGGAAGCACAGGGAAGCATCAAAAACCACGGGCATGTCGGCGGACTGGTGGATCACAACTGCGTCGTGTTCCCGGCTGACAAAACACCGCCGGGAAAATTCAGCGTCGTTGATTGTCCACTGTGTCCACGCCTCGGCGGTTGTGAAATCCACCCCGCGACGATAACCGGTGAACACCCCGCCCGGTTTGTCCAGATCCAGGTGCAGCCAGCCCAGGGGGGAGTAGGGATCGGGTCTTTTCCCGGCTCCCCCGCGTTCGATCATCGCTTTTGGCAGGAGTTCAGCCGCATCTTCGTACTGGCCGTTGTGAAGCAAAGCGCGCACTTCTTCCCGGAGATCGGAGACATCCGCCAGCTCCGGCTTGGGACTTTTGCGCCAGAGGCGTTCGTGATTGAGGAGGATTTGTTCCTTCCGGATATGTCCATAAACCATTGCGCCGATGGATCCGTTGCCCACGGGGCAGGCATCCTGCCATCGCGTGGCGGGTTGTCGCAGCGTCATGCCAGATTG
>CAZXYF010000142.1:0-2950 GCA_964644705.1 uncultured candidatus Brocadiaceae bacterium | reverse complement strand
CATACGTCCCCAAACCAGTTCTCCAGTTTGCGTTTCATCGTTCATCTCCCAACGCCCATTGAGCATGTTGAACGATACACATACCCGGTGCAAGCGTGGCGCATTCACCTCAACAAATACGTCCTGTGCTTCATTGAACATCCGCGCAGCACCGCGTACGGCCCTTGAGGACAGGAACTATCCGGAACATTTCAAGCGTTTGCAGCGGCGGATATGTGCGGGAAGTAAAGACGGTGTGCCCGCGGTGGCGGGAGTGAGCCCTCGGCACAGCATTTGTGCGAACGGCCCCTGGTTGTGGTGTAAGATTTTGATCGGCTGGGGTAACGGTGCTATAGTGGGATTGTGGGTTGAGGAGCAAAATGACGTAAGCGGGGGGGCAAGGGGCAAATGCATGAGCCAAGGTGACAGGAAGAAGAGGACAGGAACAGGGCGAGCGGCGGGACACGTGCCCGAGCGGAAACTTCGACCCCGGTCGGGTTCTGCAGCCACGGCGGATGATGTTCCATCCGGGCCGATGGTCTGGCTGGTGGGGGCGCTCTTCATACTGTTGGCTTTTGGGGTTCTCTACGCAACCAGCGTTTACAACTACCTCCTTTTCCACAGCCTGGCCGAAGGGTTTACTGTGGCGGTTGCGGTTGGTGTGGCCATGCTGGCGTGGAATTCACGGGATGTCCTCGATAACGATTATTTCCTTCTCGTGGGGATCGGCTACGCTTCTGTTGCGGCTGTGGATCTGATCCACGCGCTGGCGTTTCCCGGGATGGGCGTGTTCCCGGAATACGGCACAGACCTGGCAATTCAGTTGTGGGTGGGTGCCCGGTATCTTCAGGGTTTGACCCTTTTGCTGGCCCCCCTCGTTGTGAACCGATCCCTCCGCCCCCGGGTGACACTGGCCGGGAGTGCCGGAGTAACCACACTGCTTGTGGGGGTTATTTTCGCCGGAATGTTTCCCGTTTGCTGGACGGCGGAAACGGGGCCGACATTGTTCAAGGTTGGCAGCGAACTTCTTGTCTGCGAGATGTTGCTGGGCGGAGCCTGGCTGCTGTATCGCCGGCGGGCCGCTTTTGAAAAAGGAGTGCTGCACCTGCTTCTGGGGGCAATCCTTCTGGCAGTGGCCTCGGAATTGTCCTTCACGTTCTATGGGAATACCAGCGACTTATACGTTGTGTTGGGACATTCGTTCAAAGTGGTCTCCTACTATTTGATCTATAAAGCCGTGATCGTTACGGGACTGGCCAGTCCGTACAATCTGCTGTATCACCGCCTGAGTGAGAGTGAGCGACGTTACCGGACGCTTTTCAACAACATGACGGAGGGATTTGCTCTGCATGAGATTGTCACCGACGAGGAAGGGCGTCCCACGGATTATCGTTTTGTGGAGGTCAACCCCGCCTTTGAGGACATGATCGATCTGGGTCGGGATGAAATTGTGGGGCGGACCGTCCGGCAGGTGTTTCCGAATACCGAGAGTTTCGGGATTGAAACCTGTGCGGAGGTGGCCTTCACCGGCGGATCGGCGCATTTCGAGAATTATTCCGAGGATTTGGATCGATGGTACGAGGTGCTTGCCTACCAGACATTCCCGGGGCGATTCGCGGCGTTGCTGAACGATATTACAGAACGTAAACACGCCGAGGATGCCCTGCGAGAGAGCGAGCAGCGTTATCATGATCTTTTCACCAATATGAGTCAGGGCTTCGGACTCCTGGAAAGCATTACCAACGAGGTCGGGGAGACGACCGGCTACAGGATAGTGGACGCCAACCCGGCCACGGAGGAAGTTATCGGGTTCAAACGGGAGGATGTGATTGGTAAGCGGCTGCGCCAGGTGATGCCGGGGATCCAGTCCTACTGGCTGGAGGGGGTTGAGCAGACGGAAAGCACCGGCCGGCCCGTCCGGATGGAAAACTACGTGTCCGAGGTCGATTCGTGGTTCGAGGTGCATGCCTACAAAACCAATCCGGGACGTATTGGTGTGTTGTTCAGCGATATTACGGAGAGAAAGAAGGCTGAACAGGAGTTGAGGGAACTCAACGCAGAACTGGAGGCCCGGGTGGAACAGCGCACCGCGGAGGTTGAACAGCGGGCCGAGCAGCTGCAGCGCCTGGCGCTTGAACTGGCGAGTGCTGAGGACCGGGAACGGCGTAAACTTGCGCGTGTGCTGCATGACGATCTGCAGCAGACTCTCGCCTACGCAAAGCTACGCGCGGGGGTGTTTGGTTCCGCGGAGGATGCGGAACTCCAGCAAGCGGCAGAAGAGGTGACCGAGGCGCTGGGCGAGGCCATCCAGACGTCCCGTTCCTTGAGCCACGAGCTCGCCCCTCCGATGCTCCATACGCAGGGGCTGGGACCGGCATTAGATTATCTGGCTTCAAACATGGCCGCCCGATATGGATTCGAGATCGGAACTGACGTGGAGAAGGAAGTGTCTGATATGCCGGAACAGCGACGCAATTTTGCCTATCGAGCGACCAGGGAATTGCTGTACAATGCTGTCAAACACTCCGAGGTCGATCAGGCTAAACTTGAAATGCTTCAGCGGAACGATAACGTGCGCATTGTTGTTGAAGATGACGGAGTGGGTTTTGATCCGGATGATCTGGAGGAACAACCGGTTGAAAATCGGGGGCTGGGTTTGTTCAGTATCGAAGAGCGGGTAGCATTACTGGGCGGGATTCTGGTGATGGACAGCACACCCGGTGAAGGCAGTCGGTTCGAACTCGTGATACCGGTGAATCCATCATCTGAAGACCCAAAAGCAACTCATACGGTGCGCTAACCCGGTTCGGCTTATTGACGAGGCCCATGAGGTGCGCGTTCTCTGGCTTTCAATGCACAAAATGGGGGGCGATGATGGAGGCGCAGAACTCCTGATCCGTTGGAAAATACAGTGACCCCCAATTCGCAAAATAGCCGGGAATAACAACCGGTGTTTCCTGAGCGCTTCTGC
>CAZXYF010000141.1:2597-8083 GCA_964644705.1 uncultured candidatus Brocadiaceae bacterium | reverse complement strand
ACATCGGCGACGGAACCGTTTTCCTCAGCACGACCTCCTGCGATACCCGATGGAGCAATATGGCCCTCCGGCCTTTTTTCCCGCCCTTCCTGCAACGACTCGTTTACCATCTGGGAAGCACCCGCGTCCAACCGCGCTCCGCCACCGTGGACACCACATACAGACTGGATCCGCCCCGCGATTATGAATCCGGAGAGATTCGCATCTATCCCCCGCGAACCGGAGAGGATAAAAGCATTGAGAACAAGCCCAAACCCGTCGTCCTGGAGCCAACAAAGGGGGATGACACCCGCCCTCTGACCTTCAGCCAGACCGCAAAACCGGGCATATACCGGGTTGAATACGACGCGACAAAAGGGCTTCGTGAAAACTTTTTCGCCGTCAATGTTCCGCGGGATGAAAGCGACTCGAGGAGCATCGCGATGGACACAGCCCGGCAACATTTCAGCGACGACCTCCTAGTCGTACAGGACCCGGAACAACTCGGCGACTCCATCACCCGACAGCGGGAGGGACTGCCGCTCTGGAATTATCTGCTGCTCGTTGCCATAGCTCTGGCCCTGTTTGAGACTTTCATAGCGAATCGCTGGCTGAAACAGCACTGATTGGATTGTGCCGTAATAAAAATTTCTGACTCTTTTTCTGGCGTTTCATCGATGACCAACTGGCAATTCACATTCACCGGCAACTGGCCCATCCTGCCGGTCATGGTTCTGGGGGTACTGGCCGCCCTTTTATCCTGGTGGCTGTATCGCTCCCGGAAACACGCCGTTCCCCGCCGGGTTTACGCCTGTCTCTGCATCCTGCGCGGAGTTGTCATCGTGGCCATTGCCCTGTTCCTCCTTCATCCGGTGATCCGATACACCAGCGCAGAACAGCAGGGCAAGCCGATATTGGTCCTTCTGGACACTTCCGAGAGCATGGGCATTCAGGACACACCGCAGGACCGCTCCCGACTGGATACCGCCCTGCATCTCCTGCGCGATGCGCCATACAATCTGATGGATCGGCTCCGGCGTCATCACTCCGTCCGTCTGTTCACTTTTGGGTCCGGTCTCCGTGAACCCCGTCCGGGAGCCAGGCTCACCGCCGATGCCCCCGCCACGCCCATTGGCGACGCCCTGGAAAATGCCGTGTCGCGTGTGGGTAGCCGGTCGGTGAGTAACGTCATCCTCATCAGCGACGGAGTAAATACCACCGGTCGGCCACCGCAGGAGACGGCACGATATCTTGGAATACCGATCCACACGATTACGGTTGGCGGCAAAACCGCGCGTCGCGGGCGATTTCTTGATATCGGCATCAGCGGCCCGCCGTCCAACACGAGATTCATCGTCGATAACCGGACCGTGCTTCCGGTTCAACTCGTTCACCGCGGACTCGGTGACTGGAGTGAATCCGAGCGGACGGTGACGCTCTCGTTGCGGCAGGACGACGAACAACTGGCGGTCAGGGAGATCACGTTGCCGTCCGAAGAGGGAACGACGGAGGTTGGGCTGGAGTACACCCCGCAAAACACCGGCATCCACCGGCTTCGCCTCGCCCTTCCCCGGCTGCAGGACGAGAAGATCCTGCAGAACAACCAGCGCTCCTTCACGGTCAACGTGACGAATCCCCGCATACGAGTTCTGTATGTGGAGGGGGTGGTTCGCGCCGAATATCGTTTTTTGCGTCGTGCTCTGGCAAGCGATCCAAACATTAAATTGACCAGCGTAATCAAACTGACCAAAGACCAGTTTTATCAGCAGGGAGTGGACCCGGGTATATCCCTCCAGCAGGGACTGCCCACCACGGAAAAAGGCTATAAAGTATTCGACGTTATCCTCATGGGCAATCTGCGGCGGCAGGAATTCAAACGGAACCAGCTGGATTTGCTCACCCAATTCGTGCGGGAAGGCGGTGGATTGCTGGTAATGGGAGGCCAGAACGCCTATGGGACCGGCGGATGGAGCGGGACGCCACTCTCGGAACTCCTCCCGGTCACGATCCGCGATGCCAACTCATTTTCTGCGGGCTCATTTCACCCGCGCCTGACACCGGCCGGGAAAGCACATCCGATTTTCCGTGGATGTGCGCCTTTCTTCACATCCGGGGACAAACAGGTGGCCCTCGGCGGTATGAACGAGGTATCCGGCATAAAGGATGGTGCAACTGTGCTGTGCATACGACCGCCGACAAACGCCGAATCGGTGGCGTCGCCAGTTGTTGCGGTGCAGCGCAGCGGCAACGGGCAGGTCCTGGCCCTGACCGCCAACAGCACATGGAAGTGGCGATTCCACGTCGAGGGGGACCAGCTGAATTCGCCCTACTACCGTTTCTGGCGACAGTCCCTCCGGTGGCTCAAAGATCCGGAAAAACGACGCCCACCCGAGGATGAGGCGACCGGACTGACCGCCTGGACCGATTCCAGAAGGTATGATCCCGGCGAAACGGTGACGATTAAAGCCAAGCTGGGCAACCGCTCGCCGACTGGGGAAAAAGCGCCCGCTGTCCGGGCCAGGATCCAATTTCCCCGCGACGTGCCGACTTCCGGGAGCGAAGAGGACGAGAGCGCCAGGCATAGCAAAACGCTATCGCTACGTCCGATACCGATGGTTCCGGAACGTTACACGACGACGTTTGAGCCCCCCGTAAACGGAACGTATGAGGCCACGGTAACGGCGGACATTCAGGGAGGATCCGCCGATCCACAGCGGTTAAGGTTCGCCGTCGGGCAAACCGTAAGCGAATTTGATCGCGTGGACGTGGATGAGACGACCCTGCATCAGACGGCGGCGGAAAGTGGAGGCACCCACCACACCATAGCTACGGCAACGGACATTGCCGGGGAGATCGTCAGCCGGAGCCAAAACATCATCCGCCGGCACGAACTGAACCTCTGGAACGCCCCCCTCTTTTTCATCTTTGTCCTGAGCTGCCTGACCGTGGAGTGGATTCTGAGGAAACACTACGGCCTGAGTTAACCGAAAAAAAACATTTAGGGCTTGCATGCAGATCACATCCCGCTATAATAATAAGCAGCTGCCTGTCCCTAAAAGCGTGGTGCTCCCACCCTATATGTTAGCACCACGCGCTATCGGGGAGGTCCCCTCCTTTCCCGATGGCACCCCTCAACGGGCGGATTTATCCCAATCCGCCCGTTTTTTATTTAAAACCACCCCATCAAACCTTCTGCTCTGGTTTGCCGGCGAAGTTATCCCCTTCCTCTCCGCATTCTCATCCTTCGCTGAACATGTACAGTCGCGAGCGCTGTTCCGCTGCGAACTCGACCGTCAGTCCAGTGCTCGATAATTCCTCTCCCGACACCGTGCGAGTCGTTTTCCGGTCAACGTCTTCGAGCTGATATTGGTTTTCGTCGGCCAGGTTCAACGGCATCTGGCGCAGAAAAGCGCCTTCCGCGTCCCAGCGAAACAGCAGGGCGACGCCCGAGGTCCGCTCGGTGTCATAGTATATGACGCCAGCAAACGATGCCCCGTCCTGCGGCGGATAAATTTCGTACAGGGCGTGTCTCTTGACCGGGTTGATGCGCCGATAATGCTCAATTTCCTCCCGAAGAATCCGTTTCTGTCGTTGCGGGATTCGCGAAAGATCGTCGGATATGCCCCAGAGGCCGAGCATTGCGCTCCGACAGTACATCCGCGTCAGTTCATCATCGGCCGGATCCATTTCACTGATGTTGTTGCTCCATCGGAAGCAACTCCATGGGAAGAGGCAATCCATTGCTCCCAGTCCGGTTCGGATGTTCTGGCGCGCATGTTCCAGACCATTGTGCCCCCCGTCGCGTATCCAGTGAACCTGCGTGAGCAACGAAGTGAACTCGCTGATCATGCGACCGCCGCTCTGACAATTTTCTATAACCAGGTCCGGTTCAGCCTCGCGAACCGCTTCCAGGGCCCGCTGAAAGCTCAGCACATTCCTCATTGTCCCATCTCGCGTATCCCCAACAAAAATCTCCTGATCGTATTTCCACCAGTCGATCTGAAACCGGCGACGCAGATTCCGCACGTGATTCGTGAGATAGGATGAAAAATCCATTCCCGCCATATTCAGCAGATACCCATCGATGAAATCGTTGCGATAGACCGGTTCATCCACACGGCGGTCATCGCGATCGGATACATACTGCGGGCAGGACCATATTCCGACCGGGATGCCGTCTTCGGCGATCTCCGTGAGCCCGGACTCCAGCTCATCCGGTTTGAACTTGTCCGAATCCGGTGTCCATTCCCCCACTTCCTCATACCAGCCGGCATCAACGACGAAATAGTCGAACCCGTATTCGTCCATAGCGTCGGCCTGTTTCAGGAAGTACTCGCAGTCGAAATCGAAACGACAGGAATACCAGTGATTCCAGACCAGCGGGAGTTGTGGGGTCGGTCCGCCGTACAACTCCTGCGCCAGTTGCTCCCGCTGCTCCATGAACGTCTCCCGCGCCCGAGCATCCTCCGTCTCCCGCGTGCAATAAACATACAGCATCGGACCATCGACCGTTTCGCCCGGACGAATGTTCAACTGAGATTCCTCATCGGGCAGATGAGCGGATATCCGCAGGCGATCCTCCTCTATCCCGATCGACGCTTTCCAGCCGCCACTCCAGGCCAACCCGAAGAAGAGCCGTCCCCGCCGATGGCCGATCATCCAGTACGGCATCGTCCCGGTCCCCCTCTCACTTGTCGCATCGTAACGGGCATCCGAACTGTGCAGAAAGCTGCCCAGCGCGACCGTTTCCGCCGATACGGGCTGCTGGCATCGTTCGTAGCTCAACGCCTTCCACCACCGAACCCAGCACTCCTGCGTCGGCATCGACCAGTTCCCATGAAAAATCGGGAACCATGGAACATCGATCTCCTGGTCCGTCGGATTGTGCAGGCTGACACGCGTGCGCAAAACAGGCCGCGTATGATGGAGTTCAACCGTTCGCTCCGCCAACATCCCGGTGGCGGTCACAACCGTCCGCCGAGCGGAGTGAAAAGGCTCCCCCGTATCATTTTCCCACTCTGATACACGCTCCACCGGAAAAAAGGAATGCGGCAATGCGTCGCCATCCCCGCCCTTCGCTTCAAAAACTGGTTGTTGAGAATCCGTCCACACGGCATTTCGTATGAACGGCAGTGCGCCTATTTCGTCGTCCAGGGACAGGCTAATAAGAGAATTTTTCATCGCAATCTCCTGCTGTAGTGCGGGAACATCGGGTATCGGGAACAATTCTGGCACTTCTGAGAGTGTTTTTGTAGCACGGTCTGGCCCACAAAACAAGTTTACCATCGAGCCCGCACTTTTACCTCCGATTTTTTCGTTTACCCTCCGTTGTTATTGTGCGACCGAACTTGAAAATCCAATCCGTATCCTTTCCCCCGATTCCCCCTGAGACCATCGTCCGATTGCCGCCTTTCGTCCCGCGTCGCCCACCCCAAATGTTTCGTGTAGTCGTCCTCGTACACTGTTGTTGCGGTCGCCGTTAACCAACAACCAGCAACCAGCAACCA
>CAZXYF010000141.1:0-2497 GCA_964644705.1 uncultured candidatus Brocadiaceae bacterium | reverse complement strand
AACTAACAACTAACAACTAACAACTAACCTCCCCCCGTTACCGCCGATTGTCAAAGACGAAAAACGTGAATATCGCACAAACCATGTTACAATAAATGGGCATACGGACGGGCTTATCCCGACTAAGCGAATTGTCATTAATAACCTGAGGTTTTGGGCACCCAGGGAATTCGATCTTTAGTGGAGGGCTGTGGAAGATACAAGGATGCAGGGAATCAAAGTGAAACTTTGTATCCTTGAATCAGTGTATCGCTGTATCTTCTGAGCAAAATAGCGTGAGAATACGACCCATAGAAGCTGCCTGACACCTTAGGACACTTATGACGGATCGCTTGCAGGGGTATTTCTGCACTATCCGGAAATGCGCAAACAACGCGATAGGCCCTTTTGGCAGGGCGCTGGAACCATCTTTGAGCTTGCACAGGAACCATACTCAATAATGATACAAAAACACGGAAAAGATAAGGTCGAGTCCGCATGTATGGATTTCGTGGAGGTTGCCGGCACACGGCAGCCCGTTCCGGAAGTTGATGTCAATCCCGGCCAACAATACGCTGACGAGAACCGGTGTTTTACCAATGTCACGACTGTCACCAGAACCCCGGGCGGCCGGCTCTGGTCCGGTTTTTCCGGGGGTGGCGACGGTGAAGGGCATCTGAATTACGGCATGGTCGTTTTTAGCGATGACGATGGTGAGAGCTGGACCGATCCCCAGCTGGTAATCGATACCGATGGGGACGGCCCGGTCCGCACGGACCACATAGTGGTCTGGACCAGTCCTGACGGCGTGCTGTGGGTGATGTTCAATCAATATCCTGAAGGCCTGAGGGGACGCCGATCGTCGTTGTGGGCCATCACCTGTGCCAATCCGGAGGATGACGCCCGGCGGTGGAGTGCGCCGCGCAAACTGGTCGACGAACAGAATCTGCTCAACGCGCCAACTGTACTCCGAGATGGCACCTGGATCTTTCCGACCGGTTGTTGGATCCGCCGTGAGGGCTTGGATCTCAAAGAGTCCCGAGAGCTCTTTCCCTCGCGTCCGCTGATATCCCGGGACAGCGGGGAGACCTTTGAACTCGGCGGTCCCCTGCATGGGGAGGATCCGCCGGATTACGACGAGTACTCGGTCGCCGAACGCGGGGACGGCACGCTGGTCATTTTCAATCGCTACGGGAACCAAGATGACAATAAGCAATCCATTCTGGAGTGTGAATCACACGACCAGGGACGCACCTGGACACCGATGCGCGTCAATGGCATCCCCAATGCCCGTTCACGATTGGTACTGATGAACCTGCAGTCCGGCCACTGGCTGCTTGTCAAGCACGGCACAATGGACTGGATCTCTGATGAGGCCTTCCGTGGACGCTCGCACATGACGGCGTGGATCTCGCGCGACGGAGGGGAAAGCTGGGAGGGGGGATTAATGCTGGATGAACGCGAATGCGCCTACCCGTCCGGTTTTCAGGCGCAAGACGGTACAATCTACGTCTCCTACGACCGGAATCGCAAGGTTAAAGCCGAGATGCTGCTGGCGCGTTTTACGGAGGAGGATGTACTTGCTGGTAAAGGGATTTCCGAGCGTTTTGCCCTTCGACTTTTAATCAACAAAACGGGGAGAGTCAGCAGCAAAGCGACTAAAACGGATCTGCTCGCGGCGGAACATGAGTAAAAACACCCCCTCGATCCGCCCGAGCTGCGCGCATTCCTAAGATCAGAATATAGATGTTGTATGTTCGCACCCTCCCATCTAAAATGGCTTACCGGGATATGGAACTGCAGCGTGGGCTTTCCAGGAAGGAGGAAGACTATGACGACCGATGAGGTTGTGAATATTTTGCAGGAGCATAAGAGCCTGCTGGATGAGTTTCGGGTGGTGGAGCTACAGGTTTTCGGTTCCGTTGTACGGGGCGAAGATCGACCGGACAGTGATATCGACATTCTCGTCAGGTTTGCGGACGATACTGAAGTGGGGCTATTTGCCATGGCGCGGCTGCAGCGCCGCCTTTCTGAGATTCTGGGGCGCCCGGTTGATCTTGTAACACGCGATGAACTTCATGAAGCCCTGAAGGATCAAATTCTTAAGGCGGCCGTCCGTGCCGCCTAGAGATTGGAAATTCCGTGTCAGAGACATACTCAAAGCCGTGGAACAAATCCGCGATTACACTGCAGATATGGACTATCCCCCATCTTTTTCTCTTATGCCGTCCCGCCGTTTGCTGTCAATAGTATCGCTCGCATCCTGCGTGGAGCCGTTGCCGTTAATCCGTTGTTGTTCGTCGCTCCCCCCTGACCTCTGACCTCTGCCCCCTGACCTCTGTCCGTTTGTCCGTCCACATCGTCTGTCGTCGGTCGTTTGTCGTCTGTATTGAACCAGCTCCAGCGCCTTAATCAGTTCACTATCAACCGTCTTTCCCCGTTAGCGCCGTTTTCCAGGGGGTAAAAAGCCGCTCTAACGCCGTTAGACGCACCCTTTTTTGTAGTAACCGTTTACTCA